>JAZOVN010000001.1:0-2683 GCA_045658725.1 Acutalibacteraceae bacterium
ACATCATCGATGAGGTTGAGCAGGCTATAGAGGGAAAACAGTGCACTTTCACTGCCTTTGTTGTTGAAGCGGTCAGAGTTGCCCTTGAAAACCTTAAAGAAGACGCAGAAAAAGACGACTGAATTTTTTCAGCCGTCTTTGTTTTTTGATTAAGTTTCAGCGTTATATATTAATTTTGCAAACATCAATCCAGCATCTGAATTCCGATGTTTTTTCGAGTTCTTCAATGTTGAGCTTCACCGCACTGTTTGAGCTTCCGCAGGCAGGATAAACAATCTCAAATCTTCTGAGCGATTCGTCAAGATAAACCTCAACTCCGTCATTTATTCCGAACGGGCAGACTCCGCCGACAGCGTGACCGATAAGGGGTTCAACATCTTCAAAGGGAATCATTTTTGCTTTGGCATGAAAATATGCCTTGTATTTTGCGTTATCTATCTTGCAGTCGCCTGCAACAACAATGAGTATCGGTTTTTCGTCAACGATAAACGAAAGCGTTTTTGCAATTTCACCCTCGCTGCTTCCGACAGCCTTTGCCGCCTCGCCTACGGTTGCAGACGAAACATCAAATTCCATAACTCTGTCACCCATTCCGTATTTTTCGAGATGCTCTTTTGCCTTAAAAAATGCCATAGTCTGCCTCCGTAATACTGAATATACCCGAATTATACATCAAACAATCCCGAAAGTAAAGGTAAACAGTATTGATTTAACAGATTAAAAATAGTATACTTTGATTAACAAGTGAGGAGTGAAAAATGAAAAGTGAAAAGTTAAGGGTCGCTTCGCTCCGAAAAATATAATTGCTCCGCAAAAACGCTTAAACTCCCTCAGTCACTCTGTGACAGCTCCCTCAAGAGGGAGCCGAAACAGCAAAAACCAAATGCTGATAAAAGCATAACCAATTCATCCTTAAACGAAAGGACTTTTGTTATGAAATTCACAATTTCAGGCGGCAACAAAAACGCCTCATTCAGACTTGACGAAAACAAAATCGGCGATATTCTTTATCTCACCGTTGATATGACTCTGCCCTCACCCGAAATTCCCGAGCCCTTCTTTCTCAAATGGAATTTCAGTGCGGCGGATTGCAGTTCAACATGGAATCCTTCCCTGCTCAACATTCATACCCTTGCCGTTGACTGGGGCAAGCTGACTCTTCAGTCACGCCTTGCATCGTGGATGCCCATGCAGTCAATCATTTCAAACGAAGGCAACAACAAGCTCTGCATTGCCGTTTCCGATGTTGACACGCCCATAAGCATAAGAACGGGTATCTGCGAAGAAAACGCAACCCTTGATTGCGAAATCGAATTCTTTACAAAACCCACATCTCCCACCGCCCTTTACACCGCAACGGTCAGATTTGATATACGTGAAATTCCGTTTTATGACAGCATTTATGACACTTCTGATTGGTGGGAAAACGATTGCGGCTACAAGGCTGCTCCCGTGCCCGAAAGTGCAAAAATGCCGATGGATTCGCTCTGGTACAGCTTCCATCAGATGCTCGACAAGGATGAAATCATCAAGGAATGCAAGGCTTCAAAGGAAATCGGTCTTGAAACGGTTATTATTGATGACGGCTGGCAGACCGACGATAACAACAGAGGCTATGCCTATTGCGGTGACTGGCAGGTTGCACCCAAAAAGATGGGCGATATGGCTCAGCTCATTAAAAAAATCCACGATATCGGTATGAAGGTCATTCTCTGGTATTCCGTTCCGTTTATGGGAATTCACGCCGAAAAATTCAAGGAATTTGAAGGAATGTTCCTTGAAGGCTCGGGTGATGACGAAACTTTCTTCGGTCTTGACCCGAGATACAAAAAGGTTCGTGAATATCTTGTTTCGATTTATAAAAAAGCGGTTGAGGATTGGAATCTTGACGGTCTGAAGCTTGATTTTATCGATTCATTCATCCTCAAAGGCAAATCTCTTGAGCCTGACGAAAAGCGTGATTATCCCTCGCTTGAAGACGCAACTCACGCTCTTATGACCGAAATAAAATCCTCTCTCATCGCAATAAATCCCGAAATCATGATTGAATTCCGTCAGTCATATGTCGGCCCTTCAATCCGCAAATACGGCAATATGCTCCGTGTGGGCGACTGCCCCTGCGATGCGCTGAGAAACCGCATAGGCATTATCAATCTCCGACTCACATCGGGCAAAACGGCCGTGCATTCGGACATGATTATGTGGAATTACGATGATACGCCCGAAAATGCCGCCCTGCAGTTTGCAAGCATTATTTTCGGCGTGCCGCAGGTTTCGATGCGTGTTGATAAGCTCCCGAAGGAGCATTACGAAATGCTGAAATTCTATATTTCCTTCTGGAAAGAGTGGAAAGATGTTCTTCTTGACGGAAAGCTCACCGCAAAAAATCCCGAATCAAACTACAGCACCGCCTGCTCAACCCTCGGCAACAAATCCGTTACCGTTTCATTCACAAATCCCGTTGTTGAGGTAAAAACCGAAAAAGCGGCGGCAGTCAATGCTTCCATGCATAAGAGCCTTATCATCAAAGATGCTCAGAATAAAAATTACAAGGTTGTCAACTGCATGGGCAAGTTGATTTCACAAGCAAAAATCGGCACACCGATTGAAGAAAATGCATTCAAGGGCAGTTCAATCACAAAGGCATATATGCACAGATGCTCGGCACTCACCGAAATTCAGG
>JAZOVN010000002.1:0-3340 GCA_045658725.1 Acutalibacteraceae bacterium
CCGAAATCGGCAATAAAAAATATAATATTCAGCGTACAAAAGGTCTTGGTGAAAATGAACCCGACATGATGTCGCTCACAACAATGAATCCCACAACAAGAAGACTTATCAAAATCGAGCCGTCTGTTGCAAAGGAAACGAGCGATATGTTTGATCTTCTTCTCGGCGATAATCTTGCAGGCAGAAAAGATTATATTGCCGAAAACGGTCATCTTTATCTTGATTTAACCGATGTTTCTTAAATTCTGAATATACGGAGAGTAAATATGGCAAAAAAATCAAAAAAAGATATAAAAGATTCTCTCAGACAGCTTGACGATAAAACTCATATTTTCGGAGCGGGTGAGGTTGTTAATCAGCCGATTACCGATGCACTCAAGCTCAACTTTATGCCTTATGCCATGAGTGTTATTATGAGCCGTGCAATTCCTGAAATAGACGGATTCAAGCCTTCGCACAGAAAGATTCTTTACATTATGTATAAAATGGGTCTTCTCAGCGGTGGAAGAGCAAAATCAGCAAAAATAGTCGGTCAGGTAATGCAGCTTAATCCTCACGGTGACGCTGCAATTTATGATGCGATGGTCAGACTTTCAAAGGGATATGAGGCTTTACTTCATCCATATGTTGACTCAAAAGGTAACTTCGGTAAAGCTTTTTCCCGTGATATGATGTGGGCTGCATCAAGATACACAGAAGCAAAACTCGAAAAAATCTGTACGGAATTCTTTGTGGATATCGATAAAGATACCGTTGATATGGTAGACAATTACGATAACACAATGAAAGAACCCGTTCTTCTTCCCGTTAATTTTCCGAGCGTTCTTGTTAACGCAAACACGGGTATTGCCGCAGGTATGGCAAGCTCAATCTGTTCATTCAATCTTGAAGAAGTTTGTAAAACAACAATTGAATTAATCAAGAATCCCAGAGCAGATGTTGCAGATACTCTTCTTGCTCCCGATTTTTCAGGCGGCGGTTCTATTGTTTATAACCGAAGTGCTATGGAAGAGATTTACAGAACGGGCAGGGGAGGATTCAAAGTCAGAGCAAAGTACACCTATGACAAAGCCAACAGCTGTATTGATGTAACTGAAATCCCTCCTACAACCACTTCCGAAGCGATTATCGACAAGGTAATTGAAAAAATCAAGGCAGGATCAATCAAAGAAATCAGTGACATCCGTGACGAAACCGATCTCGGCGGTCTCAAAATAACAATCGATATCAAAAAAGGAACTGATCCCGATAAACTCATGGAGAAGCTTTATGCTTCAACACCGTTGCAGGATACATTTTCATGTAATTTCAATGTTCTTATCAAAGGCAGTCCGAGGGTTCTTGGTGTTAAAGAGCTTCTTAATGAATGGATTGATTTCAGAACGGATTGCGTCAGGAGAAGAACTGCTTTTGACCTTAAAAGAGCAAAAGACAGACTTCATCTTCTCAGAGGTCTTGAAAAAATTCTTCTTGACATTGATAAAGCAATTAAAATTATCCGTAACACCGAAGAAGAAAGCGATGTTGTTCCCAATCTTATGATAGGTTTCAAGATTGATAAAATTCAGGCCGAATATGTGGCTGAAATCAAGCTTCGTCACCTTAACAAAGAATACATCATCAAGCGACTTCAGGATATTGAAAAACTCGAAACTGCAATCAATGACCTTGAAGATATACTTTCAAATCCCAAAAGAATCAAACAGATTATCACTTTCGAGCTGAAGGAGATAATCAAAAAATACGCTAAACCCAGAAAAACCGCTGTTATTTATGCAGATGAAATCGAAGAAATTTCAACCGAAGAAGAAATTCCCGATTATCCCGTTCATCTTTTCTTTACGCGTGAGGGTTATTTCAAAAAAATCACACCTCTTTCACTGAGAATGAGCGGTGCAAACAAGCTTAAAGAAGGCGATGAGATTACCTTTACTGTTGAAACAACCAACGCAAAAGAGCTTCTGTTCTTCACAAACAAATGTCAGGTGTATAAAACATCCGTATCATCATTTGAAGATTCCAAAGCAAGCGTTCTCGGCGATTATATTCCCGCAAAGCTTGAGATGGAAGAAGGCGAAGCACCTGTTTATATGGCTGTTACTGATGAATACAGCGGTTATATGCTGTTCTTCTTTGAAAACGGTAAAGTTGCCAAAATTGATATGAAAGCATATCAGACTGTTACCAAACGAAAAAAGCTTATCAAAGCATATTCCGATAAATCGCCCCTTGCCGCATTAATGCACATCGAAAAAGATAAAGAGCTTGTTGTTATTTCAAGTTCAGGAAGACACCTGCTTTTCAACACAGCGGTTATTCTTCCGAAAACAACAAAGGATACAATCGGCGTCGGCGTTATGACACTCAAAAAAGGTCACCGATTAATGAATGTCAGAGAGTATGTTGAAGGCGAATTCACAAAGCCTCACAGATATAAAGCAAAAAATCTTCCTGCTGCAGGAGCACTCCTGAGCACAGAAGACGAGGCTGAACAAATAACATTCAATCCTTAAATTCATAACCGTTCAGAGTCAGGCATCCCTACGCTGAACGGTTATATAATCAGAGAAGCAAACGCATTTTTTCTCTGCAAAGATATCATTTGCAGGCAATACTGATAAATTCGATGTAATTTTTGTTAAATAAATTTAAAAAACATCTTGCATTTCTCATTTATATGTGGTAAAATCATCGGGTACAAATAATTCTTGGAGGTAAATTACCTATGCAGTGGTATGAAATCGTTTTAGGCATTGTCCTTATTGTTACATCACTTGCTCTTGTTGCTCTCGTTCTTCTTCAGGAAGGTCGTCAGGCAGGTCTTTCAGGCGCAATTGCAGGCGGTGCAGAAACATTTCTCGGCAAAGGCAAGAGCAAAACAGTTGAGCAGAAGCTTGTAAAGATTACAAAAGTTTTTGCAGTTGTTTTCTTCGTTCTCGCTCTTGTTTCAACACTTGTTGTTCTTTTCATTAAATAAGATAGCTTTGATTATGAGCTGCTTTCGGGCAGCTCATATTTTTTTGAAAATTTTTCTTTAAGGTCGAGCAACACCTTCTTCTCAATCCTGCTTACATATGAACGAGATATTTTTAATTTTTGTGCAATTTGTTTTTGGGTCAAAGGCTCTGTGCAATAAAGCCCGTATCTCATAATAATTATTGTTTTTTCTCTTTCATTTTTAATTTCTTCAACAAACCTGTATAATTTCTGTACTGTGATTTTTTCGTCAATATCATCCGCTATTGTATCATCAACGCTGATTATATCCATGAGTGTAAGCGGATTTCCTTCGCTGTCGGTATCAATCGGTTCGCTGATTGATATATCCTGAGCGTTCTTT
>JAZOVN010000003.1:0-4727 GCA_045658725.1 Acutalibacteraceae bacterium
TTACAAAATATTACATTCTGATAATAACATAATCCGACGAAAAATACTATATAAATTCAACAAATATTTAATATCCACTTGCACACTCTGCAATAAATGTGTATAATGTCATTATTAATGACTTGAAAGCAGAGGATAAGCATGACAGATTCATACATCAAAGCCCTCATTAATTACGCAGTCAAAAAGAATCTTATCGAAGAAGCAGACAGAGTTTATTGCACCAATTCCGTTATGTATCTTCTCAAAAGAAATGCATTCGACGATTCCTGCAATGCCGCAGACGGAGAACTCAACGAAATTCTCGACAGGCTCTGTGATTACGCCGCAGAAAATGGAATAATCGAAGATTCGATTACATACAGAGACCTTTTCGACACTGCTCTCATGGGTGTGCTCACTCCCCGCCCTTCTCAGATTATCGGCGAGTTCAATGAGCTTTACAAAAAATCGCCCGAAGAAGCAACAGATTATTATTACACATTAAGCTGTGACACCAACTATATCCGCCGTGACAGAATCGCAAAAGACCTCAAGTGGCAGTACACAGGCGATTACGGCACAATGGATATAACAGTCAATCTTTCAAAACCTGAAAAAGACCCCAAGGCTATTGCCGCTGCAAAGAACGCACCGCAGTCGGGTTATCCGAAATGTCAGCTCTGCAAAGAATGCGAAGGATATTCGGGCAGAGTTGATTTCCCTGCAAGACAGAATCACAGAATCATCCCGATAACAATCAACAATTCGGGCTGGTGTCTGCAGTATTCACCTTATGTATACTATAATGAGCATTGCATCGTTTTCAACGGCGAACACACTCCGATGAAAATTGATAAATCCGCATTCGCAAAACTGCTTGAGTTTGAATCGCTCTTCCCCCATTATTTTGTAGGTTCAAACGCAGATTTGCCGATAGTCGGCGGTTCAATTCTCAGCCATGAGCATTTCCAGGGCGGAAGATTTGAATTTGCAATGGAAAGAGCACCGATTGAAACAAAGCTCAGCTTCAAAGGTTTTGAAAATGTTGATGCTGGCATAGTTAAATGGCCGATGTCAACAATCAGACTTCAGTCTGACAGCCGTGAAAGCCTTGTTGAGCTTGCGGATAAAATTCTTACCGCATGGCGTGGCTACACAGATGAAGCTGCATTTATCTTTGCCGAAACAAACGGCACTCCCCACAACACAATAACTCCCATTGCAAGACGCAGAGGCAGCAAATATGAGCTTGACCTCGTTCTTCGCAATAACATAACAACCGATGAACATCCGCTCGGTGTTTATCATCCCCATGCAGAGCTTCATCACATCAAGAAAGAAAACATCGGTCTTATTGAAGTAATGGGTCTTGCCGTTCTTCCCGCACGACTCAAAAAGGAACTTGAAGTGCTTGCGGATGCGATTATTGAAGGCAAAGACCTTCATGCAGACGAAGCAACCGCTCTTCACGCAGACTGGGTTGACGGATTCATCGGAAACTATGATAATGTTAACGCTGACAGCATCACCGATATTCTCCACACAGAAGTCGGAAAGGTGTTTGCAACCGTTCTTGAGCACGCAGGCGTTTTCAAGCGTGACGAAAACGGAAAAGAAGCATTCATCAGATTCGTTGAATCGGTTTAATTTAGGATTTATTGCCTGAAGGCATAAAATAAAATCAAAAGGAGTAACCATCATGAAAAGAATCCTCGCACTCATCCTCGCAGGTGCTCTTGTTCTCGGTCTCGCAGCATGCGGCGGCAACGAAACACCTGTAGAAACAACAGCAGCACCCGAAACAGAAGCAATCGTAACAGAAGCTGATGCAGTTGTTACAGAAGCAGAAACAGAAGCTGCATCTGACGCTGCAGTTACAGAAGCTGTAAGCCTCGCTGAAGGCGAAACCGCAGCTTCAGAAGAAACAACAGTTGCAGAAACCACTCTTCCTGCAATCGAGAAGGCACCCGAAACAACAGAAGAAATCCTTGCTCTCTACAACAAGACAATCAACGATGCTGTTGCAGCAAAGGTTGGTTTCAACAAAGAGCGTTACACAGACAATGAAACTCTCAACGCAGGTTTCCTTCTCAAGACATTCGGCGACCTTATCTACAGCTTCATGGGTATCGGTGCTGAAAACAAATACACAGAAGATGTTACAAAGGGCGACTGGGCAGAAGATCTTCCTCATCAGTACCTCCGCAAGAGCACACTTACAGCAGCTGATTTAACAAGTGCAAAGTGCACCGAAAAAGACGGCAAGTACACAATCACTCTTGGCGTTAAGAACGGTACCAGCAAGGCTTCAAAATCAGAAAGCTGGACAAAGGCTCCCATCGACAAGTGCGGTATGTGCGTAGGCGATGCAGATAAGAGCTACTTTGACCACAAGACTGCTCCCGTTATCTTCTCTGCAATCGGTGAAGTTCTCAGCAGTGCAGTTATCGAAGAAAGCTACTCAAACGCAAAGGTTGTAGCTGTTATTGATGCAGCAACAGGTCACCTTGTAAGCCTTACAGTTGAATTTGATATCAGCGTTGTTATCGATGCAGCAGGCGGCGGTAATGCAACAGGTTCAACTCATGTCTTCTACAAGAACTTCAAATATTAATCCAAACATAAAGTTACTCCCCGAAACACTGCGTTTCGGGGAGTTTTTTATCTGTTTCTTTGTCTTCCGTTATTTTCACAATGAGCCTTGCAGACGAGAATCGTATCACTTCCGATAACCTCGATATCTTCCCAGCAAATCCGTATCCTTTCTCTCTTTCCGCAGATTCCCCAGTATTTCGGTCTGCCGTAAATAATAAGAGCAACTATTCTTCCGCAGCATGAATCCACCTCAACATCGCTCACAAGTCCCAGACGGCATCCGTTGGATTTATTGATCACTTCTTTGCATCTTAACTCAGTAATGCAGCAATTCATATTCAATCCCCCTTGTATTGATATATATTCAAAAAACAAAAAAACAGACCGAAGAAGGATTAACCTTTTCCGGTCTGTGAATTCGCTGAAGTTCTGAGCAGGCTTGGCTCCTGCATCAGATATATTAAATCACCCGTAAGGGGATGATATGCTCGGGGGTTGAGGAATCAGCCCTCTGCAGCCATTAGTTGTGGCTGGTGAGAAGAGCGTTCAACTCAATGATTTTGCAAAGCTTTTTGAATGTAAGAAACTTCTTCTCCTTGCCGATTTCCTCGATGAGCTTCTTTTCAGCTATGTAAGTTGCGTTTTCAAGATTCATAACATTCATTCCTTTCTTTTCGTTGTGGCTTTATTATACACCATTCTGCGAAAAAGTCAAGTTATTTTGCACAAATTTAAGTAACCGTATTTGTGCAAATTTAACAAACAATCGAGTTTTCAAAATTATTCAGCCTTAACATATAAAATCAAACGCCAGAAATTATTTTGGTTATTTTTCACATATAACAACGCCGCGATTTGTCGAATTCAAACAAATCACGGCGTTTGCTTAATTTTTCAGCCTAAAAAGTTTGTTGAAGTTTTTCAGAAAAATTATCAATTATTTCTGATAAATTCTTACATAGTCAACTATAAATTCGGTTTTGTAGGTATCCTTGTCAAGCTCAGCAAGCTCTGCTTCATCGGGAATTTCAAGAGAAACAATAACATCCTCGGGCACTTCCGAAACACCGTTTCCGAATGAAGTGCGGCGGGTTTCAACTCCGTTGATGTAGAAAATATATTCATTCTCTGTCCATTCAAGACCGTATGTATTATATTCATTATAAATATCATTACCGTAGAAGTCACCGAGTCTTTCAGACTGGAAGCCTTCTTCCTCACCGTCAACACCTGCACAGTGGATAGTCTGGCAAACAGAATTTTTGCCGATGAAATTATCATAGCTCATTGATTCAAAAATATCAATTTCCGCACCGCCTACGCCGCCTTTTGAAACTGAAGCCGTATAAGGCGAATCCGCCTGAAGCCAGAATGCAGACCAGAAGCCCGAGCCTTCATTGACTATACAGCGGATTTCAAAATATCCCCTGCAATAGCGTTCTTTAAGCTTCACCATACCTGTATACCAGCCTTCGCCATAGGTGCCGTCAGTCTGATAATCACCTGTCAGAATCATGTTGCCGTTTTCAACCCTGACCTGACTTTCGGCATTAAAGCCGCCTCTTCTTGCTCCGCTTCCTCTGTATTCCCACACATCGGTGTTAAGTTCTGTGCCTTCAAAATCATCCTCAAAAGCAACGCTGTAGCCGCTCAGATCAAGAGTTTTTCCCCTCGGAGTAGTGGGAAGATCAAAAACCGTAAGCCCAAAAAGTTCAATTACCGCAAGAAATGAAGCGATAATCTTTTTCAGAGAAAATGATGTAAAAATTTCTCCGAGATAATAAAGCTGCTGTTCAACTCCCCATATCTGCCTCGGAGCAAGCTTGAGTATTTCGCCTAAAAATGTCTGTAACATAATTTCACCTCATGTTTAATATTTTCTCTTCATTGAGTAAGATTTACGGGAGTTTTACCACCCCATATTCTCTTTCTCTTATTATTTTTTATTATGGTTCAGTTTTTCGGAAAAGTCAATACTTTAGTTAATACAGCTATTGACGAAAAAAACAAAAAATGATATTATTTAAAATGAAAATTTTGTAAGGAGTGATTCCGATGGCAAAAAGCATTCAGGATATCCTGAACATGATCAAAGAAAACGATATTAAAATGGTTGACTTCAAGATGGTTGACATCAACGGTCAATATCG
>JAZOVN010000004.1:0-2456 GCA_045658725.1 Acutalibacteraceae bacterium
CAGGCTTCAACAACCTTCTTTGTTCCCTCGTAATTGACTTCCCAGAGCTGCTTATCTTTTGTGCCGCTGATATCAACAACACCTGCAACATGATAAACTGTTTCTGCACCCTCAAACGCTTTGTCAAGCACTTCGGGATTACAAATATCGCCCATTATTTTCTGACATTCGATTTTATCAAAAACAGGACTGTCAGAACGAAGAATCAGACGAATCTGTTCTCCTCTGTTTGCCAATTCCTTAACTAAAGCATAACCAACATGACCCTTACCGCCTGTTACAACGCTGATTCCGTTACTCATTATAATCCCCCTTTAATATCGTTCAAAAATGAACAGAATCTGACCTTTTTGTCTTGTCTGTATTCTATCACATTCAACAATTACAAATCAAGCAATTATGCAACACTTTCACTAAACAAAACATAAAAGATGTATGATTTTTTGATTTTTTTTAACTATTTTTCCTGCGTAATAAATTGAATAAAATAAATTGTTGACAACGCTCATATTTTAATGTAAAATATTATAGATATTTTAAAGGCTTTGATAAGAACCAGTAAGCATTATCGGAATTTCAGAGAGAGAGCGGTTGGTGAAAGCTCTTATTTTCGTTTTGCTGAACCCGTCTTTGAGCCGCAGCCGAAAACTCAGCGTAAGGCTTGCCGGAATTCCGCCGTTATCGGAAAAAGAGTGCAGATATTTTATCTGAATCCGGGTGGTACCGCAGACTTTAATTTGTTTGTCCCGAGCCAATAAGGCTCCGGGATTTTTTTATTGGAGGTAAAAACATGAAAATTGACAAACTTGCAGGCGAAAGATTTAAAGAAAAACCTTCTGATTGCGTCATCGACAGCCATGCTCTTATGCTCAGAGGCGGATACATGAAGGGTGTTGCAAACGGCATTTATTCCTCATTCATGCCTCTCAGAAGAATCACAAGAAAAATTGAAAACATTATCCGCGAAGAAATGGATGCCATCGACGGTCAGGAAGTTCAGTTCCCCGTTGTTATGCCCGCATCGCTCTGGGCTGAATCAGGCAGATATGAAAGCATCGGCAGCGAACTTATGAGAATGAACGACAGAAACGGCACTCCCATGGTTCTCGGTATGACTCATGAAGAAGCAGCTGTTCAGCTTGTCAGAGAATATGCTAACAGTTACACAAAGTATCCCTTTATGATTTATCAGGTACAGACAAAATTCCGTGATGAAGGAAGACCCAGAGGCGGCCTTATCAGAGTACGCGAATTCACAATGAAGGATGCATATTCATTCCACACATCTCAGGAAGACCTTGAAAGATACTACGATGTATGCTACAAAGCATACGAAAGAATTTTTGCAAGAGCAGGTATTCCCGAAGTAATCACGGTTGCTTCCGACTCAGGTATGATGGGCGGCAGCATTTCTCATGAATATATGCTTCTCTCCCCCGTTGGCGAAGACTCAATTGCTGTTTGTTCAGAATGCGATTACAGAGCAAATATGGAAGCGGCTGAAAGCATTATCGAAAACAAAATTGAGGGCGAATCAAACGCTCTTGAGCTTGTTTACACTCCCGATATCCACACAATTGAAGATATCTGCAATTTCCTTAAAACTCCTCTTGAAGAATCATGCAAGGCTGTTGTTTACCAGAAAAACATGACTGACGAATATGTTGTTATTTTCGTCAGAGGTGACCTTGATATCAACGAAACAAAGCTCACAAACTATCTTGGCGAAGCTGTTCATCCTGCAGTTATCACCGACGATTGCGGTCTTTTTGCAGGCTTTATCGGCCCCTACAATCTTGACAGAGAAAAATTCACTGTCCTCTTCGATAAATCCCTTGAAAACACCCACAATCTCTCCTGCGGTGCAAACCAGCTTGACCATCACTATAAAGGTCTTAAAATCAGCAGAGATATCGGTGAAGTTGAATATATTGACCTTGCAAAAATCAAGGAAGGCGGAATCTGCCCCAAATGCGGAAAGCGTGCAATCACCATTTCAAGAGGTATTGAGGTTGGTAACATCTTCCAGCTCGGCACAAAATACACAAAGTCAATGGGCATGCAGTATCTTGACAGCGAAGGTAATCTTCAGTATCCCATCATGGGTTGCTACGGCATCGGTGTAGGCAGACTTGCTGCTTCTGTATGTGAAGCTCATCATGATGAATACGGTCCCATCTGGCCCATGTCAATTGCTCCCTGGCATGTTCAGATATGCTGTCTGAGAGCCGACGATGATGAATGCAGAGGCGTTTCAGATGATCTCTATCAGAAAATGCTCGATGACAGAATGGAAGTTATCTACGATGACAGAAATATCCGTCCCGGTGCAATGTTCTCAGATGCTGACCTTCTCGGTGTACCCGTCAGAGTAATCGTAAGCCCCAGAAACCTCAAAGAAGGCGTTTGCGAAATCGTTACCAGAGATAAAGAAATCAGCATGAAGGTTGAGCTTG
>JAZOVN010000005.1:0-1976 GCA_045658725.1 Acutalibacteraceae bacterium
GTTGTTTCTGCCTGCAAAAAAGCGGGAGTAAAGAATCTCATTTATGTTTCATCTGTTGATGCAATCCGTGTTGATGACAGTATGGATGTTATAACCGAAACAAAAGATTTTGATCCCGATTTGCTTGAGGGTACATATGCCAAGACCAAGGCTGCCGCAACAAAGTATGCACTTGAAAGTGCAGATGAAAATCTTAAAATCTGTGTTGTTCATCCCAGTGCATGTATCGGTCCTTATGATAATAACAGAACATCAAGCATGATTACTGCAATAAATCTCTATTCAAAAGGCTTTTTCTCACTCACATTTGATTTCGGCGGATATAATTTTGTTGATGTGCGTGATGTTGCAAAGGGTATGGTTGCGGCTGCAGAAAAAGGCAGAAACGGTGAATGTTATATTCTTTGCGGAAAGGCATATACGCTCAATCAGTTCATGTGTTCGCTTGCCGATGTTTGCGGTAAGAAGCATCCGAAGATAACTATCAAAAAGAAACATATTGATACTATTATTCCTATATTTGAAAAGATTTCAGCAGCGGCAAAATTGCCTCCCGTTGTAAATGAGTATGCAATCCGTAAAATTTGCGAAAACTGTAATTTTACATATGAGAAGGCAGAAAAAGAACTCGGATATTCACCCAGACCTCTTGCGGATTCGCTCAGAGATACAATCAAATGGCTTAAAAAGAATGATGTTTAAAATGAAAAGCTCGGCTTCATCTGAAGCTGAGCTTTTTTTAAAACAATAATCCCGTGACAAGTGCCGAAAGACAAGCGGCAAGAGCAACTACTGTCAAAGGTAATCTGAAATATGCCAATATAATTGCTGTTACAGTGCCGACAGCTGCTGTTGCAGGGTTATCGGTTGAATAGAAAATCGAGGGAAAAGTCATTGCACTTAATACAGCATAAGGAATATAATAAAGAACGCTTTGAATAAAACGGGATTTTATCTTTTTTCTGAAAAGTGTAAAAGGTATCATTCTGATAAGATAAGTGACACCTGCCATAATGGCGATATAAATTATCATACTCATTCAGGTTTCTCCTCCTTTTCTGCAATTTCAATCGGGAAGAGAAGAGCACCGATTACGGCTGCTGCAACCGAACTGATAATAATTGCAAAACCGAAAGAAACATCGGGAAGCAAGAATTTGAATATCATGCTGAATGCCGCTGCAAAACAGATAACAATCAGATCTTTTCTGCTGCTGCGGGCAGCAGGGATGATGATTGCAATAAACATTCCGTAAAGAAGGATTCCCATTGCAGCTGTGATTTCAGCAGGCAAAGCAGTTCCCGCAAGTGCTCCTGCGGATGTGCCGCCAACCCATCCGAGGCAAGCAACGGATATCATGCCGTACATATATGACGGAACAAGTTTTTCGGTTTGTGAGGATGCAACGGCAAAGATTTCATCGGTAATTCCGAAAGAGGCAATCATGCGATGAAAAGTGTTGAATGATTTGTCAAGTTTTTGTGACAGTGAAAGCCCCATGAGAGAATATCGGAGATTAATGACAAACTGCGTTGCCGCCATTTCAAGAAAAGCTCCGCCGGCAGCAATAATTCCGACACCTGCCGCCTGACCGGCAGAGGTAAGATTGGTAAGTGAGATTATTATTGCATTAAGTGCACCGATGCCTGATTTAACAGCCATAATACCGAAACCGAAAGAGACAGAAAAATATCCGAGAGCAATAGGAATTCCGTGAGAAATTCCTTTTTTAAACGGTGATTTCAATTTGCGAACTTCCTTTCAATGCAGGAAAATTCCCGACCGTTTCTTAAAGAAACAGTCGGGATGATTTTTATTTATTTGCCAAGAAGGTTGGCAATTTTGTTGAAGCCCTTCATGATTGATGAGCCTGCATATTTGCCGAGTGAAATCATTTCCTGATAGTGGTCGCCGAGAAGTGACATTGAATAGTCGTTGTCGGGAACAACATATCCGATAGCGTCGTTCATAAGACC
>JAZOVN010000006.1:0-2367 GCA_045658725.1 Acutalibacteraceae bacterium
TGTAAGCTTTCACAAGCTTGGTTGCAGATATTTCAATAGGTGCTTCGGTGGAGGATTCTGAAACAGAAACATCTTTGGCACTGCTGTTTTCTTTTTCTGTTTCTTCCGTCGAAGCCATAAAACATACAAAAACAACAAACATTATAAACAAGAGAATTGCTGCCGAAAAACATCCCGGCTTTTTCTTTGCAGCTTTACGCTTTGATTTATCAGATTGCTCAATCTGCGTTTCTATTCCTTGAATATCTGCAACTGTTTTTTGCGAAGCTCCGCAATGATTACAGAATTTACTGTTGTCTGGTAATTCTTTACCGCAATTTGTGCAGTACATTTTCTCACCTCTTTATATATGTCCGTTTATCAATTTTATAACATTGCTTCTGTCCCAGAGAATTACTCCGGTTGACCTTGCAAGCTTTATTGCTGCAGGCGTGAAATAGTTATTAGTTATAACCATAGCATAATTGCAACCGTAATAACTTCGCCCTGCAAAAGCTTCCTGCACGGCAGAAACGCCGACCTTGCCCGAATACTTCTTGCATTGGATAGCATAACTTGATTCTCCATACCATCCGACAACATCAATACCGTAATCGCCGCTGCCGACGGTTACCCTGACGTTATAGAATCCGACGCTTCTGAGCAAATCAGCAACAACATATTCAAAATCGTGACCGTCTGCCAGTCTGTCAATAGCGTATATGTTATATTTCACTCCGGTTTCGCTTCTTTTCTTTTTATCCTTCGTAACCAATGAAATTATAGCATAAAAAGCAATAACAACAATTATGACTGTGAATATATTCAAATCGCTGTCGGTTGAGTTAAGAATACCCGCAATCAGCAGAATTGTTATGAGCGTAAAAATCGACAGTAATATAACTTTGGAAAATTTGAAAATCCGGCTTGTAAAACGCTGAAATAATGATGGCTTATCTTCTTCATAATCTGTTTCATCATCAACGAGTTCATGTTTCGAAACGGTTTCTTCATATTCTGGTTCTGAATCGGTTGTTTCAGAAAAATTATTCTCTTCGATTTCAAAATCATCTCCGAGTGCTTCTTTTAATTCTTCTGCACTCTTCACAAGGCATTCTCTCGGTTCTGCTCCTCTGCTGTAACCGACTATCCCTCTTTCTTCAAGCTCGTCAACTATCCTTGATGCTCTTGCATAGCCGACTTTTAATGCCTTCTGCAAATCGGCAGCTCTGAGACCTTTCTGTTTTATTGCAAGAATTGCAGCATCACACAAAAGCGGGTCGGCACCAAATTCTTCCTCTTTCGGCTCTGCTTCTTTTTTCTTAACCTGCTTTTTTTCTTTAATTTCAACGATATTCTTTGCAACTTCGACTTTTATTTCATCTTCCGAAACAAAGCAAGCGTGTCCGTGAACGTACTCCGCACCTCTGAAATCGCATAATATCTCGCCGTCATCGGAAAGCGGAACAACATTATTTCGCTCTAAAAGTGCCTTGTAATCGGCATATGTAAACCGAAATACAATTTTATTAGGAATAAGCTTTGCTATTCTCAGAACATTGCTGAGAGTTGGGTTTGTATCCGCAATAATAAGATGAACGCCGACCGTTCTGCCATAATTATATAACTCGTCTATGTACCTGCTTATTCTATTTTCTTCAAGAAGATACGAAACCTCATCTATAAACAAAAACAACTCAGGAAGTGGTGCAACATCATCACACAATGCAGCAAATTCATTATACGAAGCAATCGTTTTCTTTTTGTTGTCGCATAATAATATCGCTCTTTTGTCGCATTCATGTATGAGGTATTCAAAAATATCAACTATATGATGATTTTTTCCAATATGCAAATATTTTGACCGATTGTATAAGTTAACATCAAGCCCCTTTGCATCAATATATACAAACTGAAATTCTTCAGGCGTGTTACGCTGCATAAGGCTCATTATTATTGAGTGTATGAGCGTTGACTTCCCGCAGCCCTGGTCACCGCCGATAAACAAATGCGGATGCTTTGCAAAATCAAATAAAATAGGTTCTTCATTATCATTAATGCCGATTATTGCTGTCAGCTTGCTTTGCGAATCCAAGTATTTGTCAGACAATATAATGTTTTTAAATTGATATGATTCTTCTGGTATAACAGACATATTGACAACCCCTCAATATATTTATTAATCCTTTTATTCTTTTGAACTTCTCTGGCTTCAACACTCTTTGCTAGTTGACAACTTCTTCCCACATTTCGTCGGTAACTTCACCATAACCACCGAAATAGCAACCTTGTGAGTATGTAGAAGCTATCAAATACAGTATAAACGCTTATTATCGAAAAGAACACAATAAAGTGAAGCTTAATATTGAAGAAGTTACTAAACTTTGT
>JAZOVN010000007.1:0-2413 GCA_045658725.1 Acutalibacteraceae bacterium
ATCATCAAGGTCAAAAACAGTTCTCTCTTTGATTCTTGTTTTAATTTTTACTTTTATAGCATCGGGAACCATCATTGTTTTAAACAAAAAAACAGTTGAAGTTTCGGCGGATTACAGCGGTTTCAAGACCGTAATAATAGATGCAGGTCACGGCGGAGTTGACGGCGGAACTTCGGCAAATGACGGAACACTTGAAAAAGACCTGAATCTTCAGATTGCCATGAAGCTGAACAACATTCTCAATGCAATGGGTGTTGAAACGGTTCTTATCCGTGACAGCGATATTTCCATTCATGATGAATCCGCTAAAACCATAAGGCAAAAAAAGATTTCCGATTTAAATAACAGATTAAATATTATAAATAATACCGATGACCCTTTGTTTGTCAGTATTCATCAGAATCACTTTGGCGAATCTAAATATAACGGAACTCAGGTTTTTTATTCAAAAAACAATCCGCATTCTCATCTTCTTGCCGAAAAGATCAGAATGTCGGTCATTACATATCTTCAGAAAGATAATACCCGTGAAATCAAACAAAGCGGATCTGAAATTTATCTTCTTAATAATGCTCAGCCGCCCTCGGTTATGGTAGAATGCGGCTTTTTATCAAACAGTGAAGAAGTATCAAATCTTAAAAACAATAATTATCAGCAAAAACTTGCTTTTCTGATTGCAATCGGAATTATAGATTTTTTCAATGATACGGAGGAATTGTAAAATGGCGAAAGCAAAATCGCTTTATATCTGTAATCATTGCGGATATGAAACTCCTAAATGGTACGGATGCTGTCCGGGATGCGGTGAATGGAATACAATGGAAGAAGAAATAAGAACCGCACAGCAACAAAAAAATGCAAAAACAATAACAAAAACAATATATGCCGAAACAATAAATGAAATCGATGTTGACGATGAAATCAGATTCAAAACCGGTATGGAAGAACTTGACAGAGTTCTCGGCGGCGGAATTGTAAAAGGTTCGTTGGTGCTTCTCAGCGGTGATCCCGGTATCGGTAAATCAACAATACTTTTGCAGATTTGTGAATTTCTCGGCAGAAATCTCAGAATTCTTTATGTATCAGGCGAAGAATCGGCAAGACAAATTAAACTAAGAGCAAACAGATTAATGGTATCAACTGATAATCTTTATATCATGTGTCAGACTGATGTTGAAAGTATTGTCGAATACATTAAAAGCAATAAGCCCGACCTTGTAATTGTTGATTCAATTCAGACAATGTGTGTTTCTGAAATAAACTCTTCACCCGGAAGCGTTACTCAGGTCAGAGAATCAACTAATTTATATATGCATTGTGCCAAAGACCTCGGAATACCTACAATACTCGTCGGTCATGTCAATAAAGACGGAAACATTGCAGGTCCGAAGGTACTTGAACATGTGGTTGACTGCGTTTTATATTTCGAAGGTGAAAGACATCTTTCTTACAGAATCTTAAGAGCGGTTAAAAACCGTTTCGGTTCAACAAACGAGATCGGTGTTTTTGAAATGCTCGATAAAGGACTTGTTGAGGTTCTTAACCCTTCTCTCATGCTCATTTCAGGCAAGCCTAAAAATACCGCAGGAACCTGCATTGCGTGCGTTATGGAAGGCAGCAGACCAATTCTCGCTGAAGTTCAGGGTCTTGTTGCATCGTCAAATTACGGCAATGCAAGACGAATGTCAACAGGCTTTGATTATAACAGAATGTCGATGCTTCTTGCTGTTCTTGAAAAACGCTCAGGATATTTTTTCAGCAATTGCGATGCATACATAAATGTTGTCGGCGGTCTAAGACTGGATGAACCTGCAACGGATTTATCAGTTGCAATCGCACTTATTTCAAGTCTTAAGGATGTGCCCGTGCGTGATGATACACTTGTAATCGGTGAAATAGGTCTTGGCGGAGAATTAAGAACAGTATCATACTGTGAACAACGAATCAAAGAAGCTGAAAGACTCGGATTCAAGCGAGTAATTATCCCTAAGCATAATTTAAAGACACTATCTGACGGATTCAAAGGAAACATAGAAATCGTCGGTGCTCATAATGTAAACGAAGCTTTTAATGCATCTGTATAATGTTATGAAATATATAAAAAATCCAAACTTACCGCAGAGCAGGGTAGATACAGTTGTTATAAGTGAAACTGCTCATGAAGCAATCAGATCATTAAAAAAACTCAACATTAAAACTTTTTTAATTCCTTCAGACAAACGCTTACCTGCACCTGTCAGTTCTCATGCGGATTTACAGCTTCTGCACATAGGCGGAAATAAACTGTTTGTTCAAAACGAACATTTGTGCAGAGGGGAGCTGAAAGAAAAATTTGAAATATCGGGAATAAGCGTTAATCCGGGGAATAAATATCCTGACGATGTAAGATTGAACTGTGCAATTATCGGAAATA
>JAZOVN010000008.1:0-4481 GCA_045658725.1 Acutalibacteraceae bacterium
TTGCTGTTAAAAATCTCGGAAGAAATTTTATCCGAAGAATTATTGACGAACGGAACTTAAACGGAAATTTCGTTGATTTTTATGATTTCTGCCGCAGAATGCACGGTAAGGATTTTAATCGCAGAGCGATTGAAAGTCTTATTAAATGCGGAGCTTTTGACGGACTCGGTGCCAACAGAAGGCAGATGAATAATGTTGTTGACGAAATTATCGAAGGTCTTGAAACTTCAAGACGAAGGAATGTTGACGGTCAGATAGGCTTTGCCGATCTTGGCGGTTCATCCGATGATGACACGGCTTTTAATTCGGGTGTGTTCAATTATCCCGATGTTGATGAATTTCCCGAGGAAGTTCTTCTTAAATATGAAAAAGAGGTCTCGGGAATGTATCTGTCGGGTCATCCGATGAAAAAATATAAATCGTTATCGCAGAAAATCGGCTGTGCAAAAATATCAGATATAACCGACGAAGAAAATATCAGATATAAAGATAATGACCGTGTTGTTATTCTCGGTCTTATCGGCTCGATAAAGAAAAAGATAACAAAAACCGATTCAACAATGGCTTTTATCAATCTTGAAGATACATCAGGTAACATAGAAGTTATTGTTTTTCCTAAAACATTAATGGCAAATCCCGCAATTTTTTACGAAGGAAATGTGTTGCTTATTCACGGAAGAATAAGCATGCGCGAGGATGAAGATACAAAAATTATTTGTGAAGCGGTTGAACCTTGCCCTTCGGAAGAATCGGTTGCAAGTAAACCTGTTCAGACCGAAAAGAAAAAGGCGAAAGGTTTGTTTCTGAGGTTTGATAACGATTCATCGCCTCAGATTGAACTTTGCAGAAGACTGATTGCGATTTTTGACGGAAATGTACCTTTGTATTATTACTTTAATGATAAAAAAGAATACAGCCGTAATCCTATCGGACAGGCTGTTGATGTGAATCCCGTGCTTCTCCGTGAGCTTCGTAAAATTCTCGGCGAAGATAATGTGATTTATAATAAATGAAAATATTAACTTTTTTATCAAATAATGTTAATTTCATTGACATATTGTAATAAAAAGTGTATTATATAGCTTGAACATTTTTCAAGGAGAGAAACAGATTATGAAAACAATCGGCGTTTTAACAAGCGGCGGCGACGCCCCCGGTATGAATGCTGCAGTCCGTGCAGTAGTCAGAACCGCATGTGAAAACGGAATCAAAGTTTACGGAATCAACAGAGGATACGCAGGTCTTATGGAGGGTGATCTCCGTGAGCTCAACATCAGAAGCGTATCAGACATTATTCATAGAGGCGGAACCATGCTTTATTCCGCAAGGTGCAAGGAATTCAAGGAAGAATATGCCATGAAAAAGGCAATTCAGACTTGCCATGATTTCGGCATCGAAGGTATTGTTGTTATCGGCGGTGACGGCTCATTCAGAGGTGCCCGTGACCTTTCACTCAGAGGAATTCCCTGCATCGGTATTCCCGGTACAATCGATAACGATATCGTAAGTTCAGATTATACAATCGGTTATGACACTTGCCTTAACACCATCATGCAGATGGTTGACAGAGTAAGAGATACCGTTGAATCACACAGCCGCTGCATCGTTGTTGAAGTTATGGGTAACAGATGCGGTGACCTTACACTCAACGCAGGTATTGCAGTAGGTGCAACAGCTATCGTTATTCCCGAAATTAAGTCGGATATCGAAAAGCATGTTATCGAAAGAATCAGAAGAACACAGAAGACAGATAAAAAGCATTTCATCGTTATGGTTGCTGAAGGTATCGGCGGCGTTGAAGAGCTTGCAAGAAAGATTGAGAAGGAATGCGGTGTTGAATCACGTGCAATCGTTCTCGGTCATGTTCAGAGAGGCGGTTCTCCCACTGTTCGTGACAGAGTTGCTGCAAGCCAGATGGGTTATAAGGCTGTTCAGCTTCTTATGCAGGGTATCGGTAATAGAGTTGTTGTTCAGAAGAAGGACGATATCATAGATTATGATATTTATGAAGCTCTCTGCATGGAACGCTCCGTTAACGATGAGCTTTATAAGATTGCTCACGAAATTTCAATCTGAGGTAACAAATGATTTCCACAGAATTCTTTTCACTTAGAAAAAAGATAATCGAAAGAGATTTTAAAAATCTCAATGATATGCAAAAGAAAGCGGTCCTTTCAACAGAAGGACCGCTTTTGGTGCTTGCAGGTGCCGGCAGCGGTAAAACAACCGTTCTTGTTAACCGTATTGCAAGCCTTATTAAATACGGCAGGGCTTATTACAGCGAAGAATGCTGGGATGAGCCGACTTCTGCCGATATTGCAATGATGCGTGCTTATGCTGACGGTGTTATCGATGATACATCAGGTTTTGAGCATCTTCTTAAGGTTGATGCTGCAAAGCCCTGGGAGATTCTTGCCATCACTTTCACCAATAAAGCGGCAGGCGAGCTGAAGGAAAGACTTGAAAAGATGCTTGGTGAACAGGCTCTTGACATATGGGCAAGCACTTTCCATTCGTCATGCGTCAGGATTTTGAGAAGAAACGCTGATTATATCGGATATACTTCAAATTTTACCATTTACGATACCGATGACAGCAAGCGTGTTATCAAGGATTGCATAAAGCAGCTTGGTTTTTCTGAAAGTAACATTCAGCCAAAAACTGTTCTAGGAGAGATAAGCCGTGCAAAGGATTATCTTATTTCTCCTTCTGATTACATAAAAGAGAACTATCTAGATTTCAGAAAACGCAACATCGGATCTGTTTATGAAATGTATCAGAACAGGCTGAAATCGGCTGATGCAATGGATTTTGATGATATTATTGTCAACACGGTCCGTTTACTTCAGAATAATCCTGATGTTCTTGAATATTATCAGAGAAAATTCAGATATATCATGGTTGATGAATATCAGGATACCAACCATGCACAGTATCTTCTGACCTCGCTTCTTGCAGGCGGTTATAAAAATATCTGTGTTGTCGGTGATGATGATCAGAGTATTTATAAATTCAGAGGTGCAACGATTGAAAATATCCTGAGCTTTGAAAATCAATACAGAAATGCAAAGGTAATTCGTCTTGAACAGAACTACCGTTCTACTCAGAATATTCTTGATGCGGCAAACAAGATTATTTCTAATAACGAAAACAGAAAAGGCAAAAATCTTTGGACGGATAACGGCAAAGGCGATCTGATTGTTTATCATTCGGCAGAATCTGACCGTGATGAAGGCTTTTTTGTTGCAGATAAGGTTCTTGACGGACTCAAAAACGGCATGAAATACAGCGATTTTGCCGTGCTTTACCGCATGAACTCGCAGTCAAACCTTGTTGAACAGTCATTTGTGAGAATGGGTATTCCTTACCGTCTTATCGGCGGTCACAAGTTCTATGACAGAAAAGAAATCAAGGATGCTCTTGCTTATCTTAGTGTTATAGTCAATCCCAATGACAGTGTAAGACTTCAGAGAATTATCAATGTACCCAAGAGGGGAATAGGTGATACTTCTCTTGCTGCTGCTCAGGAAATTGCTGACGGTCTTGGTATAGGTCTTTTTGAAGTCATAAAATCAGCTGACCAATTTCCGAAACTCAGCAGAAGTGCAAAGAAGATGACGGAATTTGCATTGATGATCGAAAATTTCATTGATGACTCCGAAACAACACCTCTTTCAGAGCTTCTCAAAAGAGTTCTCAATGTTTCTGGATATACAGCTTCGCTTTCTCTTGAACCTGAAACCAAGGAAGACAGACTTGCCAACCTTGACGAACTTGCAAACAACCTTCAGCGTTTCAGCGATGAAAATGAAGGAGCAACTCTCAATGATTTCCTTCAGGAAGTTGCTCTTATGACTGATATTGATAATTATAATGCAGGCGCAGATACCGTTGTTATGATGACAATTCATTCTGCAAAAGGTCTTGAATTCCCTGTTGTTTTCCTTGTCGGAATGGAAGAATCAATCTTTCCGTCTGATATGTCATCTATGGCAGGCACTGCTGAAATTGAAGAAGAACGCAGACTCGCTTATGTCGGTGTAACACGGGCAAAGAAGAAGCTTTATCTCACAAGAGCGAGAACAAGAATGCTCTTCGGTCAGACGAGATTTAATCAGCCCTCGCGTTTCCTTAAGGAAATTCCCGACAGTCTTCTTGAAAAATCGGGCGGAGAGGTTGTGAGAAGCTTTTCTGTTTCAGCTTCTTCGGGTGCATCAAAACCGCAGGCACCCTCAAGAGGATTTACGGCTGCTCCCACTCATTCCGCACCTGCAAAGAGCAGTGAGACTTTCAATGTAGGTGATACCGTTATTCACAAGGCTTACGGAGAAGGTATTGTTCTTTCTGCAAAGCCCATGGGTAATGATACTCTTCTTGAAATTGCATTCACAAATGCAGGTACAAAGAAAATCATGGCAAACTATGCCAAGGTTGAGAAAAAATAACATATTTTATCTTCATTATTTTATAAAAGAATGAGG
>JAZOVN010000009.1:0-1317 GCA_045658725.1 Acutalibacteraceae bacterium
GAAAATTCTCATTTGTGACCACCATTCCGCCGTTAAGGCTAATTATCAATGTTAAAATATATGGCAATTACCGTAATATAATTCCAGAAATCGGAGTGAATTTTATGGATGTAAGAATCGGAGATACCCTTCTTATGAAAAAACCGCATCCCTGCGGAAGCAACAAATTTGCCGTTCTCCGTATCGGTGCGGATTTCCGCATCAGATGCATCGGCTGCGGCAGAGAAGTTATGCTCGAAAGAGTCAAGGTTGAAAAAAACATAAAAAAAATTATCCGTGATGAAGAGGAATAATTTATGCTTGATAAACTCGTTAAAGTTGAAGAAAGATTTGAAGATATAAATAAAAGACTCTGCGAATCCGATGTTGTTTCGGATATGGCTCAATATAAAAAGCTTATGCAGGAGCTCAAGGTTTTAACCCCGATTGTTGAAAAATACCGTGAACTCAAAGCGGCTCAGGCAACCCTGCAGGAAGCAAGGGAAATGCTTGATGCAGGCGGTCTTGAAAAAGACTTCCGTGAAATGGTTCAGGAAGAATATGAGCAGGCAGGCGAGCAGGTTGAGGGTTTCCGTGAGGAGCTGAAAATCCTTCTTCTGCCCCGTGACCCCAATGATGACAAGAATGTTATCGTTGAAATCCGAGGCGGTGCAGGCGGAGAAGAGGCTTCGCTTTTTGCAGGCGTGCTTTTCAGAATGTATTCAATGTACGGTGAAGCAAAGGGCTGGAAGAGTGAGATTCTCAACTCCAATCCCACGGAGCTCGGCGGTTTCAAGGAAATCAGCTTTATGATTGAGGGCGAGGGTGCATATTCCCGTTTCAAATTTGAAAGCGGTGTTCACCGTGTTCAGCGAGTGCCCGAAACCGAAAGCCAGGGCAGAATCCACACATCAACCGTAACGGTTGCCGTGCTTCCCGAAGCGGAAGAGGTTGATGTTGAAATCAATCCTGCCGACCTTCAGATTGATACCTACCGTTCAGGCGGTGCAGGCGGTCAGCATGTTAACAAAACCGAAAGTGCTATCCGCATCACCCACCTTCCCACGGGAACGGTTGTTGAATGTCAGGACGAAAGAAGCCAGCATAAAAACAAAGACAGAGCAATGAAAATTCTGCGTTCAAAGATTCTTGAAGCCGAAAGAGAAAAACAGCATGATGCCATTGCAGGCGAGAGAAAGGCTCAGGTCGGCACGGGCGACAGAAGCGAACGAATCAGAACCTACAACTATCCGCAGGGCAGAGTCAGCGACCACAGAATCAATCTTACTCTTTATAAAATCGAGGCTATCCTCAACGGCGACCTTGATGAGATTATTG
>JAZOVN010000010.1:0-3496 GCA_045658725.1 Acutalibacteraceae bacterium
GATTTACAAGTATGTTTTCAGGATTGCTGTATTGTGATGACTGTGGAGTGAAATTATATTATGGTGCTTCCAACAATTACAAAAGAGAGCAAGCGTTTTTCTTTTGTTCATCGTTTTGTAGAGATACAAGTTCCTGCACAGCTCACTATATTCGAGAGAAAGTAATTTACAATCTTGTGCTCGAAAATATGCAGAGAGTGTTATGGTATGTGCAGTGCTTTGAAGAAGACTTTGCAACCAAACAGATTGAAGAATTGGATTTGAATCATCAGAAAGATTTGAAACTGAAATGCAAGGAACTCGAAAAAGCAAAGAAGCGAATTGCAGAAATTGACCGCATAATCCAAACGCTGTATGAAGATAACACAAGGGGTAAAATATCTGATGAACGATTTGCGACGATCTCAATATCCTTGGAAGATGAGCAGAAAGAGTTAAAAGACAGAGTTCCTGAAATTGAAACATTCTTGGAAGAGACGGAAATCAAATGTGAAGGTTTACAGCGTTTCATTGAACGAGCAAAAAGAATAACCCGACTGACAGAACTTACACCGGAGTTAGTTCACGAGTTCATTGAAAGAATTGTTGTGTCAAAGCCCGAGAAGATTAGCGGCAAACGGCATCAGACAATAGACATCTACTATCACGGTGCCGGGATAATTAAAATGCTCTCTGCTGAAGAAATGGAAGAAGCGTACCAACAACATATTTCAAAACAACATAAAGCAAAAACGGCATAGCCGTAGCTATACCGTTCTAAAAAGCATTATTTAGTTTTACTGCAAGAGCCGCCTTGGGGTAACTTCCTTATGGAGGGTACCCCAAACAGCCCCTCTTTTTTGCAAAAAACCACGGTATGAGGATTGTCTCATACCGTGGTTTAAGGCTTTGTTAAATTCAGCTGAGTTCGGGGATGAATGCGTTGTGGATTGCTGCAACAGCCTTGTCTGCATCGTTGATATCGATGAGAACAGAAATCTTGATTTCGCTGGTAGCAATCATCTGGATGTTGACATCGGTCTCAAAGAGTGCTTCAAACATCTTTGCTGCGATGCCGGGGTGTGATTCCATGCCTGCACCTACAACGGATACCTTTGCAACATCTGTGTCGCAAACGATTTCAAGACCGCTGAGAAGGTCGAGAGCCTTGAGAGTTTCAACTGTATCTTCAAGATGTGCCTTTGTTGTTGTGAATGCGATATCCTTTGTGTCGCCTCTGCCGACTGACTGAAGGATGATATCAACATTGATATTCTTTGCGGCAAGCTTGCCGAAGATTTTATAAGCAATTCCGGGAACATTGGGAACTCCGATTATTGAAACACGGGCAACATCCGTATCCTTTGTTACACCTCTGACGAGCATTTTTTCCATATCTGCTACCTCCTTGACAATTGTGCCGGGTGCACGCACAAGGCTTGAAAGCACCTCAAGCTTAACATTATATTTCTTAGCCATTTCAACCGAACGGTTATTGAGAACCTGAGCACCGAGAGTTGCAAGCTCAAGCATTTCATCATATGTGATTTCGTTGAGCTTTATTGCACTCTTGATTTTTCTGGGGTCTGCGGTGTAAACACCTTCAACATCGGTGTAAATCTGGCAACGGTCTGCATGCATTGCTGCTGCGATTGCAACTGCGCTTGTGTCTGAACCGCCTCTGCCGAGAGTGGTTATATCGTCATATTTGTTAAGACCCTGGAAGCCTGCAACAATAACGATGTTTTTCTTTGCGAGCTCCATTTTGATGCGGTCTGCGCTGACCTTCTTGATTCTTGCAGAGCCGTAAACGGAGTTGGTTGAGAATCCTGCCTGCCAGCCGAGAAGCGAGCATGCCGAATAGCCGAGGCTTTCGATAGCCATGGCAAGAAGTGAAATTGAAATCTGCTCGCCTGATGCGAGAAGCATATCCATTTCTCTCTTTGAAGCGTTGGGGTTGATTTCTTTTGCTTTTGCAATGAGGTCGTCGGTAGTATCGCCCTGAGCGGAAACAACAACAACAACATCGTTGCCTTCCTTGTAAGTGTCAGTAACGATTCTTGCAACATTCATTACTCTTTCGGCATTTGCAACTGAGCTGCCGCCGAATTTCTGAACAATTAATGCCATAATATCCTCCTATAAAAAATCAAGCAATAATTAACAAATTAATAGTTGGTGATTCTGATAACAGATTCAACCTTTGCATCATTGACAAGTTCAAGCTTTTCTGCAAGGTCTTTCTCTGAAAGAGCACCTGTTACGAATGCAATCTCGCCTTCGGGAGCATCCTGACGGGCAAGAAGGCTGATTTCACCGAAGAGACCTGTGAACTTTGCAACCGCTGCCGCTGCATCGTCGGTGGTTGCTCTTATATAGAATGTATTTTCTGTTTCAAGATAATCGGCAACATAGCCGTCTTCGCTGTCCTGCCAGCCGAAGAACTTCTTGCGTTCCATGTGTCTTGCACAGTCGATAACATCGGCAACAACAGCACTTGCGGTGGGCATCTTTCCTGCGCCCTTGCCGTAGAATACAACATCGCCGATAGCGTCGCCGCGAACGAGGATTGCGTTGAAAACATCGTCAACGGAAGCAAGCTGGCTGTGATTCTGGATGAATGCGGGAGAAACCATAACGGAAACTCTGCCGTCTTCCATCTTCTTTGCCTTTGCGATGAGCTTGATTACGCCGCCCCACGCACGGGCATAGTCAACATCTGCGAGAGTAATCTTGCGGATGCCTTCGGTGTAAACAGCATCGGGATAAACATGTTTGCCGAAGCAGAGTGCAGCAAGAATGCAGATTTTTCTGCAAGCGTCGAAGCCGTCAACATCTGCGGACGGGTCACGCTCTGCATAGCCGTTTTTCTGAGCAAGAAGAAGTGCTTCGTCAAAGGTCATGCCGTCGGTAATCATCTTTGTGAGGATGAAGTTTGTTGTGCCGTTGAGGATACCTGCGATTTCGTCGATATCGTTTGCGGCAAGGCACTGGCTGATGGGACGGATGATGGGAATACCGCCGCCTACGCTTGCTTCAAAGAGGAAGTTTACATTGTTTTCGTCTGCAACCTTGAGAAGCTCACAGCCCTTTGCGGCAACAAGCTCTTTGTTTGAGGTAACAACATTTTTTCCTGCCTTGAGGCTTGCAAGAACATATTCATATGCGGGATGAAGTCCGCCCATGGTTTCAACAACAATTTTAACCTCGTCATCTTCAACGATTTTTGAAAAATCGGTTATGAGAAGATGCTCGTAGGGGTCGCCGGGGAAGGTGCGGCGGTCAAGAATATACTTGAGCTCCATTTCGCTCTGCATACTCTTTTTGACAATGTGTTCGTGGTTCTTTTTGAGAAGCGTTGCAACGCCCGAGCCGACCACGCCGTATCCCATTATAGCTACATACATATAAAGCTCTCCTTTTATGTAATAGTTTAAAATCATAAAATAATATTATTAGTGTCAATTTTATCACATATTTTCAAAATAATAAAGCCCTATTTTAAAGATTATTAAAT
>JAZOVN010000011.1:0-4294 GCA_045658725.1 Acutalibacteraceae bacterium
TGTTGATGCAACAATGGGTCCCGTCCGTCAGGCTATGAATGACTCGGGTCTCAAGACAAGCGAAATCGATAAGGTTCTTATGGTCGGCGGTTCATCAAGAATTCCCGCTGTTCAGGAAGCAATCAAGCAGTTTATGGGTGCAGAACCCTTCAAGGGAATCAACCCCGACGAATGTGTTGCTATCGGTGCTGCTCTTCAGGCAGGTGTTCTCGGCGGCGAAGTAACAGGTCTTCTTCTTCTTGATGTTACTCCTCTTTCACTCGGTATCGAAACAATGGGCGGCATCAGCACAAAGATTATCGACAGAAACACAACAATCCCCGTAAAGAAGAGCCAGATTTTCTCAACTGCAGCAGACAATCAGCCTTCAGTTGAAGTTCATGTTCTTCAGGGCGAAAGAGAATTCGCAAGAGACAACAAAACCCTCGGTGTGTTCCATCTTGCCGGCATCATGCCTGCACCCAGAGGTATTCCTCAGATTGAAGTTACATTTGATATAGACGCAAACGGAATCGTTCATGTTTCCGCAAAGGATCTCGGCACACAGAAGGAGCAGTCAATCAATATCACTTCCTCAACAAATATGTCAAAGGAAGATATCGAAAAGGCCGTTGCTGATGCTGAAAGATTTGCTCAGGAAGATAAGGAACGCCGCGAAAATGTTGATACCCGCAATGCTGCAGACCAGATGGTTTATCAGTGCGAAAAGCTTATGAGCGAAAACGGCGATAAGTTCAGCGATGATGAAAAAGCAGGCGTTAACGAAAAGATTGATGCACTCAAGGAAGCTCTCAAGGGCGAAGACATCAACCTTATCAAGACCCGTCAGGATGAGCTTACCGCAAAGTTCCACGAAGTTTCAGAAAAGCTTTATAAGGCTGCTGCAGAAGCTGCTCAGGCACAGCAGGGCGGCGCAGCTCCCGGCGGTGAAGGCTACACAGAAGCAAACTATACGGATGTTGATGACAACAACTAATGTGAGGAGTTAATCCCCTTGGCAGATAAAAGAGATTATTATGAGGTTCTCGGCGTTTCAAAAAGTGCGAGCGAGGACGAGATAAAAAAAGCATACAGAAAAAAAGCCAAAGAATATCACCCGGACCTCCATCCGGGTGATGCTGAGGCTGAGGCGAAGTTCAAAGAAGCAAACGAAGCATATGAGGTGCTTTCCGACAGCCAGAAAAAAGCCCGTTATGATCAGTTCGGTCATGCAGGCGTGGATCCCAATTACGGAGCAGGCGGCGGAGGAGCATACGGCGGAGGCTTCGGTGGCTTTGATTTCGGCGATCTCGGTGATATATTCGGTTCGTTTTTCGGCGGCGGATTCGGAGGCGGCAGACAGTCAAATCCCAACGCACCGAGAAGGGGCGAAGATGTTCAGTCCAGAGTCACCATTTCCTTTGAAGAGGCTGCAAAGGGCTGCAAGAGAACGGTTGATATCAACCGTGTTGACACTTGCTCCGAATGCCACGGCTCGGGTGCAAAGGCAGGCACTTCTCCCAAAACCTGTCCCGATTGCGGCGGCAGAGGCTATGTCAATGTTCAGCAGAGAACCGCTTTCGGCGTTATTCAGACACAGAAGGCTTGCCCCAAATGTCAGGGTCAGGGTAAGGTGATTGAGAATCCCTGCGCAAAGTGCCGCGGAACGGGCAGAACCTCAACCAAGGCTTCCGTTGAGGTCAACATACCTGCAGGTATTGATGACCGTCAGGTCTTCAATATAAGCGGTGCGGGTAATGCAGGTGTCAACGGCGGACCGAAGGGCGACCTGAGAGTTGCCGTGTTCGTCAGACCGCATCCCTATTTTGAAAGAGACGGCTATAATGTCTGGCTTGAGCAGAGAGTCAGCTATACCCAGGCTGTTCTGGGCGATAATCTCAGAATCAGCACTCTTGACGGTGATGTGAAGTTTGACCTTCCCGCAGGAACTCAGTCGGGAACTGTTTTCAGCCTTAAGGGCAAAGGAATTCAGATTCTCAACGGCAGAGGCAGGGGAGATCAGCTTGTGCGTATCATTGTTGATGTTCCCAAGAACCTCACTCAGCGTCAGAAGGAGCTTCTCGTTGAGCTTGAAAAAGAAATGGGTATCAAACGAGGTGCACCTGTCGGAAACGGCAAGGAAGGCTTCTTTGACAAGTTTAAAAATAAGAAATAACGGTAGGGCGGGGGCTTGCTCCCGCCGTTTTACTTGTAAGGTGAAAATTATGAAATACGAAGCAGTGATATTTGACCTTGACGGCACTCTGACCGACACTCTTGCCGACTTGCGTAACAGTGTTAATTATGCTCTTTCGCTGTTCGGCTTTCCCGAAAGAACAACCGAAGAAATCCGTGCATTTGTGGGAAACGGTGTCAGAAAGCTCATTTATCTCAGCGTTCCCGAAAACACACCCGATGATATAAGTGAAGAATGTCTTTTGGAATTCAGAAAGCATTACGGAGCAAATTCCCTTGTTGAAACAAAGCCATATGACGGCATTGTTGAAATGCTTTCGGAGCTGAAAGCAAGAAAAGTAAAAACCGCCGTTGTCACCAACAAGATGCATTCGGCGGCGGAAGATATCGTCAGGCATTTTTTCGGAAATCTGATTGAGGTGACTGTCGGTCAGCTTGACGGCGTTGCACAGAAGCCACAGCCTGACGGAGTTTTCAAAGCACTCGGATTGCTCGGAGTATCAAAAGAAAAAGCCGTTTATGTCGGCGATTCCGAGGTCGATTGCATAACCGCACAAAACGCAGGTATACCGTGCATCGGAGTAACATGGGGCTTCCGTGACCGGGAAGCACTTATCTCAAACGGAGCGGATATAATTGCGGATTCGGTTGAAGAACTTAAAAGCAAGCTGTAAAAAGAATAACCGTCGGGTTGCCCCAACGGTTATTCTTTATTTTATAACTCCTCTGTCCCTATAAAGCACGGAATAATCAGATATAGTAATTGATGAATGAAGAAATTTCTCCAAAGAAATATCCGAGATAAGGTGACTCAAAAAGTCTCTGAAGCTGATACATGAAGTATTCAAAATCGCCGTATGCAAGAGCGTCTGCCATATATTCAAAGCGATAAACGATGAAATCAAGTCCATCTTCGATAATATATGTAAGGTTTTCTGAGAAGTGATCAAAGTTTTCAGAGAATGAAACACCATCGATTGTGCAGGGTTCTTCAATGAAGTTGTGGTCAGCCATACCTGCAACAAAGCAGATTTCGCCTTCATCGTTGGTATCAAGATATGCGTAAACATAAACTTCACGGCCGTTGGGAAGAATGATTGTGTTGTTGGTGTATGAAGGGCCGTAGTAGAATTCAAATGCTCTGCTTGTACCGTCAGTGTAGTTTACGGTAACATATTCGGGCTTGTCGCCAAGGTCAAAGTATTCAATAGCACCGTCATAATAATAGTTTGCGTTGAGGTGTAAGTCGTTCTTCTGAAGCTCAATGCTTTCAACGAAATATGTGATATCATAGAAGTCGACATAGATTTCTGTTTCGTATTCAAGGAAGGTGAAGGGAATTACATTTTCACCTTCTGCAATAGCACCGTTTGTTTCAGTGTATACATAGATATCATCAGCTGTAAGAACTTTGCCGTTTGTGAATTCTGCCGTGAAAGCTGCATAGAATTCAATATATCCTTCTTCTTCGTAGTAGTAAGCGTCTACACCGAGAATGTTGCAGCTAAGAGATTCTTCGTCAAAAGTGAGTTCGCTGATATCGCCGAGATATTCGATGTTTACATTGTTTTCGTAATCGTAGTAGGTTTCTGCTGCGATAAGAGCTGTGCCTGCAGGAAGATAATAAACCTTACCCCATGTATAATCATCTTCAGCTGTCATGTAACACATTTCACACCAGTCGGCATTGTTGAATGCTTCTTCGTTCTGATATGCTTGCGCAATTTTGATCCAATAATCGGATGTGATGAAATAGTAGCCTTCCTGAGCAGCTTCAAATTCATAAACCTTTTCGTACCAGCCTTCGTAGTCACCGATGATAACATTCTCACCTTCATTGAGTGTGCCGCCGAATTCGTAGTAATTATAATACTCTTCGCCGTCTTCGTAGGTGTTTGTCCATTTGATTTCGTCGCCGATTTCAGCGGCAAATGCGTTTGTTACACCGATGCCGCAAAGCATTGCGATGCTGAGGATGATTGCGATAACTTTTTTTGCTGTTTTCATTTTGAGTAACCTCCATTATTTTTTACCCGCATAGCGCCTACGGGTTAATTTACATTTTAATGCAGACAAAGAAAAAAGTAAATAAAAATCAGAAAAATATTTCGGTTTTTCA
>JAZOVN010000012.1:0-3921 GCA_045658725.1 Acutalibacteraceae bacterium
TGATTTCTCCGATAATTGAAGATATTGCGGAAAATACCGATATCAAAATATGCAAGGTTAATGTTGAAACCGAAAAGGAATTGGCCCGCAAATTTGGCATAATGAGCATTCCTACACTTGTAGTTGTTAAAAACGGAACCGTCCATAACCGCAGTGTCGGAGTGACAGGGAAAAAAGCTGTGTTGGATATGCTTGAATAGGAATTCAGTCAAAGGTGCATTTTTGTATAGCTTCAAATGATTGACAAACTTGAACAAATATTGTAAAATATATTCAACAGTTAACTGTTAATTCATATTTGGAGGTTCAAAAATGGAAAACCTTATTAATGAAATTCTTGCAATGGTTCAGAATATCCTTGCATATTTCCAGGAAGGCGATGCCGTTAACGTTATCGAAATCATCAAGAATTCTCTTGGCGAAATCTTTGGCGGACTCGCTCTTTAATCAAAAAAATAACAGCCTCCGACTTTTGGTCGGGGGCTGTTTCTTATATTATGCAAATGCTTTTTTAATAGCGGATATAACCTCATCAACATCGGATTTAACAACAAGCATTGCAATTTCAATTTCAGATGTGGTTATCATTCTGACATCTGCATCAACACTTGCAACTGCGTTGAAAACAGCGGCTGAAACACCGGGTGTGCCTCTCATTTCTTCACCGCTGACCGTGATTTTGCAATTTCCGCTGCTGACGCTTATTTTTGTTTTCGGTGATCTGCTTCTGAGCTCGGATGCAATTGAAAGAACCGAAACAAAATCATTGTCACTGACCGTGAACGAAAATCCCGAACTTGCTCCGCTGAGAGGGAATTGAGAAATCATGTCAACATCAATTCCTGCGTCTGCAATCATTTTAAAAACTTCTGCCATGTGAGTAATGTCTGCGGGAGCATCGCAAAGTGAAAAAAGAGTGACATCTTCTGTAACAAAAATATTATCAACAAGCCTCATTTTAAATCCTCCTCAGATTATTTCAGCATATCTGACATGTTATAAAGTCCGTGATTCTTTCCGCAGATGAATTTTGCGGCATTTACTGCTCCGGTTGCAAAAAGTTCTTTGCTTCGGGCAGAATGTGATATTGAAATGATTTCATCATGGCCTGCGAAAATAACCTGGTGTTCACCTGTTATTGTGCCGCCTCTGACAGCATGAATACCGATTTCTTTTTTAGTTCTCTTTTCACGCTTTGAATGACGGTCATATTCATATTTAACGGATTCGTCAAGTTCTTCTTTAATTGAATCCGCAATCATAAGTGCAGTGCCGCTGGGAGCATCGATTTTTTGATTGTGATGCATTTCAATGATTTCAATATCATAGGCTTCGCCAAGGACAGCTGCAGCTTTTTTTGCAAGTTCACAAACAAGATTAACTCCGAGAGACATATTAGCACTGAAGAAAACGGGAATTTTTTCTGAAGCTGTTTTAATGAGATTAATCTGCGAGTCATTAAGACCTGTTGTGCATATTACGGCAGGAATAGAATTCTTAACGGCATATTCAAGCAGACCCGAAAGAACGCTCGGATTTGAAAAATCAATTATAACATCGATTTTTTTGGTTATATCGTCTGTAATCAAAGCGGGTGATTCAAAAACGGGATATCCGTATCTTTCTTCTGTGAAAATATCAATACCCGCAATGATTTCGCATCCTTCGGTATCGTTAACGCTGTTTGTAACAGCTCTGCCCATTTTACCGTTGCATCCGGTTAATAAAATTCCTGCCATTTGTAATTACCTCTGATTAAAATTTATACAAGACCGTGTTTTGCAAGTGATTTTCTGAGAACTTCTCTTGCATCATCGCTCATTCTGTAAAGGGGAAGTCTGCAATCTCCGACATTCATGCCCATCATGTTCATTGCTTCCTTGACGGGAATGGGGTTGACATCAATGAAAAGATTGTTGCAAAGGTCAAGATATTCAAGCTGAAGTCTTGCACTTTCTGCATAATCGCCTTCAAGATATTTTGCGGGAATGTTATGTGCAACCTCGGGAAGAATGTTGGAAAGAACTGAGATTGAACCCTTTCCGCCGAGTGACATAAGAGCAGTTACCTGATCATCGTTTCCTGAGTAAACATCAAGATTGTCACCGCAAAGGGAAATTGTCTTTGCAATTGCGGAAATATTGCCGCTTGCTTCTTTTGTAGCAACAATTCTGTCGTGCTTTGAAAGTTCAAGATAGGTTTCGGGTTTGATATCAACACCTGTTCTTGAGGGTACATTATAAAGAATAATGGGAACGCTTACTCTGTCAGCAATGAAATTGAAGTGTTCGATAAGACCTCTCTGAGAAGTCTTGTTATAGTAGGGAGTAACAGAAAGAAGTGCATCAACACCTGCTTTTTCAGCTTCGTTTGAAAGCTTAACGGCATATGCTGTGTCATTGCTTCCTGTGCCTGCAATGACAGGAACTCTTTTATTTGTAACTTCAACAGCGAATCTGATTGCTTCGGAGTGTTCGTCATGGTCAAGAGTTGAACCTTCACCGGTAGTTCCGCAAATAACAATAGAATCGGTTTTATTTGCAATCTGGAATTCGATAAGCTCAGCGAGCTTGTCATAATTGATTTTATTATCTGCTGTGAACGGGGTAACAATTGCAACGCCTGCACCTGTAAATACAGTCTGCTTCATTACAGTTCTCCTTTCGTTAGTTGAACTTGGGTGTGATGTAGTTCTGAGCGCAAAGCTGCTCTGCCATAAGAACGGCACCGCCTGCAGCACCTCTTAATGTATTGTGTGAAAGACAAACAAATTTATAATCAAACTGAGTATCTTCTCTGAGTCTGCCGATTGAAACTGCCATACCGTTTTCAAGGTTTCTCTGAAGCTTTGTCTGGGGGAGATTATCCTCTTCGAAATAATTGAGGAACTGCTTGGGTGCACTGGGAAGCTCTGCTTCCTGAGGATATCCCTTGAAGTTCTTCCAGATTTCCTTCATCTGTTCCTTAGTGGGTTTGTTTTCAAATCTTACGAAAACTGCTGCCATGTGTCCGTCTGATGCAGGAACACGAAGGCACTGTGCGGTAAAGTTGGGTGATGTAGCGGGCACGATAACATCTCCTTCAATCTTACCCCAGATTTTGAGAGGTTCATGTTCTGACTTTTCTTCTTCGCCGCCGATGTAGGGGATAACATTATCAACCATTTCAGGCCATGTTTCAAATGTTTTACCTGCACCTGAAATAGCCTGATATGTGCAAACAAGAACATCTTTAACACCGAACTCATTAAGAGGATAAAGAGCGGGAACATAGCTCTGGAGTGAGCAGTTTGATTTAACGGCAATAAATCCTCTTTCAGTTCCGAGACGCTTTTTCTGTGAATTGATGATCTGTGCGTGCTCTGTGTTAAGCTCTGGAACGATCATGGGAACATCGGGAGTGTGTCTGTGAGCACTGTTATTTGAAACAACGGGGCATTCTGCTTTAGCATAAGCCTCTTCAAGAGCTTTGATTTCATCTTTCTTCATATCAACAGCACAGAAAATGAAATCAACCGATGAAGCGATTTTTTCGATATCTGCTGTAGCATCCATAACAATCATGTCTGCCATCTTTGCAGGGATTTCTGTTGACATGCACCATTTTGAGCCGACAGCTTCTTTATATGTTTTGCCTGCTGAACGGGGGCTTGCTGCAAGAACACATACTTCAAACCAGGGGTGATTTTCAAGAAGTGTTGCAAAACGCTGACCAACCATACCTGTTGCGCCAACGATACCAACTTTGTAGTTTTTCATAATGTTTAACCTCTTTTCAGAAAACTGATAAAAATTTACAACTTTCAGGCAATAAATTTGAGTCAATATAAACCTTGACAAAAACTTATTATAATATTATGATGATATCATATATTACAGTATTAAGTCAAATAATTATTTATACAAATATATTTAAATTTTA
>JAZOVN010000013.1:0-32726 GCA_045658725.1 Acutalibacteraceae bacterium
CGTTGCCCCAGAGGTACAGTTCCACATCAACATCATTGAACGGGTCAGCATATGATTTTTTACTCTCAAAAGCAATTTCATTTGCGACCCATGTTTCTGCATTCAATGTCTGTTCGGGATTCTCAATCGGCTCGTCGTTATATTCAATCCACGAGTGAGGATTTACCGCTGCAGGGGGTATAGCAGTTTCATCTGTGCCTTTGATATTGTTGATTAATTTTGCAAAGTAATTGATAACTATGCCTGTGATTTCTTCCGCTGTGTTTATTATTGCAGGTGTACCCGCACTTGTTCCGTTTGAAGCATATGATGAGAATGCAGCGGATGAAAAAATCACAGCAACGCAAAGAAGCAATGAAATCTGTTTTTTGAATCTCATAATTGCCTCCATATATTCTTGAATATCAAGTTAATTATATCACTCATATTGAGAAAAAAGCAACAGTTTTCAGACTGTTGCTTTTTGACTACAATTTAACAAATCAGAGTTTATCATTTTACCCTGCCTATCATATCGAGAGGGATTTCTTCAAAATCCGGAGCGGCTTTTCTGACTTCATCGATATCTCTGATATTATAATCTCCGTTATAGGAGTCAACAAAGATTTCATCACATTTGCCAACATTATATATTGCGTTTTCGCTTATGTCGCTGAACTTCCAAACAGAGCTGTAAACATCGCCGTATCCCATGTTTTTATTGATAATAATATTATTCTTGAATGTACTTGCAGGGTTGGGAATATACTCGGGCGAATCCGATTCTGAAATATCGTCTGTGCAGCTCTTATATTCGGGGAATGCATTTTGCCATGTTTCGCTCTGCCAGGGTGAATTGTACAGCGCGTCCCACATATCTCCGCTGCCGACATAAGCATGGGTGAACCAACCGTTTTCGAGAGCCCCTTCTCTTGCTCTGTCATCAAATCTCAGAGCATTGTTGCCCGGATTCACGATGATATTATTTGTTATGACATTATCTCTGCCACCGCCGACGTGAATTGAATTGCTCGGAATATTGATAAGAAGATTTCCGTAAATCGTCTGTCCCGAAACTGCATCATCAAGATAAATGCCGTCGGGATTGTGATTTTCCGAACCGACATTATAAATACAATTGTATCTTACAACATTGCCGTACCAAACCCAGCTTCTTCCCGAATAAATTGCGCCCGCATCATCCGAAAGAAGGCATACATCGTGGATAAGATTATATTCAACAATGTGATTGTTGCCTTTATAAGTGATTGCTTCGTGAGGAGAGTTTGCCATTTCATTGTGAGAACAGATATTTCCCACACCTTCGAGAGTAACGGCTGGCTGATAGGTCTGATAAATTTCCGACCAATCGTGGATGTAATTGTTGTCAGCCTTGCTGTTGCCGGGCGTGAGAGTTTCCGTATCGCCGCCGGAAATAATAATTCCGCCCTTTCCTGTACGGGTGATTTCGTTGTTATATGCAAGATTGCCGCTTCCGTTCATAACAAGAGCATTGCCTGCAACATTTTTGATAAGACAATTCTGAACGGTATTGTTGTTGCCTGTTATAACCACGCCGTCACTTCGTGTTCCTTTCACGGTTAATCCGTCAAAGGTAATGTAATCCGCCTCGGAATTTATTACGGGATTGAGTGAAAGCGAAAGAATAATTTCTTTATTATCCATGTTTTCGGGTTCCCACATACAAAGCAATCCGTTTTCTCTGTCAAGATACCATTCACCCTCTGCGGTAAGTTCTTCAAGAATGTTGAAAAAATAATACGGTGCGTCAGTTTTTGTGCCGTAAAGGCTGACGAACTTCGGAGAGAGTTCACGGGTGTCTTTGTTAAAACTTCCTACGGGAGTTGAAGCATCTGCCCAGTCATATTTCCAATATCCGAACATCCACACATCATCAAGATTTTTCCAACCTGAAATTTTCTTTGCAAGTTCAGGATTAACTTTGTAAATATCCGATTCGGGATTGCGGATTTTATCCCAATCTTTAACCTCTGTAAGTGAACCGTCAGATTCCTTGCCCAGACCTGTTTTTACAACTTCTTCGGTGTAAAGATATTCATTGTCAGGATATCTTGCAACGGTTTGTCTTATGTCATCCACGAAAAGTTCGCAATAAAGAGGGCCTGCATAATCGCCGTCATAGCTGTCAGCTGTATGGTAAGAACCGATTGCATAAATCTTACCCCAATCGGCGCTTGTGAGCGAATACGGTGCTTTTGTCAGATCAACAACCGCAACATTTTTCCGGGCATCGGCAGAAAGTCTTTCTGCAATTCCGGGATAACTTTTTACATTTTTGAAATCAGCACTGTCAAGTGTTATACCGCCGTTGACAATAACCTCACCGTTATATGAACAGTATGTAACGGGGCATTCCTTTGTACCAGAATCATCCTTGGTAAAGTTTAGAGAAGACACTCGGTATTCACCGGCTTCAATGCAGACAGTTATTCCGTTTTTGCCTGATTTATCAATATTTCTTACAGCTTCAACCGCTTTTTCAATTGTCAGAAACGGTGAATCTTTTGTGCCGCTGTTTTCATCGTTACCGCTTGTGCTGACATAAAAATCGCCGATAATCATTTTATCATCATTCTTTTCTTTTGATACTGTTGATATAACCGGTGAGGGCGCAACGTAATCCTCGTAAATCAATACATAAATTTGTGATTTTATATATGTATGACTTCCGAAGAGAAATCCGACAAGAATCAGCACGGAAATAATCAGTTTTAATGCCTTGTTGCCGAATATTCTGAACACACAAAGAAGAGCCATAACAGATGTGATAATAAAAGTGAGATACACAGGAATAACCATTGCTGCCAGTGCAAGCTCACCGCTTCCGATTACGGCATTTATCAAAAACATAAGTCCGATAAGCACGAGTGCAAAGACGAAAGCAGTCATGACTGCACTCAATACTGTTTTCTTTTTGTCTGTTTTTTTGTTCAGCGGTATTGAGAGCAATGCTCCGCCAAGACAGACGACAAGGCCGAGAATAAACTGAAGCGGTGTGTATTCATAACACAGATATTGCATATGGAAATAATATAATCCGATAATTGAAAAAGCTATGCCGAAAACAAGACAGATTGCTTCGGATATTTTCGCTTTCAAGGTTTTCTTCATAAATGATAAATCCTCCTGAATTCTGGTTTACCGAAGTAATTATAGCACAACATAACCTTTATTTTCAATCACAAACAGCAAATTACCTGCTGCGGTATACAATTATATTTTATTGCATCAAATCGGAATTTGCAGAATTGTTGATCAACCTTGTGATTACATGCGAGCTTATCAGGAAGCAAAGCTTTGATGAAGACACATACAATATCCCCGTTTATTCAGATAACAGCAAAATCGTTTTCAACGCCAAAAATTAACCTATGCCGTCCGAAAGATTTTTTCTCTCAATGCTGAATCGGAATTGTATTTTTTGTGTTAGAATGTATTTCGGTATTTATAAATCATAAAACATTCGGCACAACGGAGGTTTATTTATGAAAAACGCTTTGTATGTTGATACTATGATAGGCACCGTCGGTGACGGTCAGATTAAAAAATCCCACGGCGGAGGAAAAACCAATCCGGGTGATATGCGGATTCTCCTGTTTTTTTATTAATCATTTTTGTAAATTCAATCCGATGTTACTTCGCAATGCTTGCCAATGGTGAACATCGTTTTCGGGAAGGGCTGTTCTTTGCCGCAAACGGTGATGCCGTCAAGCTCAACCTGAACCGTGTTTGTGCCGCTGTCTGTGCCTGCGATTTTCGGAGTCATATATGAAGTGTATGAGATATTTCTGAAAACAACATTCCTGATTTCAAAATTCTCTGCTTCCTCATCATAAATCCTGACAAGAATTGGTCTGCCTTCGTCACGAAAAATTTCAATATTCTCAAAAAGAATTCCCTCAATACTGCCTTCGGTCTGCTCCGCCACAACAACAAGTGAACCGATTCTGTCGTTATCCCATATTCCGTCACGGTAGATTACGGCACAGTCACGGAAGGTAACATCCGAAATCTTTTTGTTGACTTCACCCGTGATGCCGAAGCACCTTGCATAGCCGCCCCATGCAATACAGTTTGTGAAAGTAATATTTTTGCTGTCCATTATACCGCCGAGTGCCTTTACCTCAAATGCATCGTCAGCCACTCTTGCAAAGCAGTTGTCAACAGTCACATTATGACTGTTGCAGATTGCAAATCCGTCACAGTTGCCGCGATTGCCGATAATATCAACATTATCAATGCTGACATCGGTGCAGCAATACGAAATAAACGACCATTCGGGCGAATTGATGATTTTCACATCGCTTATGTTTATGTTGTTGCAGTTGGTGAAAACCATGCCTCTTCTTTCGCGTCTGTCAAGGTGCGTGAGGTCAATCACTCCCCTGCCCGCAAAGGTTATGTTATCACAGTTAAAAAAATTAAGGAACGGATATCTTGTAAGCCCAACAGTGTTATCTTTGAGGGCTTCCTGCTCGATAAATTTATTTTCATCTTCGGCGGAATTGATATCATAAAGATGATTTGCGAGCACATATGCACCCTCACGCAGATAAATCACAAGATTATTCTGCGAAACAAAGTTGACATAATCATATTTATATACGCCCTTGTCAAGCACGGTAACATTATCCTCACCGTACTCTGCGATATATTCCGCAATTTCTTTATCCTCATCAATTTTTTCACGCACCATGAGCGTGTAACCGTAATACTGATTTGCACCGTTGAAAAGGAAGGTGTAAATACCCGTTTTGCTGATTGATGCCGTTACGGTATTATCCTCGCACCGTGCCCTGACTCCGTGGGATTCGGGAAGCACAACGGCGTTTCTGAGTTCGGCATCCGCACCCGTTATTTCAATATTGAACGAAAAATCTTTTTCTGCATCAACATAAATTTCGGAGAAAGAATGAAGAGTTCCCGTATCATCGGCACGGATGAAAACAACCGAAGCGTAAACGGGTATCTCTTCTTCGCTTATCTTTGCCGTGTAATAGGGTGATACCGTGATGCCGTTTATGTCGTCATATCCGCCCGACTGCACATATTCGGGAAGCGCAGCCGACGCACGGCTGACAAGTTCCTGCTCGGTAAGACCCGCTTCTTCGAGAGTGATTATCGCTTCGTCGGGATACTCAAGAAACGAAAAGTCAAAGCCCTCGCTTTCGGGATAAACGGTGGCAGGGAAAAACAGATTTGAAAAAAGGATTGAAACGGCCGTAAAAACCGAAAACAAAAATTTAACTATGGCCTGCATATGATTTTCTCCTTAAAAGCATTCAAAATCGGTTACAGATTCTTATTATTATGATTCATTTACGATTTTTCCTGTGATATGTTCGGGCTGAAGCTCATAACAGACGGTATCTTTCGCAAACTTCTTTATTTCCGAATCGATATAGTCAATATCTGATGTGAATTTCAGGCTCAGCTTACGGTATATTTCAACAGCTTTTTCCGCATCCTCAACAACATGCATTCTGCCGAAAACAATCACGCTGCTGATATTCAGTGCCCATTCTCCGTCTTTTCTGTAGCCTTCATCATACACGCAGAATGAAACTTTATTATCAGATGATATTGCATCGTTCTTGTGTCCTTTTTTACCGCTGTGGAAATAAATATTTCCGTTTTCTTCATTATACCAGAAATTTATCGGCAAGCCGTAAGGATAGCCGTTATCACCGCAAACGGATAACACGCCTCTTTTTTCGGATTTTAATATTCTGATAATCTGTTCTGATGTAAGAACCTGCTTCTTTCTTGCAATTTCTCTGAACATAAACGGTTCACCACACAAAAACTTATTTGTTGTTTCAATCATATCACAGAAAGATAAAAATTTCCACCGTGATTTTTGCGGTATCCGTATATAAATATAAATGAAAACTTTTATTGACATATCGGCAATCCGAAAGTATAATTTTATAATGTAGATTAATATCATTGGAGGTTCGCAAAAATGAATTTCAACAAATACAAAGGAATTTTCCCTGCTTTTTACGCTTGCTATGACAAGGAAGGCAATGTTTCCGCTCAGGCAACAAAGGATTTCGTGGAATATCTTATCGGCAAAGGTGTTGCAGGTCTTTATGTCGGCGGTTCATCGGGCGAATGCATTTATCTCAGCGTTGAAGAAAGAAAGCAGACTCTCGAAGCTGTTATGGAAGTTGCAAAAGGCAGAATTGCAATAATTGCTCATGTTGCATGCAACAACACAAGAGACAGTCAGGAGCTTGCACGCCACGCAGAATCACTCGGAGTTGATGCCATAGCCGCAATTCCTCCGATTTATTTCAGACTGCCCGAAAGAGCGATCGCAAAATACTGGAATGACATTTCCGCAGCTGCACCCAACACAGATTTTGTTATCTATAATATTCCTCAGCTTGCAGGTGTTGCCCTCACTCTGAGCCTTTTTGACGAGATGCTCAAGAATCCCAGAGTTATCGGCGTCAAGAATTCATCAATGCCCATTCAGGACATTCAGATGTTCAAAAGACAGGCAAAGCTCAACAATAAAGAGATTGTTGTTTTCAACGGTCCCGATGAGCAGTTTGTCGGCGGCAGACTTATCGGTGCTGACGGCGGCATCGGCGGAACATACGGCGTTATGCCCGAGCTTTTTGTGAAACTGAATCAGCTTCTTGAAGCAGGCGATTTTGAAAATGCAGGAAAGCTTCAGGATGATATCGACGAAGTTATCTACACAATGTGCTCTGCAAACGGTAATATGTATGCTATTGCAAAAGCAGCTCTCAAGAAGCTTTCTAGTCTCGACCTCGGCGGAGTAAGAGAGCCTCTCCTCAATCTTGCAGACGGAGATGAACCGGTAGTTGAAAAAACTGTTGCACTTGTTGAAGCAGCAAGAAAAACATGGATTAAATAAAATAACGCAAAAGGGAATGATCTGAAAATCATTCCCTTTTTTATTTGTTTTTATGAAATTTCAGTTTTAAACATCGCTTTGTTTTTTGAAACATAAAGCTCTCCGAAAAACAGACAGCTGAAATCCCTGACCGTTATCTCATCGGGAGTAACAACGGGATATTCCGCATCGTATGCCTCGGAATTATGCTTCGGATTAACCTTGGTGAAAAGATAATTATTGCCGATTCTGTGGACATAAAAACCGTCGATTTCAATTTTTCGGGGTAAATGGCAGGTATATCCGAAATCGTGCTCCTCGGAATTTTCAGCCTTGATAATATGGCTTGAAATGCCCGTGGGATAAAACCTGCATTTGCGGATAACAAGCTCTCCGTTCCAGGTTGAGCCGTAATCCGAACGCAAATCAACAAAATCTTCGGCAAAAACAGTTGTATTCTCTATCAGAACCGTTCCGCTTCCTATAAGCTTGATTCCGTGATGACCAAGAACGGAATTTATGACCGTTGCGTTGAAAACGCCCTGATGAGCATCAAAGCGTGAAAGTGCACATCCGTCATACACAAGATTTTTACAATAATTCGTGCCTGCGATTCCCCAAAAATCGTTATCGGTAATATCGTTTGTCTGATTACAGTTAACAAAGCTTGCGTTGACCGCAGTTGCGGCACCGATATCATAAGTGCCCATTGTTACGCTTGTTCCTGCTGAACCCGTTGTTGTGTATTTTTTGTGACCCGTGAATGTGCAGTTTTTCACCGTCACTTCCGCACAGCACGAAAGGCTGACAAAAGCCGAATACGGTGCACCCGTTTTGCCCTCATTAACGATATCGTGATACAGCCCGTCTATAACGGTGTTTGAGCGTCTGACTTGAATGCCTCTTGCATAATAGTTATACTCTGAAGCAGCATTGTTTGCAACGGTGGTAAACCTTCCGCCTTTTACGGTTAATGTTTCTGTGTCAACAGGATAGGCCACAGCTGATGTAACTGAATCAAAATCCCAGATAAGCGGAGTTTCAGGAGAGATGTTTCCGTTTTTATCAACAAGAATAACATCGGTCTGATTGCTGCCCGAATTCTGATTCGCTCCCTTGCGAATATACCTTTTGACATTTGAATCTGTCAGCACAACAAGGCTTTCTCCGTCAAGAACCGTTCCTATATTATCGGCATCAATTTTCAGCGGAGAAATCTTTTCTGTTATATTTACCGCGGTCTGCGACGGTGTGATGCAGAATATCCATGCACTTCTGTTTTCAACATGAGTATCATCAATAATAAACCGTGCGGTTGACCAGTCGGTATCTGTCATAATGCCGGCGGTTTTATCCGCACCGCCGATATAATATGACGCTGTTTCAGAGGCGAAAACGCTCATTCCGTTTGCATTTGCATATTCATGAGTCTTTGCAATTGCCTCAGAATCGTCTGTTATGCCGTCGCCTGCGGCACCGAAATCTTCATATGTTACAAAATCGGAAAAGATTTTGCTGAACTTATATCCGTCTTTAAAATCGTAAGTCCCTTCTGAGCGAAGCAGGATTTCATCCGCAAAAGCGGTTATTCCTCTTGAAATTCCCGCTTTCATGCTCCCCGTAATATAAACATTTCCGTTTTCAACGCTCAGACTGAAGCTGTTACCTTCATCAAGCGTTTCACTTATTATAAAGGCTTTTGAAAATGACTTTTGTGCCGTATCAGGCTTTTTTCCGCAAGCCTTATAAATTTCATCGCAAAGTGTCTGTGCGGCAAAATAATATATTTCCCCTTCAGGGATAACAACACCGTATTCGTCAATCGGCACACCGTTTACGGTTATTCCGTCAAGGGGTCTTGAAATATACGGGCTTTCATAGCATCCCCCTGCAAGCTCTCTTTTAAGCTCCCATCCCGAAAAAATCTGTGAAAACGGAGCACCGAAAAAAGAAACAACGCTCATAATCAATGCAATTATCCGTGAAAACATTTTTTCTCTCCCTTTAATTCTTTTTTATTATTATATCTTCCGCAATGAAGTTTTGCAAGAGCGAGCTCCGTCTGATTTTAAAATTACATTTCTCTTTATTTATCATATCGGATATGTTATAATTAAAAAAACTGTCATAAAGGGGAAAGAATTATGTATAGTATTGATTTCGGAAAAAGCGGTATGCAGGTGCCTGCGGTTGCAGTCGGCTGTATGCGTATAAGCGACATGAACGATAAGGAGATTTCTGCTTTTGTTGACACGGCATTGAGCTTCGGTGCAAATTTCTTTGACCATGCCGATATTTACGGCGGAGGCAAAAGCGAAGAGGTTTTCGGCAAGGCGATTTCACCGTCAATGAGAGAAAAGATTTTTATTCAGACAAAATGCGGTATACGCAAGGGAATGTTTGACTTTTCTTATGACCACATTGTAAGCTCCGTTGACGGCAGCCTTAAAAGACTCGGAACGGACTATATTGATGTTCTGCTGCTTCACAGACCTGACGCACTCATGGAGCCCGATGAGGTTGCAAAAGCCTTTGATTATCTGAAGTCTTCGGGCAAAGTCCGTCATTTCGGCGTTTCAAATCAGAATCCTTATCAGATGCAGCTGCTTCAGAATTCGCTTTCAATGCCGCTCTGTGCAAATCAGCTTCAGTTCGGTGTTATGCACACCCCGATGATTCAGTCGGGAATCAATGTCAATATGTATAACGAATCGGGCGTTAATCGTGACGGCGGTGTGCTTGATTTCTGCCGTCTCAACAACATCACGATTCAGCCCTGGTCTCCCATGCAATACGGATTTTTTGAAGGCTGTTTTATCGATAACGAAAAGTTCCCCGTGCTGAACGAAACACTTCAGCAAATCGGCGATAAATACGGTGTGTCAAAAACAACAATGGCATTTGCCTGGATTCTTCGCCATCCCGCAAAAATGCAGCCTGTTACGGGCACAACAAATCTTGCCCGCCTTGCTGACTGTCTGAAGGCAAGCGAAATCACAATCACCCGTGAAGAGTGGTATGAAATCTACCGCTCCGCAGGCAATATTCTTCCTTGATTTTTTAGGAAAGGGTGTTTATCTGATGAAAAAGCTCAGTTTAATTCTCGCGGTTATTTTAATGCTGACCTTTGCTTTTCCTGTTTTCTCATATGCACAAACAGCATCGGGCGGTTATATTGCACTGTCCGACGAAAGCGATAAAAGGCTTATTGCCGCAGGCGAAACGCTTGAAAAATATATGGAACAGATTACCGGCAAGGATTTTTCCGTTTCCCCTGAAGGCGAAGGAATAAAATTCACGCTCGGCTATTCTTCGAAAATTCCCGATAACGGATATGTGATTGAAACAGGCAAAAACGAGGTTTCTGTTCTCGGAAACGGCACAAGAGGTGTCATTCACGGAGTCTATGCTTTTCTTGAGAAATACTGCAACTGCAGATGGTTCACCTCAACAATTTATTCAATCCCCGAAAATCATAATCTTGTTATTCCCGAAGGTGAAAAGACCGAATACAAGCCGTTTTTTGAATATACCGATACCGACTGGAAAAGCCCCCGTGATGTTGAATATTCACTTGCAAACGGACTTAACGGCAATCCCTACAGATCAATCCCCGATGAACTTGGCGGAACGGTTGAATATATCTCCGCCTTCTGTCACACCTTCGGTTCGCAGTTCTGCTCAAAGGATACATATTTCGAGTCAAATCCCGAATATTTCGCTCTGCATAACGGCATAAGACAAAACGAACAGCTCTGCCTGACAAACGAGGATGTTTATAATCTTGTTCTCGGTGAAGTCATGGCACTTCTGAAAGAAAAGCACGACCCAGAAAAATCGCTTCAGATTATTTCGCTCACTCAGGCTGACAGCGGTGAAAACGCAAAAATGTGTCAGTGCTCAGGGTGCAAAGCCATTGACGATGAAAACGGCTCACATTCGGGCACAATGATAACTTTTGTAAACCGCATTGCAAGAGCAGTTAAAGAAGCGGGATATGATAATGTTGCAATCGACACCTTCGCATACCGCTACACAAGAAAAGCTCCCTCAAAGGTTGTGCCCGAGGATAATGTTATAGTCCGTCTTTGCACAATCGAATGCTGTTTTGCCCATCCTCTTGATGATGCAGACTGCTCCGAAAATGTTTCTCTTATGGCAGACCTTAAAGAATGGAGCAAAATCTGCAACCGCATTTATGTGTGGGATTACACCACCAACTTTGCTCATACGCTCGGCATCTTTCCCGATTTCGGCGTGCTTCAGAGAAATGTTCAGGTTTTCTACGAAAACAATGTTGTGGGTCTTTATGAAGAAGGCAACTATTATATAGACCAATGCGACGGCGAATTCGGTGAGCTTCGTGCATACCTTCTTTCAAAGCTCATGCAGAATCCTTATGTTGACTATGGTGCGTGCATGAACGAATTCCTTGAAGCATATTACGGCAAGGGTTTTGCGGATATCCGCAGTTTTATTGATATGACCGTTGAAAAAGCTGTTCCCGAAAACGGACACCTCAAGATTTATGACCCCATGGAAACCACCCTTGATTTCAGCAAAGAGGATATCGGAAAAGCCGATCTGCTCTGGGAAAACGCAAAAACCAAAGCCGATACCGACGGGCATCTCAGCAATGTTTTACGCAGTGAAATCTGCTGGAGATACTGGAAGGGCTTCAATGTCTATGATAAAGACGAATCAGATAAGCTTATTGCCGATATCAAAGCTTCGGGCATCACAATGATAAGAGAAATGGATACAGTCGGACCCGACGCCCTTGTTTTCTTCAACGGTAAAGCAAGCACATTCGGCAACGATGTTCTTTTCCCCGTTTCAATTGTTCTTTACGGCATTTGTGCCGTTATGAGCCTCGCCATTATGATTATTGCACTCAGAAACAAGCCGAGAAGATTCATTTTTATTCTGCTTCCCGTTCTTGTCGGAGTTTTCTTTGAGCTTTTCGGATGGCACAGAAGAGCATATATCGGCGGAATCGATCCGTTCGGTTATTATCTGACTCTTGCTCTTACCGTTTTGCTGTTTGCATTTGCAGGTTCGCTCATGACAAACGGCAAAAAGAAACGCCTGCTCTGTGCTGTTGCCGCTCCCGCAATATGGAGCATACTTTATGCCGCGGCATTCCTTCTTCCCGATGTTCTTCTTTACGGAGGCGGTGCTCCTGCTTTTCATATCGCATCGGCATATGTGCTCACTGGAACAGAAGCTATTATTATCCTTGCCGTTACGATAAAAAATCTTATCAGAAAATAACTGTCAGAAATGCTTGCGGAGTTTTTCTTCGCAGGCATTTTATTTGTCTGCATAGAAAACAGCTTTTCTAATTACCTGAACGGCGGCGTTATATGCATCGGCAGACGGCTCATTGCTTTTTCTGAAAAAATCGGGATAATTGCGGGCAATATAATCTCCGAGAGTCGGCACACCGCAGGTTTCTTCAAGTATCTCCGTTCCTTTGCGGAGCATTTCGGGATAAGTGAGACAGCCGCTGAGCTGAATGCACCTTGCAAGAAGCTCTGTATGCGATGAAAAGCAGTCGGAGCAACGGGTATCAAGACCGAGTGCAAGAAGAGTTGCGCAATCCGCTTCTCCGCTTTTACCGATTCCTTCAGACGATTGAAACGACATTATTCCCCTTCTTGTTTCAAGGTCAAAAACTCCGTCTGTTTTGCTTGATATATATTTTCTTTTGCTGAGTTCAAGCTGTATCCGTGCAACCCTTTCACCGCTGTCACCGAGCCTTACCGCTTCTGCTCCGACAGCCGAAACAGCAAAAAGCAAAAGCAGATTTATTGCAAGAATTGCAACAAGTTTCCACAGATATTTTTCTTTTTCGTTCATTTATTTATCAGCCTCCGACTCTAATATAACCGTTTCGCGGATAAAAAAATTAATTTTCGACTACAGAAAATACGGGCAATTACACAATATGTTGGAAATTTGTCCGTTTTCGTTACTATTTAACAATAAAAACTCACCTTAAGCCAAAAAAGTTGTTGACAAATTTCATAATATAGCTTATGATATTTATTAATAGAAATTTGCGAGGTATTTTTATTGTGCTTAACGGGCAAAAAAAATTGTCTGACGAAGAAATGGTGATGCTTGCCGCATCAGGCAACGACGAAGCAATGGCTCATCTGATTTCTGCCGTCACACCCATCGCAAAAGCAAAAGCATCGGGCTTTGCATCAGCAAGAATCTCAAACGAAGATCTTGTTCAGGAAGGTATGCTCGGCTTTCTTGATGCCGTCAAGAAATTTGACCCGTCAAAGGGCGTTCCTTTCAAGGCTTTCGCCGAAACCTGCATCAACAACCGCATCATTTCTGCCGTGCGCATGAATTACAACAGCAAAAATGCCGCACTCTCAAATGCGGTATCATTTGAAGCGGAAGAAACAGAAATAATCAGCGGCAACGACCCTGCAGATATTGTTTCAGATATGTTTGAAACGGAATATCTTTCAAATCTGCTCAGCAGCGGTCTTTCGGATTTTGAAAAAAATGTCATCGACCTGCGTCTGCAAAACAAAAGCTATTCTCAGATAGCCTGCGAGCTTGGCAGAAGCGAAAAAGCCGTTGACAATGCACTTCAGCGAATCAAAAACAAAATGCAAAGAAAACTCAACAAATAAACTCCTTCGGGAGTAAATATATGCCCACGTAGCTTAAAGCAGAGCGTTGATAATCAAAGGTGGCGGTGCAATTCCGTCCAAGGGCGTAAAAAATTTTTTCAAGCGAGGTTAAAAACAATGTACGAAGACAAGACTCTCATCTGTAAGGAATGCGGCGAAGAATTCATCTTCACAGCAGGTGAACAGGAATTCTATGCTGAAAAAGGCTTTGTAAATGAGCCCCAGCGCTGCAAGACATGCCGTGACGCACGCAAGAATGCTGCCCGTGGCGAGCGTGAATGGTTTGAGGCAACATGTGATTCCTGCGGTGGAGTTGCAAAGGTTCCCTTTAAGCCCCGTGAGGACAGACCCGTTTACTGCAGCGAGTGCTTCGCAAAGAAGCAGGAGCAGGCATAAGCTCTGACTTTATTTCATGCTTAAAGAAGGTGCTGTTCAACAGCCCTGAATAAAGCGGCTTGCAAAATGCAAGCCACTTTTATCATTTTCAGAAACAACAATTTACATAATCCTCCTCTTTTAAAAAAGCAGCCTGCATCGGCAAAACCGAAGCAAGCTGCTTATTCTTTGTTAAATCAGAGTTTTGAGAAGCCGTGACTGTTGATTAGAGCATCAAGCTTTTTGCCCTCTTTGCAGAGCGGACATTCATGCGAAGGAACCGAAAAATATCCGGGAAGGTCTTTGGGATTGAAAACGGAATTTACCGTGTATCCGTCACATTCGTCGGCAGTTGCAAAAATTGAAGCAATACCCACAACCTCACCGCCGTAATATTTGATGGCATCCATTGCCGCTCTTACCGTGCCGCCCGTTGCAACCGATACAGCAAGCACAAGCACATGCTTGCCTCTGATCATGGGAACAATATTATCTCTGAACATAAGCTGAGCACTGCTTGTTGTTTCGGGAGTTACAACATAAACGGTCTGGTGGGCATTTATATTCATCCAATTATTTTTGGTGAGTTCGTCTGCAAGACATGCGCCGATAACCTCTGTGCCGACAAGGCAGAGAATGGTATCAACGATTTTTACTTTATAGCTGCTGTTGCTGCAAAGCTCCTGAGCAACCGCTTTTGCTTCGGAAAGACGCGATTTCTGAGCAGCAACATCAATATAATAGTTGCTGTGAGAATGGTTGGTAGCAAAATGACCCTTTGCAACTCTGAGATAGAGGTCATTCCTCTTGGTTTTTATTTTTGTGATGCTTGATGTTGGCATAGAAACCCTCCTTGGTATATGGGATTATGAATATTGTATAACACGCATATAAAAAATGCAAGAAAAAAATTATAACTTTTTGATTTTTTTATGCATTTTCACGAGTTTCAACTCTCCGAGTGCCTCTTTATTAAGAAGAAGCAGGGCAAAAATATTCGGAATTGCCATAAGTCCGTTGAGAGTATCCGAAATACTCCACACACTTTCAAGCCTGATAAGACTGCCTGCAAAGGCACATATTATATATAAAACATTATAAATTTTGTCTGCCTTTTCGCTAAAAAGATATTCTGCTCCGCATTTTCCGTAATAAGACCACGAAGTGAGAGTGGCAAATGCAAAAAGGCAGATACATGCGTTAAGAAAATATCCTCCTGCCCTGCCGAAAACACTTTCAAAAACATCGGAGCAAAGCACGGCACCGTTGACATCCGCTTCGGGAGACCACACTCCGCTTGTGAGTATTGCCGCACCAGTGACCGTGCACATGAAAACCGTGTCAATAAAAACCTCAAGGATTCCCCACATTCCCTGCTCTCCTGCATTTTTACAGTCGGCGGAAGCATGAATAATCGCACTGCTTCCAAGCCCTGCTTCATTTGAAAAAACTCCCCTCGAAATACCGTATCTTGCTGCTTTTGCCATCCCGAATCCGCTGACTGCCTTAACGGTAAACGCTTCCTTAATCACGGTCCTGAAACAGGGAATAATATTTTCCGCATTTCTGATGATTATAACAAAACACGCGGCAACAAAAACGGCTGTCAGGGCAGGAATCAGCTTTTCCGATATTTTTGAAATTCTTCCGAGCCCTCCCGAAACTGCAATACCGAGCAAAATGCAAAGCACGGCGGCAGTCACAAAAGGCGGTATTCCGAATCCGCTCATTCCCTGAGCAACGGAATTTGCCTGAGTCATGTTACCCATTCCGAGAGATGCTCCGACAAGAAAAACCGCATAGGTACCTGCAAGACCCTTCATGCCGAGTCCGTTTTCTATGTAATACATCGGGCCGCCTTTGAATCTGCCCGTAAAATCACGGATTCTGTATTTTATTCCGAGAATGTTTTCACAACAGCAAGTCATCATTCCGAGAATCGCTGAAACACACATCCAGAAAAGTGCACCGGGTCCGCCCGAACAGATTGCCGTTGCAACTCCGATGATATTACCCGTGCCAAGGCAGGCGGCAAGTGCCGAAGTCAGGGCAGAAAACTGCGAAATTGAGCCGTCGGTGCATTTTTCATGTCTGCTTCTGAATGCAGAAACAACCGTTTCACCCATCCACAGTCTGATTCCCGAAACCTGAAAGAATCCCGATCTGAAAGAAAGAAAAAATCCCGTTGAGAGAAATGCGGCAAGCATCGGCGGACCCCATAAAAACCCGCTCAACGCAGAGTTAATCTGAAAAAGCATTTATGTCACCTCACATAAAAAGATTATGAGATTCCCTTTTAAAAAAGTATAATTTACATCTTTATATTTTTTGAAATTGATGATATAATTGAAAAAGCGACTGAAAAGGAGAATTACAATGCAGATTACAAAAGACATAAAATACATCGGTGTTAACGACAGAGATATCGACCTTTTTGAGGGTCAGTATGTTGTTGAAAACGGAATGGCATATAACTCTTACATCATAAGCGATGAAAAAATTGCGGTTTTTGATACCGTTGACGCACGCTTCGGCGAAGAATGGCTTGCAAACATCAAGGCAGCTCTCGGCGACAGAAATCCCGATTATCTCATCATTCAACATATGGAGCCCGACCATTCCGCAAACACCAATCTTTTTGCATCGGCTTATCCCGAAGCAAAAATCGTTGCATCAAAAAAGGCTTTTGCCATGATGCTTCAGTTCTACGGCAACGATTATGCCGACAGACAGGTTGTTGTCGGTGACGGCGACACTCTTTCTCTCGGTGAGCATAATCTCACCTTTGTTACCGCTCCCATGGTTCATTGGCCAGAGGTTATTGTGACATATGACAGCAAGGATAAAGTTCTTTTCTCGGCTGACGGCTTCGGAAAATTCGGTGCACTTGATGCGGACGAGGATTGGGCTTGCGAAGCAAGAAGATATTATTTCGGCATCGTCGGAAAATACGGTGTTCAGGTGCAGGCACTTCTCAAGAAAGCCGCGGCACTTGACATTCAGACTATCTGCCCCCTTCACGGACCTATCCTTACCGAAAATCTCGGATATTACCTTGATCTTTACAACACCTGGTCATCCTACGGCGTTGAAAGCGAAGGAATTGTTATTGCTTACACTTCCGTTTACGGCAACACCAAAAAAGCGGTTGAAATGCTTGCTGAAAAGCTTGAAGAAAACGGCTGTGAGAAGGTTGTTGTCAACGACCTTGCCCGCTGTGACATGGCAGAGGCTGTTGAAGACGCCTTCCGCTACGGAAAAATCGTTTTCGCAACAACGACCTATAACGGTGAGATGTTCCCGTTTATGAGAACCTTCCTTGAAGAGCTTGCAGAGCGTAATTTTCAGAATAAAACCGTCGGTTTCATTGAAAACGGCACATGGGGTCTTATGGCTGAAAAGTTCATGAGAAGAGCGCTCGAAAACTGCAAAAACTTGACCTACACCGAAGCAGGTGTTCACATCAAATCAGCGGTAAGCGATGAAAATATTGCACAGATTGAAGCTCTTGCCGCAGAGCTCTGCAAATAAAAATCGGGAGACTGTCTTGACAAAAGGTAGTCTCCCTTATTGCATTTTTATTATTTTTTTGATAATATAAAAACAGTTTAAGGCAAAATTCAGGTGATACAGTGAACTCTTTATCAAAAAAATTTCCGTGCGAGCCAAAACGGATTATTAAATGGGTATATCTCATCCTTTCTGCGGCGGCAGTCGGTCTGATTTGCGGTGCGATAGGCGGTGCCTTTGCCCGAAGCATTGCTTTTGTGACCGCACTCAGGGCAGAATATCCGTGGATTATTTATCTTCTGCCCATAGGCGGGCTTGTTTCCGTGGGAATTTACAAGCTTTCAAAAACAGAAGGAATCGGAACAAACACAGTAATTGAAACAGCAAGGGGCGAGTCGGAAACTCCCGTTTTGCTGATACCTGCTGTGTTCACGGCATCAGTGATAACTCATCTTTTCGGCGGATCTGCAGGCAAAGAGGGTGCAGCACTTCAGCTCGGAAGCGGAGTTGCATCGCTGGTTTCAAAAATCACAAAAGCAGATGCAAAAACGCGTTCGGTGCTCACGCTGTGCGGAATGGCGGCATTGTTTTCGGCGGTTTTCGGAACACCCGTCGGAGCTTGCGTGTTTGCGTTTGAGCTTGCATTTGCAGGAAGCATCAATGCTCTCGCATTGTTTCCCGTTGCCGTTTCGGGAATATCGGCACACTTCATTTCAAAATTAATCGGAGTTACTCCCGAAAAATTTCACATCGGCGATGTTCCCGATTTTGAAGCAGGAGCTTTGCTCAGAACACTCGGCGTTGCGGTTATTGTTTCGCTGACTGCATCCGTTTTCTGCAGACTTCTTCACGGCGGCGAAAAGCTTTTTGAAAAAGCATTTGCAAATCCTTTTATCCGTATTTTTTCAGGCGGATGTGCCGTGATTATACTGACGCTGATATTCGGCACGGATTATAACGGCGGCGGAATGTTTGTGATTGAAAGAATTTTTGAAGAAGGCACGGTTCATCCCGAAGCTTTCCTTCTGAAAATAATTTTTACGGTTATAACGGTTTCCGCAGGATACAAGGGCGGCGAAATTGTACCTTCATTTTTCATCGGTGCAACTCTCGGTGCGGCTTTATCGGCATTTTTCGGCTTACCCATAAGCTTTGCCGCGGCAATCGGAATGACTGCTTTTTTTGGCGGAGTAACCAACTGTCCGATAACCGCTGCCGTGCTTTCGGTTGAGCTTTTCGGAGCGGAGGGCTTCATTATGTTTGCGGCTGCGGCGTTCATTTCAAGAGCGTTTTCGGGCAAAATCACGCTTAACAAAAGCTCCTGCAAAAACAATTCCTTTTCTTATTCTGATTACATAAACAAACTCCTGTGAGGTGCAGATATGAAAACTACCGAAAAAATTCTTAAAAACGAAGAAAAAGAGCTTTCAAGGCTCAGAAAAATGCACAACCGCAATTCGGGCAGCGGATATTTTCTGATTCTGCTCATGTTGATTGCGATAGTCAACATTCTTGATGAGGTTACAAGCAACCTTACCGTTACGGTGCAGTCATCATTCATAACGGAATTTTTTGTCAACAATCCCTTTATGGGAAAATATTATACATACGAAGACGGTCTTGCATTCCACTCGGGAATCGGTGTTTTCACCTATGTGCTCGGACTTTTCACTCCGTTTTACAAGGCACTTGCCGACAAATGGGGCAGAAAACCTCTCTTTGCCATTTCAACTCTCGGCATGGCATTCGGACTTCTTGTTATCCATCTTTCGTCAAGCTACATAATGTTTCTTGTCGGATTTGCAATCATCAGCTTCTTCATGGGTCACGATATTCAGATTATTTATATTCTCGAAGAAGCACCCGATAAACACAGAGCAAAAATTTACAGCTTCCTTAAAAGCTTCGGCATCCTCGGTGTTATTCTTATCCCGACTCTGCGTGACATCCTCATGGGCAACGATGCAACAAAGTGGCGTGAAATCTTCCTTGTGCCTGCACTCATCGGCTTTGCGGCAGTTGTGCTTGTTGTTCTTCTTGCAAAGGATACCAAGGTTTTCATCGGTGAAAGAATTGAATATCTTTCACGCCCTTATGAAGAAAGACAGAAAGAAAAAGAGCTCAAAAAACAGCAGAAGGAAGCCCAGAGAAACCAGTCGGGCGTTTTCAACGGCGTAAAATATATTTTTGCAAACAAAGACACAAAAATGCTCATCATTGCTCACATTATTTTTGACACAGCAATGCCTGCAATCGCACTCTATTTCGAATCTTCAATGCACCGTGCAGGTATGAGCACAAGCGATATCACAAAGGCACTCTTCATGGTGCCCGTAATTTATGCTTCCATAACCTTCCTTTCGGGCTTCATTGCCGATAAGGCAGGCAGAAAAACAACCGTTACCCTCTTCTCCGTGACCTGCGTTACGGGATATATTCTTTTTGTTGTCGGAATTCTCAACGGCTGGAATCCCTATTTTGTCGGTGCTTTCGCAGGTCTTTATCAGGGTTCATACTGGATCGGCAGAGACTACATGAATGTTATGATGACCGAAAAGGTGCCGACAGATATCCGTGCATCGGTTGTGGGTGCGGAAGGTCTTCTTGTTATCATCGGTCTTGTTGTGGGTTATGCGAGTGCAACAATCGGCATGATAATTATGCCTATCTGGTCGGCATGCCTTGCTATTTCGATTCCCACCGTTACCGTTGCCGCAATTCTCTTCACTCTTAAAGTCAAAGAAACAAAAGGTGCAAATCTTGATGAGATAGGATAATTTTCTATGTTTACAATGCTGGTATCAATTTTTATATACCTTGCGTCACTTTTCGTGCTTGCGGTGCTTTCGGTTATAATCGGGTTTTATGTATATAAGGATTCGAAAAAACGCAGAATGAATCCCCTTTTGTGGACTGTCATCGGTGCCTTGCTTAATATACCCGGACTTATCGCCTACCTGATTGCACGGAAAATTTATTTCAACAAAAAATGTCCCTCCTGTCTGGCAGATACCCCTGTAAAAGCGAAATTCTGCTCCTCCTGCGGAGTTGAGCTTGACAGCGTAAGACCCAGACTCGGATTGGTTGCAAAAACAATAATCGACATCTGCATCGCCCTTGTTGCCGTATATATCCTTGCGCGTGTCGGCATGCTGATTGCCGCCGTTTATTACAGTTATCAGGGAGGAATGTAATGGGAGCAATGCTTGTCGGAATGATAACGGGCGGCATTGCGTGGATTTGCTTTATAATCATAACCCTGACCTTGGCTGCCATAGTTTTCATTGACGCATACCGTCACAAAATGAAGGCTGTTCTGTGGGGGCTTATGGTGTTACTGTTCAACTTCTACGCTATCCCCGTTTACATAATAATCAGAATAAAAATTGCCCGTATGAAGTGCGGTTCATGCGGTGCAAAAGTCAGCAATACCGAAAATTTCTGCACGGAATGCGGAAATCCGATTAAAAAAATTGATGACGGTAAAATTGCAAAAAAGGTTATTTTGTGTGTTATTGCCGCATATATAATTTTTTTAATCCTCGGTATGCTGTATATTTCAATTGTCACGGCACTGGATATTACAATACCCATTTAAAAGGAGAAAATATGGCAGACACAATTTATAAAGAAATACGCAAAAAACACGAGCTGACACGGGATGATGTGTGCGACAAAGCATCGCTGATGAATAATCCCATTCAGCCTGAGCGTCTTGAACGAATAGAAAACGGAAAATTCCCCATATCTCCCGATGAAGTGCTTCTGCTTGCAAAAATCTACGGTGAGCCGACCCTCTGCAATCACTATTGCTCAAAAGAATGCCCCATCGGTGAAAAATATGTTCCCGAAATCAAGGTCAAGGACCTTGCACAGATTGTGCTCGAAATGCTTTCATCCCTCAACTCGATGAAAAACAGGCAGGAAAGGCTCATTGAAATCACCGCTGACGGCACAATAGACGACAGCGAAATCAACGATTTTGTTTACATCCAGAAAGAGCTTGAGCATATTTCGATTACAGTTGAAACTCTGCAGCTCTGGGTTGAACAGATGCTTGCCGACAAGAAAATCAACATTGAAAAATATAATCAGATTAAAGGTGCACAATAAATTAATCTTTATCAACAGTCAACGGCGGCTTGATTCCCAAGCCGCCGTTTTGATTGCCGATAAAGTCGCTGAACCATAAACGAAATAAAATGTGAGGGCGGTAACATGTCGACCTTCAAAAGCAGTAGGAATAGTAGGGCGGGATGCCCACATCCCGCCGTGTCGTTTTTCGTTTATTTGCCGTTTTTTCGCTTTTCGATGTATCTGTATACACCTTCAAGCGAAGAAAACGACATTCAGCTTCCTTTCTCAACAACCATCATCTTGCCGAAAAACAAGTTTTTCGACAAGATGAACGGCGGCTTGATTTCCAAGCCGCCGTTGTTTTTACATCTTACCTGAATTTTTAAAATGAAGCTCCTTCATGCCTTCAACCTCATCGCATATGGGCTTGAGATTGCAGGTATCACAATCGAAGGTAATGTTATTCATAATATGATTGAGAGTTTCGGTTATTTCATGGTTTTTCACTGCAAGATTCTCGATTTTTCCGAAATCCGCACGGAAGTCTGTTATGAATATCAGCCTGACACCTCTTACAGCAGGAATTTCTTTATATTTTTCAATCAGAAGCGAGCCGACAGACTGAAAGCTTATTCCGTCTGAAACAGCCTTTTCCGAAACCCTGACAGCCTCTTTGTGTGAACGGGATGTGCTTCTTGACATGTATCCGTCGGGGAAGCAATGATATTTGACATACTCGATTTTTTTAATCAACTTGTATGCCTCCTGCTCATCACCGTCGGCATCAATTTCAATGACCGCAACCCGTGCAAATTTGCAATCTTTGGGAATTTCAGCGAGGTCCCTGCCGATAACAATAATTTCGTCGTCGGTTTTTTCTGCCGTAATAAGATTAAAGCCCGTTCCGTCAAGCTCAAATGCAGTGTCACGCTTCATGATAACCTGATTTGTGCCCGAATCCTTCCACGCCTTATCGGCGGAATATATCTTTTTTTCAAGCGGAGCAACAGCTCCGTTAAGCTCCGCAATAAGAGAATCAAAAAATTTCATCAGAGCTTTTTATCCCTCTTCATGGTGTCATAATGCTTTCCGAGAAGGTCGTAGACCTTGCGGATGAGCTTCATATCCAGATTGAAGAAATAAATCACAAAAGTAATAACAAACAGTGCAAGAATAACACCGAGAATTATAAACAAAACTTCCATTTACTTTGCCAGACCTTTCTGACGGGCATATTCTGCCGCACCGAGAGCACCCATGAGCTGGGGGTCTGTTGAAAGCTCAACAACCTTGATTTTGAGCACCTTCTCGATTGCCTTTTTGAGTCCGTCGTTCTTTGCACAGCCGCCCGTAAGAGTTATGCTGTCGGTTGCACCTGCTTTTTTTGCCATAACAAAGCATCTTTTTGCAACGGCAAGCTGAATTCCTGCAGCGATTTCATCCATGGGCTTGCCTTCACCGACAAGAGAAATAACCTCGCTTTCGGCAAAAACGGTGCACTGTGCGGTGATGGGGATAGTATTTTTTGCATTGAGCGAAAGCTTTGAAAATTCGGGAAGCGACATTTCAAACGCATTCGCCATTGCTTCATAGAATCTGCCCGTACCTGCGGCACACTTATCGTTCATCGCAAAGTTTTTAACCGTGCCGTCGGTGTCAATAGAAATACCCTTGACATCCTGACCGCCGATATCGATAATCGCTTTGACTTCGGGGTTTGTAACATGAACACCCATTGCGTGGCAGCTGATTTCCGAAATGTTTTCATCCGCAAAAGGAACCTTGTTTCTGCCGTAGCCCGTGCCGATAAGATAGCTGAGCTCCTCTGCCGAATTAAGTCCGCTGACCTGTGCAACCGCATCGTTAAGTGCGATTTCGGCACTCGCAACGGGGTTTATCTTGCTTCTGTTTGTGACGGAGGCGGCAATCTTTCCGTTTTCATCAAGAATGATACATTTTGTGTAGGTTGAGCCTACATCACATCCGCCGAAATATTTCATAATAATTATCTCCTTTATTCACACTTTACCACGCAAGGTCGTCTTCAAAATCTACAAGCGATGGGTCGAGAGGCTCTTCCTGAAGAACGGTCTGCATATATTTGTTGACCTGCTCACGCATATCTCTTCTTGAAATTGTTCTCGGGTCCATAAGGTCCTGCTTGACCCAGATGAAATTAATATTCCGTTCTCTTGCCTGATCATCAAAAATACCTGCAAGACCGTCCATGCCTTTGCATGAAATCTGATCATACATTATAACCGTATCGGCATCATATTCTTCAACGATTCTCCAGAGCTCGTCAACAACATTTCTGTAGCCGCCCTTTGTATGCTTACGCATAATAGAACGCTGATAGGTTTTTGCAACATCTTTAAGAGCCTGCTCTTTGTCTTCGGTGTTATATCTGATATAGGAAATCATTGTTTCCATATCCATGACAACATTCATGCCCCAGCAGTTTTCAAGCCAGTTTGCAAAGCTTGTATAATAGTTTGCAGGGCAGCTCCACACAACCGCACGGTGACGCATTTCCTTTGACACGGCTTCTTTTTTCTCGTAAGCCTTCAGCATAAGCTTGTTGACTTTTTTATCAACCTTAAGGAATCGCTTGTCAACACCGCCCGAAAGATTGAAATAATAAATTCTGTAAAGCCAGAAGGCGGCACCCGTCATCTGAGGATAGGGAGTTTTATTGATATCCCATTTTTCCATTTCATATTCAAGCTGTTTGTTTGAATTTTTAAGAGCCTCAAAGAAAACATCCCAGTCAAACTTTTCACCCGTCTGCTCTTCGATGAATTTTATAAGCTCCTTAACCTCTTCAACCGCATATTCCTGAACATCCTCATCGTTGTAGCGAAGCGGAATGTTGAAAAGATGAACGGGAAGATTGAGACGGCGGTCAAGGAAGGTTGAATTCATAACCGAACCGTCGCACGGCATATTCGTTGCAACCATACAGCATCCCATTTTCGGATAATCGTCCTCGATTGCAACGCCTGCTTCCGCACTCGGAAGAGGGCACACATCGGCAGGCACGCCGAAGCTTTCGGTAACCTCAAGGTAAGGCGGAGTTATCTGCTGATCAACCATTGAGGTAAGAAAAATGGGGATTGTCTGAAGCGGAATAACCGTTAAATTCGGGAAGCCCGAAAAAATCTCGTTGGGAATGATTTCATCGGTAAGAACAATTTTCTTTGAAAGCTTGTTTTTCGGATTTATCTTTTCGTCTGCAACAAACGAGGTGTGAATAAGACCCGTTGCATGCTTGACTATCATATTGAAATGCAGGTGAACTATACGAAGGTGAGTTCCCCTCAGACCTGCCGTGTGTCTGTCAATGAACGAAGGCGTTGAAAGATACGATGCCATCCAGCGGTAACGCCACAGACCCTTGACGGTTGATATCGGTGCTTTGAGCACCATGACTATCATATCCTTCCATGTGACAAGCCAGCGATAATAGTCATACATGGTATCCCTGAAGCCGCGCCATTCTCTGTGTTTAAGAACAGCCTTGCGGTCTTCGGAATAAAGCTTGCCGAAATCAGCCATTCTCCTTCACCTCTCTTTCTTTGCGTATTTTCTTTATTTCAAGGCTTTCAACAAAAGCCTGAACTCTCGTGCGGAGCTGACCCGATGCCGAAGCGGTATACTGTCTGTCAACCGCAGCGGTGGGAACGCCGTAATCATTAAGCATAACATATGATGCAAGAGCTCTTTCGTAGCCCCAGTATTCGCAGAATTTGAGCTGCTCATACATAACACCGTCTGCGTGATATTCGTCAACAAGGTGCTTCACATAATCCCTTCTCTCCTGAACCTTTTCGTGGCTCATGTATCTGGGACACTGACTTGTTTTAAGATAATGCAGACAAATCTGAGTAAGAACATCCTCATCGGGATTGATGATTATTTCTTCTCTGCCCGGCATTGAACCGAAGCAATATCTGTCGGCAACAACGAGCGCACCGCTGTCTTCGATAAGTGCGGTGAAATCAGGGTCATCCATTTCAGAGCCGACAACAACGATTCTTGCCCTGAAATTTTTCTTTGCGTCAGGCTCACGGGTTTTAAGCTCCTCTGCCGTTTCACGGAGCATGGGAAGAATAAGCGATTTGGGGCAGCAATATGTAACAAGACTGAGAATGTGATATTCATAGCCCGTGATACGGGGATTTTCTTCCTTGCGGTAATTGCCGATTTCCGTCATAAGACGGCAGACCTCATTATGCTCCTCAACCGCTCTGAGAAGTGCGGCATCAGAAGTGTCAACACCGTAAACCTCGGTCATTTTGTTGAGGATTTTGTTTCTTGTCTGTGTCACATAATGCTTCACCGTGTGGTCGGCAATCTTGAACGGCATATCAAGAAAAGTCAGGAAAAACTTATCGTTTTCCACAAGATTGAGAAGTTCAAAATGCTCGGCGGCTCTGTTCATTTCAGAGCAGGTTTCGCTTGCAAGAAGTGCATCGAGAAAATTATATCCGCCCTCGATGGCACGCTCCAGAATCGCCTTTGAAAAACCGCAGAGGAAATTGCTCATATAATATGTTGCAATATCCATTGAGCCTGTACGGGGTGCACGGAGTCTGACCGAAAAGCAGTTGCCGCAGTTGAGAAGAACTTCGGGAATGTGATAGCAGGTATAGCCGAGAGCTATTCCGCCGTCTGCCTTCGCCTTCTGAACAAGCTCATTATTCGCTTCCTGAAGAAGCTTTTCAAACTCATAAAGATATTTCAGATCTCTCATTTCAAAATCTCCAATTCAACAAGAGCTTTTCTTGCTCCCTCAACAACATTTGAATCGTCGGGAAGCTTTGTTATGTTTTTACCTTCGATATCGTAAATCGCAAGGTTGGAATCAGTGGGGATATAAGATAAAACGGGAATTCCGTTTGTGTTGATATGCTCAATAACGCTTTCATCGGGAATTCTGTTGACGATTGCACCGATTTTTTTATACATCACAAGCTCATCTGCAACGCTCTTGATGGTTGAAATAACCTGAGTGCCCTTTTTGCTTGCATCTGTGATAAGCAGAAGATGAGTCACCTTTTCCATAACACGGCGGTTAATCTGTTCAATTCCTGCTTCGCCGTCAATAACAACAAAATCAAATTCATTCGAAAGAATGCTGATAACCTCTTTGAGATAAGTATTGATTTTGCAGTAGCAGCCTGCACTTTCGGGTCTGCCGACAGCGATAAAAGCAAAGCCGTCTGTTTCAACAAGCGCATCGAATATTTTATATCTTGCATCTCCCAGAAGCTCGATTGCCGCTCTTGTCTGACCGTCTTCAACGGTTTCAACAATTTCTTTGCGGATATCGTCGATTGTCATTTTAACATCAATGCCGAGTGCGGTTGAAAGACCTACTGCGGGGTCGGCATCAATTGCAAGGATTTTTTTATCGGGATAAGCCTGCACAAGCAGTTTTACTATTGCGGCGGAAATTGAGGTTTTACCCACTCCGCCCTTGCCCGAAAGGGCGATTATTGTTGCATCATTTTTCAAAGTTGAACACTCCCATGAGTTTATATAAGATTATTATATCAAATGTATACCGCATTTTCAATTGCAAACAAAATAAAACAACATTTTTATTTGACAACATCCGCAACAGCTGATAAACTGTTTCAAAAGAGATATTGAAGTAACCTTCAGGTTCATAATCAATATTGACTGATATTATTACGGCACCGTCGAAGCTATTGACAAGCTGTGATATAATATTACATATTTTTCTATTGCAAAGGAGATTTTCTCATGTCAGCTCAGAACAATCTGAAAAAGCGTTGGATTTATCTCGCCTCAGGTGTTTTTGCCATGCTTTTTTCAGGCGTACTCTATGCCTGGTCAATCCTCAAAGTACCTTTCAAAGAGGATTTCGGCTTCGGTGAAGATGTACTTTCACTCAACTTCACACTCACCATGTGTTTCTTTTGCCTCGGAGCATTCTTCGGCAGTCTTATCTGCAAAAAAATCGGAGTCAAACTGACTCTCATCCTTGCAGGTCTGCTTGTAGGTGCAGGCTTTGTTGCAACGGGTCTGCTCACGGCGGAATCAGGTGCATGGCTTCTTTACATAACCTATGCGGTTCTCGCAGGAACGGGCATCGGCATTTCATATAATGTTGTTGTTTCAACCGTTTGTTCATGGTTCCCCGACAGAAAAGGCTTCTGCTCGGGCTGTCTGATGATGGGGTTCGGAATCAGCACCCTGCTTATGGGAAATATCATCAGCATTCTTTTTGAAAAAGACGGCTTCGGCATGAACAAAACTTATATTCTTCTCGGCGTTATTCTTGCGGTTGTGCTCATCGTTGCGGGTATCATTCTCCGCAAACCTTCGGCAGACGATAATCTCCCCTCTCCCAAAGCGGGAAAAAGCATCAGAAAAGAAGCGTTCGAGAGCCGTGATTTCACAACGGGAGAAATGCTCAGAAGCTTCACCTTCTGGAGAGCATTTGCCTGCATGGCATTCATCACCGCCGTGGGTAATTCGGTAATCAGCTTTGCAAGAGACCTTGCGATTTCCGTTGAAGCACCCGAAGCCCTTGCCGTTACTCTTGTCGGCGTTCTTTCCGTTTGCAACGGAATCGGCAGAATTCTTACGGGTGCACTCTATGATGCACTCGGACGCCGCACAACAATGATTTCGGCAAACATTCTCACAATCGTTGCCGCAGGCATAACCCTCATTGCGGTGCAGCTCGGCTCACTCCCGATTTGCATTATCGGTCTTTGCCTCACGGGTCTTTCATACGGCTCATGCCCGACCCTGACTTCTGCGTTTACTTCTTCCTTCTACGGACAGAAATATTTTTCGGTAAACTACAGCCTTACCAATTTCAACCTGATTGTTGCCGCATTCATCGCAAAATTCGCAAACACTCTGCTCGCACAGTTCGGCGGATACACCGCACCGTTTATGATGCTTCTGATTCTTGCCGTTCTTGCTCTCGGGCTCAATTTTTCGGTTAAAAAGCCGTGATAAAATCATACTGTTGATTACAGCAAAAATACGGGCAGTGTCGGATAATGACACTGCCCGTAAATATTTAATATATATTCCCGAATGATTCGGGGATTGTTTTTGTGAGACCGAAAAGTTTTTTGAAGAATGCGATGATTTTATCAAAGCTTTGCAAATGTATATATAAACAGTAAAGCTCGTCTGCAGGTGGATGCAGACATTCAGTTCCCCTTCTCAACAGCCATATTTGCAAAGAGAAATTTTTGTGGTATAATATTTATAATTCCGAAATGAGGTGATACCGTGCCGTTACAAATCATAAGACAAGATATAACCAAAATGAAGGTTGATGCCATTGTCAACACCACCAACGAAGAAATGGTGGGTTACAGCGGAGTTGACCTTGCTGTGCATACCGCCGCAGGTCCGATGCTCGATGAGGAATGCGCAAAAATCAGACCTCTCGGTCTCGGCACTGCAAAGATTACGGGTGCATACAATCTTGATGCAAAGTATGTTATCCACACTTCGGGTCCCGTCTGGCACGGTGGACTTGTGGGCGAGAGCATCATTCTTAAGTCGTGTTACACAGAATCCCTTAAACTCGCAGTTGCAAACGGTTGCGAATCCGTTGCATTTCCGCTTATCTCTGCAGGTGCTTACGGTTATCCGAAAGATCAGGTGCTGAAATTTGCAATTCAGGTTATCACCGAGTTCCTTTTTGAACACGAACTTAATGTTTATCTTTGTGTTTATGACCGCAAATCCTATGAATTCAGCAGAGTTGTTTTCAATGAAATCAGCAGTTTTATCGACGGTGATTATGCTGAAGAAACATGTTCGGATTTTGATTCGGGAATTGAACTTTTTGAATCGAGAGTTCTTCCCAACAGAATCAGACGGAGAGACTGCGAAATTCCTGCGCCGAAGCTTTGCTCTTCAATGCCTGCACTGCAATCGGATGAATACGGCAGTGCAAAGAACAAAACACTTGCAGAATATATGAAAGCAATGGATAAATCCTTTGCTTATAAGCTTTTTGATCTGATTGATTCAAAGGGAATGACCGATGTTGAGTGCTACAAAAAAGCCAATGTTGACAAAAAGACATTCTCTAAAATCAAGTGCAATCCCGATACATACAAACCGTCAAAACAGACAGCCGTTGCATTCGCAGTCGCACTTGAACTGACCCTTGACGAAACGCAGGATTTGCTCGCATCCGCAGGCTTGACCCTCTCCCGCAGTTTCACATTTGATAAAATCATCAGATATTTTCTGCAAAAGGGTGTTTATGATATTTTCGAAATAAACGAAGCACTGTTTGAATTTGATCAGGTGCTGTTGGGATGTTGATAAAAGTCTCCCGTCAAGCGACCAATTGAATAAACAAAATCGCTATAATGTGGTTGTAAGGTTGAGAAACCAAGCAACCACATTTTTATTTTTGGAGGACAAAACAATGACAGGTGCAATTATCGGCGATGTTGTCGGCTCAAGATTTGAGTTTGACAACTACAAATCAAAGGATTTCGAAATGTTCCATACGGAATGTGATTTTACCGACGATTCGGTTATGACTCTCGCAATCGCAAAGGCTCTCACTCAACACGAATCTATAACGGACTACGAAGCGTTCAAAACCGAGCTTGTTGAGGTTATGCACGAAGTCGGCAGAAGATATCCTCAATGCGGTTACGGCGGAAGATTTCTTCTTTGGATGATGGAAAATCTGACATATCCATATAACAGTTACGGCAACGGCTCTGCTATGAGAGTTTCGCCCGTTGGTTGGTTTGCAAATTCCCTTGAAGAATGCGAAGAACTCGCAAAGGCAACTGCCGAAGTTACCCACAACCATCCCGAAGGAATCAAAGGTGCAGTATCAGTTGCAGGTGCGATTTATCTTGCAAGAACGGGTCACGATATCGATGAAATCAAGAAATATGCGAGCACTTTCTATAAAATAGATTTCACTCTCGATGAAATCCGTGATAAATACGGCTTCTATGAAACCTGTCAGGAATCCGTGCCTCATGCATTCGAAGCATTCTTTGAGTCAACAAGCTTTGAGGATGCAATCAGAAACGCAATTTCTATCGGCGGCGACAGCGACACAACTGCTGCAATCGCAGGCTCAATTGCCGAAGCATATTACGGCGTAAACGAAGAAATGAAAGAAACCGCACTCTCATATCTTGATAATTATCTTCTTGAAATCGCTGAAAACTTTATTGATAAATTTATGCCTTGATTGACAAAGCTTATTGCCTCCCCTTGAGGGGAGGTGGATTTTGCGAAGCAAAAGACGGAGGGGTTTATTTGTTCAAATTTTTGAGAATTAACAATTCAACGCAAAATCTAAAACTCCCTCAGTCACTCCGTGACAGCTCCCTCAGGAGGGAGCCAAAACAACAAACATACTGTAAACTGTTAATAAAATAAGGAGAACTGAACAATGAAAAACAACATTACAGAACTCGTATTTATCCTTGACAGAAGCGGCTCAATGGCAGGTCTTGAAAGCGACACAATCGGCGGATTCAACGCTATGATTGAGAAACAGAAAAAGCAGGATGGCGAATGCTATGTTTCAACCGTGCTTTTTGACAATGTATCCGAAGTGCTTCACGACAGAGTGAAACTCTCCGAAATCAAGCCCATGACAGACCGTGATTACACCGTCAGAGGAAGCACTGCTCTCATCGATGCAATCGGTGGTGCGATTCACCACATCGGCAATGTTCACAAGTATGCAAGACCCGAAGATGTGCCCGAGCACACAATGTTCATCATCACAACCGACGGTATGGAGAATGCAAGCCATAAGTACACAAGCGACAGAGTCAAAATGATGATTGAGCGTCAGAAAGAAAAGTACGGCTGGGAATTCCTTTTCATCGGTGCAAATATTGATGCAGTTGAAACCGCCGCAAGATACGGCATCGGCAGAGACCGTGCAGTAAATTACAATGCCGACAAAGAAGGCACAAGCATTCTCTATGAATCCGTCGCAAAAGCTGTCTGCAATGTGCGTGCAAGTGCACCTCTCTGCGCCGATTGGAGCAATGATATCAACGATGATTATATCCGCAGAGGTAGAAACAGCAGATAATAAGCTTTAACTAACCTCTTTTAAGGTATAAATATAAGTTCATTTTGGCATATTTTTGTTTTGTCAGCAATTGAATTTTTTATTAAAAGCTTGATTTTTTTGAATATATAAAAGTTAAAGCCCGTTCCTTTTTTATGGAAATGATGTCGGAAACATGTATTATCTGTAAACACATTCTATCCCGTATGGTTTGACCGTGCGGGATATTTTTTGAGCCGCTGTGGCATCGCTCAGAGAGAATTTTTCTGAAAATTCTTTTCCGATTTTCCATGGGTTTGGGGAAATTATTTCGCCAGCAAACGGTAAGGGTTGCGGGACATTTTTGAAAAGTGGATATCCACTCTCCCGGTTACAAACAATTGCAAAAACAAAAAGCCGTAATCCGCTTTATTACTTCGGAATACGGCTCATATATTTATACAACCATCACTTCCCGTGACATAATTCAAGAGTTGCAAAAATAATCTCAGGGAATTATAATGAGATTGATAAATAAGAATTTGTAGGTGTACCATGAAATATTTTATTTTAAATAATCAGCGAGATGGTAGTTGTTATCATGAGTTTTACAAGGGTAAGTGGGATGAGAAGACTTTTTGGAAATATGATTCGATTTTATTACATGACGATTATTTGTACGATAATGGTTTTGTTGATGCAATAACTGAAGTTGTCCCTAATTATGACCCGTTTGGTGAAACAGAAATATCGGTTGATGAGTGGAAAGAAGTCGGCAAGTTGATTTTGTCGAAAGATAAAAAATCACAAGAGATATATTATGAGGCAAACAAATGGCTTGAAGATGTATTTGAAAAATATACTTGCTTTACTATTTTAGGAATCTGACAAATTCCAATTTGTCGAACTCCTTCGGTATTTACCGAGGGAGTTATTTTATGCAAAAATCAAAAATAATTTGCTGATATCAAATAACTCTTGATATTCCTTATAAAACAGACTTGAATTTAAAGATAAATGAAGCAAAATTCAAAAACTTTTAACCTGAAAAGGTTAAAAAAACAGCGAGTTCTGACTATAAGTGAAAGGATAATTTTACATCAAAGAGCATCAAGCATATCAATCAGGCTTCTGCCTCCGAAATCACAGTCACAGACAAAAG
>JAZOVN010000014.1:0-15490 GCA_045658725.1 Acutalibacteraceae bacterium
AGAAAAACGGAATTGAGCATCATCATCTCAAAGGAAAAACTCTCGGTATGATATTTGCAAAATCATCCACAAGAACCCGAGTTTCATTTGAGGTAGGTATGTATGATCTCGGCGGTATGGCACTCTTCCTCAGCTCTCATGATATTCAGCTCGGCAGAGGTGAGCCTGTTAACGACACAGCACGAGTTCTTTCCGGTTATCTTGACGGAATCATGATCAGAACTTTCGATCAGAGTGATGTTGAAACTCTTGCCGAATTCGGTTCAATTCCCATCATCAACGGTCTTACCGATTACTGCCATCCCTGTCAGGTTCTTGCTGACCTCATGACAATCCGTGAATTCAGAGGCTCAATCAAGGGTAACAAACTCTGCTACATCGGTGACGGCAACAACATGGCAAACTCACTTATCGTTGGCGGTATCAAAATGGGAATGGCTGTCAGCATCGCATGCCCCGAAAACTATAAGCCCGATGCAGAAATCATGAAATGGGCTGCAGAAAACGGCGACTTCACATGCACAACCGATATTCTCGCTGCTGCAAAGGATGCCGATGTTCTTTACACAGATGTATGGGCATCAATGGGTCAGGAAAGCGAAGCTGAAGAACGCAAAAAGATCTTTAAAAACTATCAGATTAATGACAGCGTTATGGCGGTTGCAAAAAGCGATGCAATGGTTCTTCACTGCCTCCCCGCTCACCGTGAAGAAGAAATCACCGCAAAGGTTTTTGAAGCTCACGCAAAAGAAATTTTTGAAGAAGCAGAAAACAGACTTCATGCTCAGAAAGCAGTTCTCGTAAAACTTCTTAAAGACTAATCAGCTCAAGGGGGTATTAATATGCCAATCAATAAAGATATCAAAAAAGTCATGGTCATCGGTTCAGGTCCTATCGTTATCGGTCAGGCTGCTGAATTTGACTACGCAGGAACACAGGCTTGCCGTGTTCTTAAGGATGCAGGTCTCGATGTTGTTCTTGTTAACTCAAACCCTGCAACCATTATGACAGATAAAGCTCTCGCAGATGAGATTTATCTTGAACCTCTTACCGCTGAAACCGTTAAGAGAATTATTGAAAAAGAAAAGCCCGACAGTCTTCTTGCAGGTCTCGGCGGACAGACAGGTCTCACCATCGCTATGCAGCTGAGCAAAGACGGCTATCTTGATAAAATGGGCGTAAAGCTTCTCGGAACAAATGCCGAAGCCATCGATAAGGCTGAAGACAGAAAAATGTTCAGAGATACAATGGAATCAATTAATCAGCCCGTTATCCCTTCAGAAATTGCAAACGATGTTGAAACCGCTCTTGAAATTGCAGAAAGAATCGGTTATCCCATCATCATCCGTCCTGCGTTCACCCTCGGCGGTGGCGGCGGCGGTGTTGCAAACAACGCGGAAGAGCTTGGTGTTATTGCAAAAACAGGTCTTGACCTTTCCCCTATTACCCAGGTTCTTGTTGAAAAATACATCTTCGGCTGGAAAGAAATCGAATTTGAAACCATGCGTGACAGCAAGGGTAACTGCATTGCAGTCTGCAGTATGGAAAACTTCGATCCCGTCGGTATTCATACAGGTGACAGTATTGTTGCAGCTCCCGCACTTTCACTCACTGACGAAGAATTCCAGATGCTTCGCAAGGCATCTCTTGATATTGTTGATGCTCTCGGCATTATCGGCGGATGTAACTGTCAGTTTGCACTTGACCCCAACAGCATGGATTATGCTGTTATTGAGGTTAACCCCAGAGTTTCCCGTTCATCTGCTCTTGCAAGTAAGGCAACAGGTTATCCCATTGCAAAGGTTACCGCTATGCTTGCTCTCGGCATCACACTTGATGAAATCAAAAACGAAACAACAGGTCTTAACTGCGAAAAGTTTGAACCCGATGTCAAATACATCGTTGTCAAGCTTCCCAAATGGCCTTTTGATAAGTTTGTTAACGCAAGCCGTACACTCGGCACTCAGGTGCAGGCTACCGGTGAAGTTATGTCCATCGGTCCTACCTTTGAAAATGCTATTATGAAGGCTGTCAGAGGTGCTGAAATTTCTCTTGACACTCTTAATGCCGCTCCCAAAACAAATGCTCCTCTTGAAGAAAGACTCAGAAACACAGATGATATGAGACTCTTCTCTGTTTTTGAAGCTATCAAAGGCGGTATGTCAATCGAAGAAGTTCACGAAATAACAAAGATCACAGAATGGTTCCTTGAAAAACTCAAGAATCTTGCTGATTTTGAAAAAGCTATCGAAAACGGTAATCTTACCGAAGAACTTTACAATCAGGGTAAAACATACGGCTATACCGATGCTGCTCTTAAGCGTCTTTCAGGTGTGGACAAGCTTCCTGCTCACAAGGATGCAGTTTATAAAATAGTTGACACCTGCTCCTCAAACTTCCCCGTTGCTGCACCTTATTTCTATTCAGTATACGATGAAGAATGTGAAGCACGCCCCTTCCTTGAAAACAGCAAGAAAGACAGAATTATCGTTCTCGGTTCAGGTCCTATCAGAATCGGTCAGGGTATTGAATTTGACTATTCATCCGTTCATTGCGTATGGACCCTTAAAGAGCTCGGTTATGAGGTTGCAATTATCAACAATAACCCCGAAACTGTTTCAACTGACTATGATACCGCAGACAGACTTTATTTTGAGCCTCTTACACCCGAAGATGTTATGAACATCATCAAGGTTGAAAAACCCATCGGTGTTGTTGTTGCTTTCGGCGGTCAGACTGCAATCAAGCTTACAAAATTCCTTGATGAAAACGGTATTACAATCCTCGGCACATCAGCTGACGGTATTGATACAGCAGAAGACAGAGAACGCTTTGATGCACTTCTTGAGAAGTTTGCAATCCGCAGACCCAAGGGTATGGGTGTTATGACAAAGCAGGAAGCACTCAATGCCGCAAATTCACTCGGCTATCCCGTTCTTCTTCGTCCTTCATATGTCATCGGCGGTCAGAATATGACTATTGCTCACGATGATTCAGATGTTGAAAGATACATGGACATCATTCTTTCGGGCGAAATTGAAAATCCCGTTCTTGTTGACAAGTACATGATGGGTACAGAGCTTGAAGTTGATGTTATTTCTGACGGTAAGGATGTTCTCATTCCCGGTATCATGGAACATGTTGAAAGAGCAGGCGTTCACAGCGGTGACTCAATCGCAGTTTATCCTCCCTATAATCTCAACGATAAAATGCGTGAAAACATCTGTGAAGTTTCTGAAAAACTTGCTCTTTCACTCGGAACAAAGGGTCTTGTTAACATTCAGTATCTTATCTATCACAATCAGCTTTATGTTATTGAAGTTAACCCCAGAGCTTCAAGAACAATTCCTTATATCAGCAAGGTTACAGGCGTTCCCATGGTTGACATTGCATCAAAGGTTATGATCGGCCAGCCTCTTAAAGATCTCGGTTACGGTACCGGTCTTTACAAAACACCTCCTTACTACACAGTTAAGGTTCCCGTATTCTCATTTGAAAAGCTTTCAGATGTAAATTCAATTCTCGGACCTGAAATGAAATCAACCGGTGAAGTTCTCGGTATCGGTAAAACAACCGCCGAAGCACTTTACAAAGGTCTTACCTCCGCAGGCTTCAGAATTCAGCTTCCCACAGCTGAAAAGAATATCGGCATTCTTCTCAGCGTTGACAGCCACGATATGCTTGATGCTGTTTCACTTGCAAAGAAGCTTGATGATCTCAAGATAAATATTTACGCAACAAAAGAAACAGCCGATGCTATTTCTCAGCTTGGTATTGATGTTGAATATGTCAACAGCAGATATGACGACAACTCAGAAATCTATAAGCTTCTTGAAAGCGGCAAGATTGACTATGTTGTTTATACAGGTGCTCTTCAGGATTCAACAATGGGCGATTACATTGCTCTTCACAGACGAGCAATTCAGCTTTCAATCGCTTGCATAACTTCGCTTGACACCGCAAACGCTCTTGCTGATATCATCGCAAGCCGCTTCAATCAGCAGAATACAGAGCTTGTTGATATCAATGATATGCGTTCTGAAAGACAGACTCTTAACTTTGTTAAGATGGATGCTTCAGGTAATGACCACATTGTTATCGAAAACTTCGATAATTCCATCACCTGCCCTGAAAGTCTTTGCGTAAGCCTTTGTGACAGAAATCACGGTGTTGGCAGTGACGGTGTTGTTCTTGTTGAAAAATCAGATGTTGCACAGGTCAAGATGAGAGTATTCAACCTTGACGGCAGCGAAGGCAGAATGGGCGGTAACGCTATGCGTTCGGTTGCAAAATATGTTTATGACAAGGGTTATGTAACAACCGAAACAGTTACTATTGAAACTGCAAGCGGTGTTAAGAGCGTTGAGCTTTACACAATGAACGGTAAAGTAAGCTCTGTTTGTGCTAACATGGGCAAGGCAGACCTTGATAACGCTGTTACAAGCACAGTAGGCACCAACAGATTCATTGATTATCCCGTAACAATCAACGGTGAAGAACAGAGAATCACCTGTGTTTCAATGGGTAACCCCCACTGTGTTGTATTTGTTCCCAGAGTTGACACCATTGAGATTGAAAAGGTCGGACCTAAGTTTGAAAAGGCAGACATTTTCGCCCACAGAGTCAACACAGAGTTTGTAAGAGTAGTAAATGAAACCACTCTTAAAATGAGAGTATGGGAAAGAGGTAACGGTGAAACTCTCGCCTGCGGTACAGGTGCTTGTGCAGCAGTTGTTGCAGCAGTTGAAAACGGCTTCTGCAAAAAGAACACCGATATCACAGTTAAAGTAAGAGGCGGCGACCTTATCGTTAATTACACCGATGAAGGCGTTTATCTCACAGGTTCCACAAAGCTTGTCTTTGAAGGTTCTCTTGAATATTAATTAACCAAAACCGGCAGTTCACAGCGAACTGCCGGTTTTTATGTTAACGGTAATTTACTTCTTCTTTTTTTATTCCGAACATCATTCTCAACAAGCCCCTCAAAGCCTTCGGACTGCGAACAACAACGATTTTCATTATGTTCCTCCTTATCAAAAAAATCTGCAAAGGCTCAGACCTGCAACAACCAATACCAAGGCAATTATAAGAATTGCAATTGTGTAAGGAAACAACGCAGCAACAATCATTCCGAATGCAAAAGCAATCAGAACATGCCCCTTCGATTCATATCTCAAAAAAATCACCGCCCGATGATACTGATTGAGTCTTTGCTCATTACAGTATAATCAGCGGTGATATTTTTCGTTACATTATTTCTTTTTAAGTTCCCATTCTTTGATGTTTTTCGCTTGTTCCATCATAGAACAGTAGCTCTCGTGCCTTGATTTCGGAATATCTCCGTCTTCAACTGCCTGAATTATTCTGCAGCCCTTATCAACGGTATGCAGACAGGTAGAAAACTTGCATTGTCCGATATATTCCTCAAATTCAGAAAAAGCATAAGGAAGATCATCTTTTAAAATCAGCTCTGTTTCTTCTGCTTCAAATGATGAGAAACCGGGGGTATCAGCAACATATCCGCCTTCAACTTTAAAAAGCTCACTGTGACGGGTAGTATGACGGCCTCTTCCGAGTTTATCGCTGATTTCACCCGTTTTAAGTGCAAGCTCAGGATCAATAACATTCAGAAGAGAAGATTTTCCTACGCCTGAATTTCCGCAGAAAGCACTGATATGATTTTTAAGTTCTGCCTTGATATCATCCACACCGTCACCCGATAAACAAGAAACAGAATAAGCTTTGATTCCTGCTTTGCGATATATTTCAATATATTCATCGGCAGATTCAAGGTCATTTTTTGTGAAAACAACAATCGGTTCAATACCCTTGACTGTTGCAAGAGCAGTCAATCTGTCAATAATAAGAAGAACAGGCTTCGGTTCACAAACGGAAGAAACAATAAAAAGCTTATCAACATTTGCAACGGGCGGTCTTTGAAGAAGCGACTTTCTTTCATGAATATTATCAATCGTGTTTTCTGCTTTATCATTTACACTGATTGTTACACGGTCACCCGCAAGCGGCTTTATGCCTGACTTACGAAAAACGCCCCTCGCCTTGCATTCGAATATCTCACCGACGGCTTCAACATAATAGAAGCCCCCGATACCTTTAATTATAATTCCTTCGTAATTAGCCATTTATCAGACCCCGATTTTCTGACCAACAGTAAGAGTAATCTGAGTGTTGGAATCATAAGTCTGAGTTATTCCCATAATCCCTGATGAAGTTGCAGTCGGATCCTGTGCAATAACAATGTTATTTTCTGAATCAGTCATTACCGGCTGATAATTAACATGAATTGTATTTCTGTTAAAGCCTGCCGCAACAAGGGAACTTATTGCCTGCTCTGTTGTCATACCGAGAACAGAAGGCATCTGAATGCGTCCTGTATTAATTATAGAACTCTGTGACGAATATGAACCGGAAGAAATAACTGCGGGATTCTGAGTAAAGTCAACTAAACATGTGTAATATTCTTTATTGTCAATATAAATCTTAACAGATACATTTTCACCGCTGCCTTCGATTGTAAAGGTGTACGGGCTGCCGTCAAGAAGGAGCGATTTTGTGATAAGAGGTTCGTTGCTTACATAAACTTCAAACTTACCGCTTGAACCTGACGAAGGAAGATTTATGTTTAATGTAGCTTCGCTTGATTCGGGAATGCCGTTACTGATAGTAATTGTAACTTTCGAGTTAGGCATAACCTTTTCACCTGCTTCGGGTGACTGTGCAATAACAGTTCCGAGAGGCTCGTTGCTGTTTTCTTCCTTGATTTCAGTATCCATAACAAGCTGAACGGATTCAAGGAAAAGACGGGCAGTTTCGGTATCAAAACCGACATTTGCGATTGCGGGAACCTCAACAAGTTCATCGGTGCTTGCATAATAAACAATAATAACAGTTCCGCTGTCAACCTCGGTATCCGCTTCCGGATCAGTCTTGATAACGGTACCGAATTCTTCGGTAAGGCTGAGCATGGGTGCAAGTTTTACGGTAAGTCCCTTGTTTTCAAGTGTCTGCTTTGCAGGTTCGTATCCGAGACCGACAACTGACGGAATAACAACCTTCTGCTCGTTCTGAACTATAGCAAGCTGAACAACATTATTATTCTTGCTCATCTTCTGACCGCTGTCGGGTTCCTGATCAAAAACAGTTCCGTTTTCATAAGCACTGTTGGAAATTGTGCTGATTTCAAATCTGAAGTTTCTGTATTCAGGATTATCTTTGATATCGGTTTCGTAATTGTAGCCTACAAACTTGGGAACTGTCATCATTTCTCCGGTAAATACATCAGTAAAGAAATACATAAACGCAAAACCGAGAATTGAAATTACAAGCAGACCTATTATAACGCCGATTGCAATAAGTCCGCCCTTGCTCTTCTTCGGCTCATCATCATCCTCATCATATTCATCATAAACAGGCATCTGAGGCTGAGAAGCAGCGTTAGAAGGAGTTTTTATTGCAGGCTGTGAAACAACGCCCCTCTTGGGAACAAATTTGGTGGGGTCAGTATCAACAAAATAATCACGCTGGAAGCGGATGGTCGGATTTCTTTTGAATTCCTCAATATCAAGGAGCATTTCTGCTGCAGACTGATATCTGTCCTTGTTATTTTTCTGCATTGCGTGCATAACAATCTGCTCAAGACCAACAGGAATACTGCTGTTGAGTTCTCTGGGCTTTGTGGGATCGCTCTGAAGCTGCATAAGAGCAACAGAAACCGAATTATCAGACTGGAAGGGAAGCTGACCTGTAAGCATTTCATACATAACAACACCAACCGAATATATATCGGCTCTGCTGTCGGTTGAATCCCCTCTTGCCTGCTCGGGACTGATATAATGAACGGAACCGATTGCACTGTCGGTCATAGTTTTGGTATCGCTGTAACTGAATCTCGCAATACCGAAATCCGTTACCTTGATATTTCCGTTCGAAAGAAGCAATATGTTCTGAGGCTTGATATCTCTGTGAACTATGCCCTTATCATGTGCGTGCTGAAGTGCTCTGAGAATCTGAATTGTGAAATGTACTGTTTCTTTGATTCCGAGTCTGCCCTGCTGCTCAATATATTCTTTAAGAGTTATACCCTCAACATGCTCCATAACAATATACTGAAGTCTGTCGCCGTAGCTGACATTGAAAACTTTAACTATGTTGGGATGTGAGAGAACAGCAATGGCTTTTGATTCATTTTTAAATCTGCGGCGGAATTCCTCGTTTGCAAGGTATTCGTCTTTCAGAATTTTAACCGCAACGGTTCTGTCATCAATATTGTCATATGCTTTATAAACAACAGCCATGCCGCCAACGCCGATTACTTCCTGAATTTCATATCGGCCGTCAAGTCTTTTGCCGGTGTAATTATCCATATATAAACATTCCTTTCAAAACTACAGTCAAATCATTATCAATAAGCAGCCAGTACAACCGTGATGTTGTCTCCACCGCCGTTTTGATTTGCAAGATTAACAAGTCTGTCAGCATATTTATAATAACAGCCGTCGCTTGTAAGTCTTAAAATATCTTCCGGAGTTGAAAAATTGGTAAGTCCGTCTGAACACATAATAAGTATTTCATCTTCATCAAAGGTTTCCTGACCGAAATCAACCTTGATAAAATCATCAACACCCAAAGCTCTTGTGATTATATGCTTGCTGGGGTGATCAACAGCCTCCTCGGCAGTTATCTCGCCCTTCTCAAGCATATTCTGAACAACAGAATGATCACGGGTAAGCTGAACAAGCTCTCCGCCTGAAATCTTATACGCTCTGCTGTCGCCCGCATGAGCGATATACAGAAAAGATTTTGCAATCAGCACGGCTACAACGGTTGTACCCATTCCTTCATAGCTTTCATCTGTCTTTGAGATATTATATATACGCTTATTTGCATTCTCAACAGCAGAAACAAGCATTGTTCTTATGGAAAGATCGCTCATATCTTCAAGATACCGCTCTGCAACATATTCTCTTATAGCCTTGATTCCTTCAGCGCTTGCAAGTGCACCCTCAGCCGCACCGCCCATACCGTCACAAACAACAGCAAGAACGGCTCCGCCCGAAAGCTCGCATGTAGTGTAAGAATCCTGATTGTTGTCACGCACAACGCCTTTATCAGTTCTTGCAACAATTTTCATGCTTATTCAACTCCTTTCTTATGGTTTTTATTTTCCTTTTGTCTCAACTGACCGCACGAAGCATCAATATCAGAACCAAGCTTCCTTCGTACGGTAGCATTAATTCCGTTTTTATTTAGTATTTCAACAAAGCGTTCCACTCTGTCATGACTGCTCGGCTTAAACGGACTTTCTGCAACCTCATTAACAGGAATAAGATTAACATGACAAAGCATTCCTTTTAATTTTGAGCCGAGGAGAGCCGCACACTCATCGGAATCGTTGATACCCGAAAGCATGGCATATTCAAATGAAATTCGCCTTGAAGTTTCGGCGGCATATTTTCGGCACGAACGCAAAAGTTCATCAATCGGATATTTATTATTAACAGGCATTATTCTGCTGCGAAGTTCATCACTCGGAGCATGCAGAGAAATGGATAATGTGAGCTGAAGATGTTTGTCGATCAGATCATTGATTTTCGGCACTATACCGCATGTTGAAAGAGAAATATTTCTCATTGAAATATTAAGCCCTTTTTCATCGGTTATCAGCTCTAAAAAGCTTAAAACATTTTCATAATTATCATGCGGCTCACCCATCCCCATTAATACAATGTGTGAAATTCTTTCGCCAAGATCCTTCTGGGCTGTATAAAGCTGAGAAAGAATTTCACCGGGAAGAAGGCTTCTTTTGAAGCCGCCAAGGGTTGATGCACAGAAGGCACATCCCATTTTACAGCCTACCTGCGAAGAAACACAGATTGTGTAGCCGTATTTATATTTCATAACAACGCTTTCAACAAAGTCGCCGTCATGCATTTCAAAAAGATATTTTACGGTGCTGTCAAGCTTTGAAACCTGCTTTCTTGCGATTTTACAGGTATAAAGCGGAAGCTTTTCTGAAAGCTCCTGACGAAGCGTTTTTGGAATATTCAGCATTTCATCGTAATCCGACGCAAGATGCTTATGCAACCATTCATAAACCTGTTTTGCACGGAACTTCTGAATGCCGAGATCCGAAAACGCATCTGACAGCTCGCCGAAAGACATCGAAAGAATATCTCTGCTCATTTGCTGCCTCCGTTTTTCACAAATGCGGCAACAAAGAATCCGTCTGTTGAATGAAGATGAGGCATAAGAGTAAGATATTTATCATCTTCGCCGTACCTTTGAAGCTCAGGCATAATTTCAACTGCAGAAAATTCAGGATGTTCGCTTAAAAATCTGTCACAAACCTCTGAATTTTCTTTCGGATTAAGCGTACAGGTCGAATATACGATTCTGCCGCCTTCTTTAAGATATCTGGCTGAATTACAGAGTATACGATACTGTAACTCAGGTAAGTTGTCAATATCATTACGGCTCTTGAAACGGATTTCAGGCTTTCTTCTGATAATGCCGAGACCCGAGCACGGAACATCGCAAAGCACTCTGTCTGCCAGACCGTAATTTTCATTGAATATCGAAGCATCCGAAAGATATGAAAAAACATTTTCAAGACCGAGTCTTTCGGCACCGCTTCTTATAAGTTCTACTCTGGACTGATATATATCAAAAGCTCTGACAACGCCTTTGTTTTCCATTGTTTCGGCTATTGTGAATGCTTTTCCGCCGGGTGCGGAACACATATCAAAAATAACTTCACCGGGTTTCGGATCAAGCGCTTTGCAGCAAATCTGCGATGCAAGATCCTGAGCATGGAAAAGACCTTCTTTATAGGCATCAAGTTCTTCAACAGAACCTGTGTTACTGAGAATAAGTGCATCAGGAATAACACTTGATTTTTCTGAAATTACACCTTCTTCGGCAAGCTTCCACACAAGCTCATCCGCACTGATTTTGGTTGTATTCACTCTTACAACAACATTAGGTGCTTCAAGTGCTTTTTCGGCAAGTGCAACGGCATTTTCAAAGCCGTATGCATCAATCCAAAGTGAAAGAATCCATTCGGGACATGAATATTTGATTGAAAGAAAATCGGGATCTTTTTCATCGCCTTCAGGAAGTCTGAGTCCGTTATCCGAAACTCTTCGAAGGACTGCGTTGACGAGCGATGCGGCAAATGAGGATTTATTCACCTTCGCAAGATTAACGCTTTCATTGACTGCCGCTCTTGAAGGAACCTTATCCATAAACAAAAGCTGATATGTACCCATTCTGAGAATGGTGTGCAGCTCAGGCTTGAGCTTTCTTACGGGCTGATTAAGATAAAGACCGAGATTATAGTCAATAAGCATCAGGCGGTCAAGAGTACCGTAAACAAGATTGCAGACAAAAGCTCTGTCACGCTCATCAAGTCCGTGATTTTCTTTTAAAAGGCTGTCAACAGCCAGGTTTGAATATGCTCCGTCTTTGTGTACTTTAAGGAGCGCCTCAAACGCAACCTGTCTCGCACTTTTCATATATTCAGCATCCTTTCGGGGAAATTAATCAATCTCTGCTTCTGAATCTCAGAATGAGTCTGAGAAGGTTTGCAAGTGCAACAATCATTGAAGCAACATAGGTCATTGCAGCGGCAGAAAGAACTTTTTTCGCTTTTGAAACTTCATCATAAGCAAGCAAATCTCTTTCAGATATACAGTTTATAGCTCTTCGGCTTGCGTTAAATTCAACAGGAAGAGTTACAAGCTGAAAAACAAAAATTGCGGCATAAAGCAAAAGACCTACAGAAATAAGAGGTTCAAAACCTAAAAAATAACCTAAAAGTGCAAGCGGTATTCCGAGATATGAACCGATATTGCAAACAGGAACAAGAGAATTTCTGATTTTTATGGGTTTATATGCTTCTGCATGCTGTGCGGCATGACCTGCTTCATGGCATGCTATGCCGACTGCGGCAATACTTGTGCTGTTATATACACCCTCTGAAAGACGGATAACCTTTGCTTTCGGGTCATAATGGTCGGTAAGCTTTCCTGATATCTGTTCGATTCTGACATCAGTTATTCCGTAATGGCTGAGAATAGCCTGGGCAGCATAAGCACCGGTGATTCTTCTTGCATTCTCAACCTTTGAAAACTTGCTGTAGGTTGATTTCACTTTTATCTGTGCCCATGCAGCAATAATCATTGCAGGTATAACAAGGATAATATAATAATAATCCATAAATAAATAAGGCATATTATTCTCCTTTCACTTATTCAAACATATCTCCGATATTAAGCTGATTGCCTCTCATAAAATCAGCAGATGACATCGCTTTTTTTCCTTCGGCCTGAAGATTGAGGATTTCAATACAATTCATGTCGCCGCAGCAAACAACAAGGCGTTTACCTGCTTCAACAATCTCGCCTGCTTTTTTTCCTTTTATATCGGTTAATGCACTCTTATGAAGCTTGACCGTTTTTCCGTTAAGCTTTGCATTTGCTGAAGGCCACGGCGAAAGACCTCTTATCTTATTATGAATTTCTTTTGCGGATGCATTCCAGTCAACAGGAGACAATTCCTTGGAAAGCATGGGAGCATAAGTAAATTCATCATGATTTTGCTTTTCGGGTCTGAGCTCATTTTTGAGAAGTGCATCAATTGTTTCTTCGAGAACAGAGGCTCCGAGAGCCGAAAGCTCATCATGAAGCTCACCTGCATTCATATTTTCTCCGATAGGTGTATCACGCATGATAAGCATATCACCCGTATCAAGACCTTCATCCATCTGCATCGAGGTAACGCCTGTTTTATCAAATCCGTTGATAATAGACCACTGAATAGGTGCAGCACCTCTGAGTTTCGGAAGAAGCGAAGCATGAATATTGATACATCCGTATTTCGGATAATCAAGAATTTCTTTCGGAAGAATTTTTCCGTAAGCAACAACAATACAAAGCTCGGGATCGGCTTCCTTAAGCATTTCAAGAGCGGTGCCGTCCTTCATTTTTAACGGCTGATAAACTTTAATACCGTTTTGCTCTGCAAGCACCTTTACGGGCGGCGGAGTCATTATCATTTTTCTGCCCTGCGGTTTGTCGGGCTGAGTAAAAACACCCGTAACCTCATGTCCGCAGTCGATAAGTTTCTGTAAGCAGGGAACAGCAAAATCGGGAGTTCCCATAAAAACTACTCTCATTCCGAAAGCTCCTTTTTAATAACCTTCTGTGTAAAAACAATTCCGTCAAGATGATCGATTTCATGGCAGAAACAGCGTGCCTTAAGCTGTACACCTTTGTAAACACACCATTTTCCGTTTCTGTCCTGAGCCTTGACTCTCACAACAGCTGGGCGGCAGGTAACACCAGATTCACCGGGAAGAGAAAGACATCCCTCTTCCTCAAACTGTTCGCCCTCCATGCTTGTTATTTCGGGATTGATAAGTTCAATATATCCGTCGCCGCAGTCCATAACAACGACTCTTCTTAAAATGCCCACCTGCACTGCTGCAAGACCCACTCCGTTTGCATGATACATTGTTTCCTTCATGTCATCAAGAAGCTGCCAGAGGCGTGCATCGAAATTTTCAACCTGTCTTGATTTTTTTGCCAAAACCGGATCACCGATTTTAACGATATTTCTGATTGCCATAAATGTCAATCCTTTCAAAAAACCGTAATTTTAAGTATTTTCGGGATTTATATCCGCATAAACAGTAACCTTTGAGAATCGGGAATCATTCCCCGTATCAATAAGTAACTTTGAAATCATTTCTCTGAAGCGTGCCGTATTATGGCACTTGATAATAAGTCTGTATCTGTATTTTTCGCTGATTTTTGCCACCCTTGCGGGCATGGGACCGAGAACAATTATTTTTTCACCCTTAAATTCTCCGTTGGAATAATTTTTGAGCATATCCAGGGTTTCTCTTGCCGCATTTTTAACTACCGTTTCATTTTCACCTGTAAAACCGATAACACACAAATCACAATAAGGCGGATAAACAAGTGCCTTACGGAGTCTGATTTCTGTTTTGAAGAATGCATCATAATCCTGCTTTGCGGCAAGACGGATTATTTCATTCTCGGGAGTCAGAGTCTGGATTATCGCCGTACCCTTGAATTCTCCCCTTCCCGACCTGCCTACAACCTGAGTAAGCAAGGAAAAAGTTTTTTCAAGACTGCGAAAATCATCATTATATAGCTGCTGGTCAACCGAAACAACACCGACAAGCGTTACATTCGGGAAATTAAGACCTTTGGCAACCATCTGAGTGCCTATCATTATATCGTATTCGCCTTTTGCAAAGCTATCCAGAAGCTTTTCGTGCGAATTCTTTCCTGAAGTGGAATCGGCATCCATTCTGATAACTCTTACACCTGGAATAAGACGGGAAAGCTCATCTTCAATCTTCTGGGTTCCGAAGCCTGAATATCTTACAGCATTTTCACCGCATTCAGGACATTCGCTCGAAAACGGAACGGAATGACCGCAATAATGACACATAAGACGGTTATTGGCAGTATGATATGTCATTGAAATACTGCAATGAGGACAGCAAACAACATTTCCGCAGGAATCACACGCAGCAAAGGTATTGAATCCCCTTCTGTTGATAAGCAGAATCGACTGTTTTCCGTCTTCAACATTCTTTTTTAGGCTTTCAAGAAGAGTAAGGCTTATGGCTCTGCTGCCCTGAGCTTTTTCTTCAGTACGCATGTCAACAGTAACAACCTCGGGCAAAACAGCACTGCCGTATCTTTTATCAAGCCTGCATAAATCATATTTTCCGCTTTGTGCTGAAGCAAAACTTTCAACACTTGGAGTTGCAGAGGCAAGAAGCAAAAGGCATTTATTATATGCCGCTCTGAATTTTGCAACATCAATTGCATTATATCGGGGAGTCTGCTCGGATTTATATGTATGCTCCTGCTCCTCATCAATTATAATAAGTCCGATATTATCCGTTGGAGCAAAAACCGCACTTCTCGTTCCGATAATGATTTTTGCTTTTCCGTTTCTCACTCTTTTCCATTGTTCAAGACGCTCTCTTATTGAAAGAGCACTATGAAAAACGGCAATATCTCCGCCGTATCTTTTACAGAAAAGAGAGATTGTCTGAGGAGTGAGACCGATTTCGGGAACCATAACAATTACCGATTTACCTTCGTCTACAACCTTATCGATCACACTCATATAAACGGAAGTTTTACCGCTTCCCGTTACGCCGTAAAGAAGTGATACAGATGCTTTTCCTGAAACTGAAGCTTCCGAAAGTTTTTCATAAGCCATTTTTTGTTCATCGGTCAGATTGATCGGAGTTCTGACACCTTTTTTTTCGGCAAAATCGGGAAGCACAACTACCTCACGCTCATAGTATTCTGCTAAACCGTTTTTAACAAGCGTATTTGTTACTGCGGGAGTAAGACCCGTAAAATAGCATATCTCCTTAACGGATGCGGTTCCGATATCGTTGAGAACATCAATTATCTGC
>JAZOVN010000015.1:0-1757 GCA_045658725.1 Acutalibacteraceae bacterium
TATATTGCAAATACCTATGCACGCTTCCCCGTTGAGCTTTCGGAAGGCAACGGTGCTCTGCTCTACGGCGAAGACGATAAGGAATATATCGACCTCGGAAGCGGTATTGCCGTCAACACCTTCGGTGCGGCGGATGATGAATGGGTTGAGGCTGTCACCGTTCAGGCTTCGCTTCTCGGTCACACCTCAAATCTTTACTACACAAAGCCTTGTGCCGAACTTGCACAGATGCTCTGCGAAAGAACGGGAATGAAAAAGGTTTTCTTCTCAAATTCAGGTGCGGAAGCAAATGAATGTGCAATCAAAACCGCAAGACTCTGGGCACTCAAAAACAAGGGTGAAGGAAATTCAACAATAATCACCCTCAAAAACAGCTTCCACGGCAGAACAATCACCACTCTTGCCGCAACGGGTCAAGATAATTTCCACACCGATTTCGGTCCCTTCACCGAGGGCTTTGTTTATGCGGAAGCAAACAACCTTGATTCGGTAAAAGAGCTTGCAGATGCAAACGGCTGTGCCGCAATCATGATGGAAACCATCCAGGGCGAAGGCGGCGTTCTCCCTCTGACAGATGAATTCGTCAAGGGCGTTTTTGAGATTGCAAAAGAAAAGAATATGCTCGTTATCATTGATGAGGTTCAGACAGGTAACGGCAGAACAGGCAAGCTTTACAGCTATATGCACTACGGCGTTATGCCCGATATCGTTTCAACCGCAAAGGGTCTTGCAGGCGGTCTTCCCCTCGGTGCAACCATGCTCGGCGAAAAGGTGCAGGATATCCTCACTCCGGGCAGTCACGGTTCAACCTTCGGCGGAAACCCCATCTGCTGTGCAGGTGCAATCAGCATTCTTTCGAGAATCGACGATAACCTTCTTATTGATGTCACAAAGAAGAGCGAATATATCATTTCAAGACTTTCAGCATGCAAAAATGTAAAGAGTGTTTCGGGTAAAGGCTTCATGCTTGGCATTGAATGCGAAAAGCCCGCAAAGGAAATCATTGCGGCGGCAATGGAAAAAGGAGTTCTTGTTTTAAGTGCAAAAACAAAGGTAAGACTCCTTCCTCCCCTCAACATTCCCTTTGAGCTTCTTGAAAATGCAATGGATATTCTTGTTGAAATTATTGAAGAGTAAAAAATTAACGGCTTGACGAAATGTCAAGCCGTATTTTTTATTCTTCTTCCTGTGAAAATTTCTTTTCGAGATATCCTATCAGCCATACCGCCGCTATGACATCAGTTACAATTTCAAGCAGAACAAGGAAAACCGAAAGGATAAACTGTGAAGGCTCGCTTGTTGCAACGGGAAATACTTCCGCAAGAATCGCCACAAGATAATGGATGATACTCGCCGCCTTTGATGCCACATAAACCGCACCGAGAAACATGATTCTGTCTTTTCTCATGTGATACGCTCTGTGTGCAAAGCTGTCGTAAACAATAAACGAAATCACAACAGATATAATTGAAACAACATCGCCCCATACCGTAAGGTGTGCGTAATCCGAATAAAAAATATTGATGAATCTTTCAAACAAAAAAACAAAAGCAATATTGACAGAAGTTTCAATAAAAACCGCAAGGGCGATATATTTTTTTGCTCTTCTGGCTTTCATGAGCAAATCTTATGCCTGAGAAGCTTCAAGTGCCTGCTTCACATCGGCGATGATATCGTCAACATGCTCAATGCCAACCGAAAGACGGATAAGGTCATCCGAAATACCGCAATCGATAAGCTCCTGAGCGGTAAGCTGA
>JAZOVN010000016.1:0-4649 GCA_045658725.1 Acutalibacteraceae bacterium
GTATATAATAAAATAGAATATTTGAAAGGAAGTTTCTGAAATGTTTGAAATAGATAGTTTACTGAAAACCGTCAAACGGGTTCATTTCATCGGCATAGGCGGTTCGGGAATGTGTCCTCTTGCTGAAATACTTCATAAAGAAGGCTATATTCTCAGCGGTTCCGATAACAACGAAACAGATACCCTCGCAAGAATCCGTTCTCTCGGAATCCCTGTTTTTATGGGTCAGAGGGCCGAAAACATAGAAGGTGCGGAACTTATAGTATATACCGCCGCACTTCTCAAAGATAATCCTGAACTTGTTGCCGCAAAAGCATCGGGAATCCCAACCTTTGAAAGAAGCAAGCTTCTCGGTGCAATTACAAGAATATATCCGAACAGCATCTGCATAAGCGGAACTCACGGAAAAACTACAGCCTGCTCCATGCTCACCCAAGTTCTTATTGAAGCTGACTTTGACCCTACTGCGGTTATCGGCGGCAAACTTCCTCTGACAGGTTCTAACGGCCTTGTAGGTCACAGTGAACACATGGTTTGTGAGGCATGTGAATTCGTTGATACTTTTCTTGATTTATCTCCCGATATTGCAGTTATTCTCAATGTTGATGAAGATCATCTCGACTATTTCAAGACCTTTGATAATCTCAAGAAATCATTCACAAAATTCGCATCAATGGCAACAAAGATGATAATTTACAACGGTGATGATATCAACTCAAAAGATGTTGTTATTCCTGCAGTTGACATCTGCCAAAAGCCTGTTATAACTTTCGGTATTGATGAAAACAATAATTACCGTGCAGTCAATGTGGAACTGAAAAATGAATTCGCTTCATTTGAACTTATCAGATACGGTGAAAATCTCGGCAGGGTTACTCTCGGAATTCCAGGTAAGCATCATGTATACAATGCTCTTGCAGTTATTGCTTCAGCTATGGAATCGGGTGTAAGTTTTGAACAGTGTGTAAAAGGAATTGCTGATTTCCACGGTGCAGGCAGACGCTTCGAAATTCTTGCCGAAATCGACGGAATAACAATTGCCGATGACTATGCTCATCATCCGAAAGAACTTGAGGTCACTCTTGAAACAGCAATGAAAATGGGTTACCGCAGAGTATGGGCAGTATTCCAGCCGTTCACCTATTCCAGAACAGCTATTTTGTTTGATGAATTTGTCCGTGTACTTCAAATTCCTGACAAATGCATAATGACAGAGATAATGGGATCAAGAGAAATAAACACATATGACATTTACACCTCACAGCTTGCCGAGAAAATCCCCGGAAGCGTGTGGTTCAACACATTTGACGAGGTTGCAGAATACGCAATCAGCAATGCCGAAAAAGGCGACCTTGTTATTACTCTCGGATGCGGCGATATTTATAAAGCAGCTAAAATTATGATAAATAAACTAAACGAAAGGCAGTGAAAATAATGAAGTATAATATTAACAAAACAAACTTTAACGATTTCTCTGTTTTTGAAATCAACAAACTTGAAGGAAGAGCATATCAGATTCCCTATTCCTCAAAAGAAATCCTCAAAAAGACACCTTTTAAGAAAGAAAGAAATTCTTCTGACATCGTTAAGGTTCTTTCGGGCAAGTGGCAGTTCAGATATTACAGCAGCAACAAAAATCTTCCCGATATCATTGATACCGACGAAGCAGGATTTGATACAGTAAAAATCCCCTCCACATGGCAAAGAACAGGATATGATTCTCCCGCATACATAAACTGTCCTTACGCTTTTGACAATCCCCCTCCCTATGTTCCCGAAGAGCAGCCCGTCGGTGTTTATAAAAAGGAATTTGAAATTTCAGATCTTGATAAAATTTATATTATTTCATTCCTCGGCGTTATTTCCTGCCTTGATCTTTATATTAACGGTGAATTTGTCGGCTACAGCGAAGGTGCTCATAACACTGCTGAATTCAACATCACAAAGTATCTCAAAGAAGGTAAAAACGAACTTCTCGCAGTTGTTCATAAATGGTCAAAGGGAACCTTCCTTGAATGCCAGGATATGTTCAGAGAAAACGGCATTTTCAGAGATGTTCTTCTTTATGAAATGCCTGCAACATATGTAAATGACATATATTACAGACCCAAAGAAACATCAAAGGACTGGAATCTTGATATCAATATCGCCGTTGAAGGTATCTGCGACGGTTACACTCTTAAAGCTGAAATCTATGATGCAAAAAATAAGCTCGTTGCAGAAAAAAGCGTTAATGCCGCTTCGGATAACTGTATCGACTTCAAAGCACTTGATGTAACAAGCTGGAATGCAGAAGTTCCCACTCTTTATACAGCTTTCGTTACTCTTTATAACGGCGATAAAGAAGTTATGTCTGCCCGTAACTATATTGGCTTCAAGACGGTTAAAATCAAGAAGGATATTTTCACCGTCAACGGAAAGAAAATCAAGTGTAAGGGTGTTAACCACCACGACACACACTATAAAAACGGCTATGTCATGAGTTTTGATGATATGGAAAAAGATATCAGACTCATGAAAGAGCTTAATGTTAACACCGTCAGAACTTCTCATTATCCTCCCGACCCTCAGTTTGTTGTTCTTTGTGATATTTACGGTCTTTATGTTGTTGATGAAGCTGACATTGAAACTCACGGTGTTGCCTGCCAGCCTCATGATAATTTCGATCTTATCAGCCACGACCTTGCATGGGCACCGAGATATGTTGACAGAGTTAAAAGAATGTATCTGCGTGACAGAAGCCGTGCAGGCATCATCATGTGGTCACTCGGTAACGAAGCAGGCGGTTATGCTTGCCAGGATAAATGCTACGAATATCTTCATGAAGTATGCCCCGAAATTCCCGTTCACTATGAAGGTGTTGTCCGTAACGAAAGACATTCATATGATGTTGTTTCTGAAATGTATACAAATCATCAGGATGTTGAAAAAACAGGCAAACACACAAGAGGCAAGAAATACACTCCCAAGCCCTTCTTCCTTTGTGAATATGCTCATGCAATGGGCGTAGGTCCCGGCGGACTTGAAGAATACTGGGACATTTTCTACAACTATGAAAATCTCATGGGCGGCTGCATCTGGGAATGGGCCGATCACTCTGTTTACCATGCAAACGGCAAATATAAATTCACCTATGGCGGCGACCACGGCGAATGGCGCCATGACGGATGCTTCTGCGTTGACGGACTTGTTTATCCTGACAGAAGACTCCACACAGGTGCAAAAGAAATGAAGAATGTTTACCGTCCTGTCAGAGCAGAATATGAAGACGGAGTTCTTTCATTCCTCAACACCAACAGATTCAGAAACACTTCATATCTTAATGCTGTATGGGAACTCGTTAAAAACGGCAACATTCTTATCGAAGCAGATGAAGCTGTTCTTGATATCGCTCCCGAAGAAACACTTGAAATCAAGCTTGAGCTTAATATTCCCAAAGAAGAATGTGACTGTCACCTTAACATCTACTATTATGACGGCGATAATGAAGTTGCTTTTGAACAGATTGCAATCAAAGAAGAATATGAATACAGCAAGCCCAAATCAAGCGGTAAGATTTCACTTTCAAATGATGATGATGAATATACAGTAGCTTTTGAAAACGGCAAGGTAGTTTTCTCAGGCAAAACAGGCATGATTGAGCGTTATATCTTCAACGGAAAAGAATTCGTAAACGACTCCCCTGCTTATGCCAAAGGATTCCTTCCCAATATTTACAGAGCTTATCTTGATAACGACACAAAATACCGTGACGAATGGATGGATGCGGGATACGATGACTATGAATGCATCTGCAAGGATTTTGAAGTTGAAATAAAAAAAGATAAAGCTGAAATCGAAGTCAAATACAAGCTCAAGAGCAAGAAAACAATTCTTCCTCTTGCAGAGGTTGAGATTGAATATACCGTTTACCCTGACGGCATAATCAAGGTTGAAACAGAATTTGAGCCCATCGCAAAAAGACGACTTGCTGCTCACATGCCGAGATTCGGTCTCACTCTCGAAATGCCCAAAACATTTAGAAATGTTGAATATTACGGCATGGGCGACTGTGAAAACCTCTGCGACCTCTATGCTCAGGCAATTGTCGGAATTTATAACACAACCGTTGCAGAAATGCATGAGCCTTACATCCGTCCTCAGGATGCAGGCAACAGAACAATGGTAAGATATCTCACAGTTACCGATGATGACGGAGACGGTCTGAAATTTACTTTTGATGATAATTATTTCAACTTCAACGTAAGAGAATTCTCACAGAAGCTTCTTCAGAAAGCAGGTCATCAGGAAGACCTTCACAGCGAAGATACCGTTGTTGTTAACATTGACGGATTCACAAGAGGCACAGGCACAGCAAGCTGCGGTCCCGATATTTTTCCTCAGTTTGAAGTTGACGGAAGCAAAGGCCTTGAGTTCAGCTTTTACATAATTCCCGAAACAAAATAAACAAATAACAGCCGCAGGCATTTTGCTTGCGGCTGATTCAGAACAGGTGACATTATGAAATCCAAAGTATACTTTTCAAAAAAAATTTCCCCCGAAAAAGTTCTTGAATTATATAATTCAGTTGGCAAGAATCTTGACGGAAAGGTTGCTGTTAAAGTTCATTCGGGAGAAATCGGAAATCAGAATTTTATTTCCGCTGAATT
>JAZOVN010000017.1:0-1789 GCA_045658725.1 Acutalibacteraceae bacterium
CTTAATATGCTCGGCATAAGAGAGCCCGATATTTACGGAAAAAATACATATGCCGACCTTTGCGGGCTTATCGAAAACTACGCAAAGGAAAAAGATATTGAGGTGAAAATATTCCAATCCAACCACGAAGGCTGTATTGTTGACGAAATTCAGGCGGCATACGGAAAATTTGACGGAATAGTCATAAATCCCGCCGCATATACCCACACAAGCGTTGCAATTCTTGATGCTTTGAAGTCTGTTGCAATTCCTGCGGTTGAAATTCATATTTCCGATGTTTCCGCAAGAGAAGAATTCAGACAGATTTCATATGCGGGCATGGCATGCGAAAAATCGTTTATCGGTCTCGGCTTTGAAGGCTATCTCAGAGGCATCGATTATCTTCTCGGGAAATAATGCTTGCATGATGTTACAATTGATGATATAATGATAAAGTTGTAACACCAACACACGAGAAATGAAAGAGACGGTAAAAAGATGAAAAAGAAGCTTCTGCTGATTATCAACCCCTGTTCGGGTATCAACAAAATCAACGATGACCTTATGGATGCAACCGCAGTTTTCGGTGCTCACGGCTATGAAATAACCATTATGCACACCACAAAAACAGGTGATGCAACCGATTATGCACGGGAGCACGGCAGCGAATACGATATCGTTGTTTGCAGAGGCGGCGACGGCACCTTCTGCGAAATGATGAACGGTATCATGCAGCTTGAAAAGAAACCCGATATCGGTTATATGCCTGCGGGCACAACAAACGAAATCGCAAATAATCTTTCTCTTCCCGCAAGACATTCGGGCAAAGCGGCTCAGCTTATTGTTAAAGAAACAGCCCTTCCCTATGACCTTGCAACCTTCAACGGAAGATATTTTACATATGTTGCATCTTTCGGAGCACTCACGGAATGTTCCTACGCAACACCGCAGAAGCTCAAAAATAAAATCGGCAGATTTGCTTATTTCTACGAAGCAGCAAAAGAAATCAAGGATATTCATAATATCCCCATCCGTTGTGTTGTTGACGGTGTTGAGGTTGAAGGCGATTTCATTTTCGGTGCAATCTCGAATTCTTACACTGTCGGTAAGGTAATTCATCTTGACCCTGATCAGATTTGCCTCAATGACGGTCTTTATGAGGTTCTTCTTGCAAAGAATCCGGGCACGGTCAAAGGCTGGGCAGGGCTTGCAAAGGCTGTTCTCGGCAAAGACCTCAATAATCCCAATGTGGTTTTTCTTAAGGGTAAACATATCGAAATCGAAACAACCGACGGCTCACCGCTTCCCTGGACACTTGACGGCGAGTATGGCGGAGACGACAGCAAGGTCGTTATTGAGGTGCATAAGCACGCATTCAATATGTTCAGACCTCCCCTTATCAACGAAATGACATCATCGGAGACAGTTGAAAAATAATATAATATATAATACATAATATATCGGGCATCTGCGGATGTCCGATTTTGCTTTTTGCAATACATAAAATTATATGTTGTCTTTTTATCATCCCACAAAAATGCACCGTTCCGTCAACCTCCTTTTCAAAAAAGAAGTGGAATTCTGCAAAAATAACAGATGATTGCAAAGGTAAAATAAAAACGATAATAAAATACAAAATCAAACAACCCACCGTAGGGTCGACCGTCGAAAAGCAAAGCAAGAATCAACCGCAAAAAAACTTTAATTGTCTGATTTAAATAAAATGAAAAAATAAATAAGAAATAAATCAAATAAAAACAGGTAATAAAAGAAAAAATCAAAACAAAAACAAAACGGAATAAAAAGGTCG
>JAZOVN010000018.1:0-21809 GCA_045658725.1 Acutalibacteraceae bacterium
AAACTTTGTGATTTTCTTGAAATAACATACGGAGTCAGAAGAAGCTATATTCTAATTATCCCAAAAACGAGATAACTTGTCAACAAAAAAACTATCAAAGATTCTTCGACAGTAAAAAACTCTGACCTCGTATGCTCGAAATTTTCAAACACAGCAAAAAGCCTTGAAATCATTGCGATTTCAAGGCTTTTGTTTTTTTCCCTGTGCCTGACAACGCAGGGAACATTATTGAATACTGAAATGTATAAACATTAATGCTTAAAGCAATGAGAGGATTTTTCGCTTATAACTCAAGAACTCTTCCGTTAATGTAAAATCATTCCGACGGGGTCTGGATTCTTTGATTACAATTTCACCCTTGATTTCTCCCGGTGAACCTGAAAGAAGATAAATTCTGTCAGAAATCAGAATTGCTTCATCAATATCATGGGTGATAAAAAGAGTTGAAAGCTGTATTTGATCCATAACATTAAGATACCATTTATGCATCGAGCTTTTTGTGATTGTATCCAGTGCGGAAAAGGGTTCATCCAGAAGGGCAACTTCCTTTGAAAACATATATGTCCGCAGAAGTGCCGCACGCTGACGCATACCGCCCGAAAGCTGAGATGGATATTTCTTTTGTGTTCCTTCAAGACCGAACTGCTCAAACATAGGCGACACCGTCATCCGCGCTTCTTTTTTCTTGACGCCCTTAAGCAAAAGCGGTAAAGCGGCATTATCCTCTATTGTTCTGTAAGGCAAAAGCAAATCTTTTTGCAGCATATAGCTGATATGTCCCGGCTGATTTGTTATGTCTTTTCCGTCAAGCAAAACCTGACCGTTATCGGGTGATAAAAGACCCGAAATGATGTTGAAAAGCGTTGTTTTTCCGCCGCCGCTTACATCGAGAAGACAAACCAATTCACCTTTATTGAGTTCAACGGAAACATCTTTCAGAACGGGTTTTCCGTCAAAACTTTTGCTGACATTTTTTACTTCTAACTTATTCATATCACTCGGGAAGATAGTCGTTTGTGTAGCCGAAATCGGGATCGATTTTTTCTTCAAGAAGATTCTTTTCATTCAGCCAATTATAGAAAGCAGCCCAGCGTTCGGGATCAAACTCACCCCATTTTGAAACACCGGCTATATATTCGGAGGCAAGATATTCCTGACTTGCATACACAAGCTCGCTGTTGGCTCTGAGTTCAGGTGCGGCATCCATAAGGATATCTGCGGCATCTTTGGGATTTTCAACCGCAAATGTATATCCTTTAGAAAGTGCATCAATAAATGCTTTTGCTGTTTTGGAATTTTCTTCAAGCCATGCATTATTTCCGATAATAATGGGAGTGTAATAATCAAACACGGGATTTATGTCTGCAAACTCAAAATAATCCGTTTCAAGTCCTGCTGTCTGACAGGCTATGCCTGCCCATGCATAGAAAATCCATATAGCATCAACCGAACCGCTTCTGAGAGCCGAAACTTCATCGGTAACGGTTGACGGAATCAATTCAACGAGATCAAAATTACCGCCGTCAGCTTTCATCACATCACGGATCGTTTCTTTTTCAACATCAAGATCCCATGTTGCATATTTCTTGCCTTCAAGACCCTTGGGTGTATCCATACCTTCGCCTTTACGCGAAATGATACCCGAAGTGTTATGCTGAATAACAGCGGCAACAGCAGTAACGGGTATTGCATTTTCTCCCGTAAAAGCAGGAGCGATGGTATCCTGGAATGAAACGCCGAACTGTGCTTTGCCCGAAGCTACCAGAGCCTCTGCACCGTCTTCGGGCGGCTGAACAATTTCAACATCAAGACCTGCATCTTCAAAATATCCGTTAGCCTGTGCAACAAATATTCCCGTGTGATTGGTATTCGGGGTCCAGTCAAGAACGATTGTTATTTTATCGTTTTCAGTTTTGCCGCAAGCCGACAAACAGAAAACAATTGAAACCGTCAGCAATAAAGCAATTATTTTTTTCATACTTTTTCTCCTTTTTTATCTGTATTACGGTATGGCATACATTTTTTCTCTGCAAAGCCGACCAACGCCATAAGTGCCAGAGAAATTGCCGATATAAGAAATATAACTGCAAACATTTTGTCAAAAGCGAAGGCTTTTTTTACTCTTGTCATATAAACTCCGAGACCGCCAAAGCCTCCGAGCCACTCGCTTATAACTGCTCCGACAACGCTGTATGCCGCAGCTATCCTCAAACCCGAAAAAAGCTGAGGTAATGCCGAAGGAAATTTGATAAACCGAAAAATCTGCGTACGGTTTGCACCCATGGAACGCAGTAATCCGATTGCGTCTTTATCCGCACTTCTGAATCCGTCAAGAAGTCCGACTGTTACGGGGAAGAATGTTGAAATAACTATCAGAACAATCTTCGGAGTCATTTCATAACCGAACCAAAGCACAAGAAGCGGTGCAATGGCAACGGAAGGAATCGTTTGCGTGATAATAAGCAACGGATAGAATGCTTTATAGAGAATATCAAATGTATCCATCAGCACAGCCGCAAAAAATCCCACACTAACACCAAGAATCAACCCGACAAAAGCTTCCTGCAAGGTGATAAACGAATTTTCAAGAAGCAACGGAAATTCGCTCACAAAAGCTTTTATCACATCTGTGGGCGACGGCAGCATATACGAAGGGATAAGCCCCGTTGTGCAAAGCAGCTGCCATATAATCAGTAACGCGGCAACGGCGGTGATTGACGGAATATTACGCTTCAGCATGCTTTTTTATCTTTTTGTCAATGGTCAGTATTTCGCCTTCAGGTCTGTAAACCACCTTTACATAAGCCAAAACACTTTCCGCACCTGCTCTTATTGCAACATGCTGGCACTCTTTTACAATATCCATCAGCTGATCATAATCATCACCTTCGATTGTTGTTTCAAACGGACCTACATGACAATGCAGACCGCTGCTTTTGATGAATGCGATAACCTCATCAACGATGCGGATAAGATTATCCTGATCTTTTGCTTTGGGAAGAACCTGGATTGCGATACTTGCTTTCATAATTTTACCTCCAAAAATAAAAACTGCCTCCACCGGAAATGGGCGAAGGCTTCTTGAAGTACAGCTCTGATTATTGTAAATTACAATATGCTTTTACTATGCTTCCTACGCCGGCATTATCCGGATCAGGTTTACGGGTCGCAGGTTCACCTGCCTCTCAGCCGTTATAAACGGCTCCCCGGAAGTTAAAGTCAAAATAAAAACAGGAGACAACCTTTCGGAAGCCTCCAGTAAAAAATCCTTGTGTATGACTTCCTACGGCGGCATTATCCGCATCAGGTTATAGGGTCGAAGTTTGATTACTTCCTCTCAGCCTGCAGCTACAAGCTCCCCTGTATTTATTTCGATTGTATTATACATCCGCTTTCTGAAAAATCAAGATAAATTTTAAAATTAATTTATACCGAAGAATTTTTCAGCATTTACTATTTATATTTTATTGTTTCACCGTCAATCAATCACTATGACGGTGTGGGGTTTACATAAACATCAACTGACGCGGTTGATTACCTCTTCAAAAATTCCCCTATATGCTTTTCAAGGTTTTTTCTGTTCATTTGTCAGTTTATCGAAGCATTTCACAAGTTGTTTCCGAAGCAATATAAATTCGGCATTTTTAACAAAATATTATCAGTTGTTTTGTGCAATATCTGCAAATTCGCTCCTTGACTTTAACCCGAAAATAAGTATAATTGTCTGTCGGTAACAAAAATATTTTAAAGCAAAAATTTTCAGAGGTATTTATGCAGAATTTCATCACATTAATCGGCCACATATTGGGTTTTATTTCTGTAGGACTGTTTTTCTATTCCTATCAGCGTACCCAGAAAAGAAAAATCATGATTATTCAGACTGTTGCAACCGCTTTAAGCTGCGTGCAATATCTTCTCATAGGTGCATTATCGGGTTTCGCATTAAACATCGTGTGCATCATCCGTAATTTCGCTTTCTATTACCGCGATAAAAAGCACGGCACTGACCTTATATCACCCGTTATTTTCGCTTTGTGCATGGCGGTGGTAAGTATCTTCTCATGGGAAGGAATTCATTCATTGCTGATAACACTCGGTCTTGTTGTCAACACAGTATGTATGGGTGTTTGCGACGCAAGAAATTTCCGCAAAACAATACTCATCTCATCTTCACTTATTCTTATTTACAACATTTTCGCTTCCTCATACAGCGGTGTTTTAAGCGAAACCATATCACTTATTTCGGTTGTCATCGGAATTATCCGTTTCAGACACACCGCTCAGCCCATCAAAACAAACAAAACAGTTACCGCATAAAAGAACAAGACAGAGAGCAAAACTCTCTGTCTTTTTTTATATTATATCAATATCATTTCTTTCTGAAAGCCGATATAACTTTGCTGAGTTTTCTGTATGTATCGGATTCAAGCTCTTTTTCAGCTTCTTTAAGCTGTTTTCTTATTTCTATGCTCTGAGGGCAATGCTTTTCGCATTTTCCGCAGCCGACACACGCTGATGCAGGTGCATACTGCCGCGATGCCGTGTTTCTGACATATTCTTTAAAGCCCGCAAACCTGCTGTCGGTAAAAAGGCGGTTGTACGCAGAAAAAGTTCCGCTGATATTAACCTTATGGGGACACGGCATGCAGTAACCGCAGCCCGTGCACGGAACCTTCATTTTTGCGTTGATGGCTTTAACAACCTGCCTGAGCATTTCTTCGTCACTTGCTGTAAGCTCACCGATTTCGGTATCGGAAGCGGTCCTGATATTATCATCCACCATTTCATCGGAATTCATTCCCGAAAGAACAACCGTTACCTCGGGCTGATTCCACAGCCAGCGAAACGCCCACTGTGCAGGAGTGTGCTGAACGGAATGCATGTCAAAAATCTGTTTTGCATCCGACGGCAAGTCGTTAACAAGTCTTCCGCCGCGCAGAGGCTCCATAATCATAACGGGAATCCCCTTTTCGGTTGCATGATTCAGACCTTTACGCCCTGCCTGAGTATGCTCATCCATATAATTATACTGGATAAGGCACATATCCCAGTCATAGGCATCAATGATTTTGCAGAACATCTCCGAATTTCCGTGATATGAAAAGCCGATCTGACGGATTGCACCGCTTGCTTTTTTCTCTTCTATCCATTTTTCGATACCCATGCTTTTCAGGCGTTCCCAGACTTTGATATCAGCCATCATATGCATAAGGTAAAAATCAATATGGTCGGTACGGAGTCTTTTTAACTGTTCATTAAAAAGCTTGTCAAGAATATCCGTGCTTCGCATAAGCTGAGGAGGCAGTTTTGTTGCGATATACACCTTGTCACGAATATTGTTTTTTTCAAAAATCTCTCCGATTGCCGATTCGCTTCCCGGATAGATAAATGCCGTGTCAAAATAATTAACGCCTTTGTTGAAAGCTGACATTATCTGACGCTCCGCATCCTCCATATTTATTCTGCCCATTTTCTTTTTGAAACGCATACAGCCGAAGCCTAAAACGGAAAGCTTGTTACCGTATTTATCCACGCGATATTTCATAAAATTGTCTCCGATAATATGATTTATTTGCTGTTGTTTGCTCTTATTTCTTCAAGCTCTTCGAGGATTTTTGCGTGCTGCTTTTCATCAAGTGAATAGCCGTGAATGGGCAGAGCCTGAAGAACGCAGCCTGCTGCGGGAACAAATGTGATGAGAATAATCATTGCAGAGGTGATTTCGGGATATGCGGATGCAAAATTGAGCGAATAATCAAGACCCTGTGCAGAAGCATTGGCAATGTTTTCTGTGAGAGTGTTGATTGTTTCGGTATAATTAACAACAGAGAAAATAAGGTTGGTTACGATTGCGGTGATTGCCGCAGTAAGCTTTGATGTGAAATTGAGTCCAGAGAAGAAAACGCCGTCGTTTCTCTTGCCTGTTTTATGCTCCATATAATCAACGCTGTCGGCAATCATTGTTGTGTTATAAACGGTTGAGAAACCTGTGAGGAAACCTGCAATAAAGAGCATAACCGCAAGAAAAACAAGATGCTGATATCCGACAAAGAAAATAAGTATGTAGGGCACTGTGTTGAGATATGAGGTTACAAGATAAACTCTTTTCTTGCCGAATTTTTTTGCAACCGCCGTGCTGATATTCATTGCGATTATCATACCGATGAGGAAAGAACCGCCCATTTGTATAAGCCAGAGTGTTTCATCGCCGCCGTTACCGAGCACCCATTTGCAGAAATAAATACCTGCAGTCATAAGAATGGTTTTGGTGCAGCCGAGAATATTGGATGCCAGAGCACGAAGGAAAAGCTTGTTTTCCCACATAAGCTTAAGGTTTTCTTTGAAGCCCGTATCCTTTTCTTTCGGTGCCTGAGTGATTCTTTCACGGATGAACGCAAACGGCAGACGGAAAAGAATGCCGCCGAACATTGCAATAACGATAACTGCAAACAGATAGCCCTGAGCCTCTGAAAAATATGCAAGGTCGGAATTGACTTTACCCGTATTCGCAAACAAGCCGAGATCAATTGCACCGAGCGCATCTTTAATCGGATAGAATCCGACAATTACTATACTGCCTACGCTTGAAATTGTTCTTGCGGCAGAAATAAGCTTTGCTCGCTTCTGCTCATCGGGAGTCATAAGAGATGTTACACCCCAAAGAGGAATATCACCGAGGGTGTAAAGGGTTTCCCAGAGCAGGAAGCTGATTACAACATAAGCAATTTTAACGCCCATGGGAAGGCTGTTGATGGGCATGAACATCAGAATTGTTGTGATTGCGATAGGAATCGGAACAAATTTCAGATAAGGTCTGCATTTGCCCCAACGGGTATGGGTTTTATCAACAACGGTACCCATAAGGATATCGTTGATTCCGTCCCATACTCTTGAAATACCCATAATCGCACTTACGGCTATTGTGGGAATGATTAAAATATCGGTGTAGAATACCTGAAGCACAGAACCGATTATGGCATAGATGATATTCTGACCGAACATACCTGCAAGGTAAACATTGCGTTCTTTGTTGGAATAATCGCCGATGTCTTTGGTTGCATTGGGAAAAGACCAACAAAACAGTTCTTTCATTTTATTTCTCATGATGCACACCCCTGACTGTTATTTTAATTCGATAATAGCATACATACTTTCAAATTTCAAGATTAAGATTTGCAATAAGAATTATTCTGTGATAATATAAAGGCATATCGGGAAAGGAAAAGCACTTTTGTGCGTGAATGATTATGAAAAACAAAAAGCATGTTCACACCATTGCTACAGCACACCTCGACACCGTATGGAACTGGGACTTTGAAAGAACGGTTAAGAATTATATTCCTCAGACCCTCAACTGGAACTTTCATCTTTTTGAAAAGCTTCCCGAATATGTTTTTAACTTTGAAGGTGCATACAGATATGAGCTTATGGAGGAATATTACCCCGAACAGTTTGAAAAGCTCAGAAAATATGTTGCAAAAGGCAATTGGTATCCCTGCGGTGCAGGCTGGGAAAACGGTGATGTTAATGTTCCCTCTCCTGAAGCTCTTTTCAGGAACTTTCTTCTTGGCAATGAATATTTCAATGAAAAATTCGGAATAAGAAGCCGTGATGTGTTTTTGCCCGACTGCTTCGGATTCGGCTATGCATTGCCTTCAATCGCAAGGCACTCAAATCTTTACGGCTTCACAACACAGAAACTTACATGGGGAAGCGCGTACGGTCAGCCCTTTGATATCGGCAAATGGTACGGCCCCGACGGCAAATATATTATTGCAAGCGTAAAAATGCATAACTATGTTGCCGTTCTCGGTAATCTTCGCAAAAGCAAGGCTATCAGAGAAAAACTTGATGAAAGCGAAACACACGGACTCAATGCCACCGAAATTTTTCACGGCATCGGCGACAGAGGCGGCGGACCTCTTCCCGTTTCAATAAAAAGTCTGAAAAAAAACATGAAGAAAAACGGCGACTCGGATACGGTTATTCATTCCTCCGCGTCGGATAAACTTTTCAAACAGATCATGACAGAAATGACGGAAGCTGACCGTGATAAGCTCCCTTCATGGAAAAATGAGCTTCTTCTGACCGACCATGGCACAGCAGGCTATACCGCAAGAGCAATCGGCAAACGCTGGAACAGACGCGGTGAAGATCTTGCGGATATGGCAGAAAGAGCCGCAGTAACCGCAGATTGGCTCGGCACCGCAAAATATCCTCAAAAAGAACTGAACACATCATGGAAAAGAATAATAAGCCATCAGTTCCACGATGATTTGCCGGGCACATCCGTTCAGAGAGCATATCTTCGTTCGTGGAATGACTACGGTCTTTCACTCAATCAGTTGGCTCACGAATACGAAAAGAGTGTTTCGGCTGTAGCCTCCATGCTTGACACTTCGTTCTGCAAGGGCATTCCCGTAATTGTCAACAATCCCATGGAAACCGAAAGAAAGGGCTGTGTTACCGCCTCAATTGACGGTGATTTCAGCAATATTTCCGTTTACGGTTATGACGGAAAAGAGGTGCCGTCACAGATTTCGGCAACCTGCAAAGGTAAAACAACAATTGCATTTATTGCCGAAATGCCGCCGCACTCATATTGCGTTTTTGATGTTACCGTGAACGAAACACCTTCTTCAATCAAAACAAACCTCAGCATTTCCGAAAACTCGCTTGAAAATGAGCGTTACAAAGTTACGCTTAACGAAAACGGTGATATAGGTTCAATTTATGATAAAGAAATCGGCAAAGAACTGCTCTCCTCCCCCATTGTTCTCGGCATTTTTGACGATTATTCGGGCGGTTGGCTCTACCCTGCATGGGAAGTCAAATATAATCAATCCGTAAGAAATCACAACAGAACCGCACAGCTTGTTGAATCAAGAATAATTGAAAAAGGCTCTGCAAGATGCACAATTCAGGTTATTCAGAAATGTGACGATTCGGTTTTCACAAATAATATTTCACTTTCCGCAGGCTCGGATATGGTTGAGGTGCAGTGCGAATTTGAATGGAACAGTCAGAGATCGCTTTGCAAAAATGTTTTCAGCTTTTCCTGCTCAAACGAAGAAGCAACCTTTGATCTCGGTCTCGGTGCAATAAAGCGTGGCAACGCAAAGCCCGAAATATATGAAGTTCCTGCGCAGAAATGGGCAGACATAACCGACAAAAACGGCGAATTCGGTGTTTCGGTTTTAAGCGACTGCAAATACGGATGGGATAAATTCTCTGACAACACCCTGAGAATGACAGTTGTGCTCACCCCTCTCAACAATTCAAGACCCGCTTCCGCTCAGAGTATGATGGATCTCGGTCTTAACCGCTACGGTTATGCAATCTGTGCCCATAAAGGCGATAACTTATCAAGAGTGCAGACCGCGGCACGGGAATTCAGTTCACCGATGGCCGCTTTTATTGCCGATAAACACGCAGGTGCTCTCGGCACTTGTTACAGCTTTGCGGATATTTCCGATAACGAAATTATCATCCGTGCAATCAAGAAATCCGAAAACACAGACGAAATAGTTATAAGAATAAACGAAGGCTGTAACAAAACTCATAAAAATGTTAAATTGACGCTCGGCAACGGGATTGTTTCCGCCCGTGAAATTTATGCATCCGAAGAGCATATCGGCGATGCAACGGTGAAAGACGGTGCACTTTTTTTTGACATGAACCCTTATGAGATAAAAAGCTTTGCTCTGACACTTGCTCCGACAGAAAATAAGGGAATACCCGTTTATTCGTCATTCGTCAACCTTCCGTTCAACACAAAGGCAATTTCATCAAACACATCCCGTTCCTCCGAAGGAATTAACGGCAAGAATTATACTATTCCCGAAGAGCTTGTTCCTGATCATATCACAAGCGGCGGAGTTGTTTTTGCCACGGGCAAAGGCGCTACCGATTCTCTGATTGCCGACGGACAAACAATTGAGCTTGACGGCAGTTGCAACAAGCTTTATGTTCTTTGTGCAAGCCTTAACGGCGACAGAGAATATTCATTCGCAGTTGACGGAAAAACCGTTAAAATCAAAGTCAGCGATATTGAAGAAAGACCTTTTGCTTGGGATTTATACGGTATGAAGCGTACCGCAAAAATCAAAACCGATGTTGTTGGATGGGAATGCACTCATACCCACTCTGCAAGCGGTGACAATCATGCACATCAGCTTTTCTTCTTCAAATATGAAATTGAAACAAACGGTGCAAAATCAATCACATTGCCCTGCGATAAAAATCTGCTTATCCTTGCCGCAACACAAACAAAAACAGACAGCGTGTGCCGCTGCGTCACTCCGCTTTATGACACGGTTGAACCTAGAGAATACAGCTTCAGAATAAAAACGCTTAAATCAAAGCTCAATTATATCTTCAGAAAAGCCATCGCTTATGCATGGAGAATTGATGATATCGGCAGAATTTTTTACCTTCATTACAGACCGTAAAAAAGAGCGAAAAGAGATATTGTATTTCCCGGCTATGTATGATAGTATAAACAATACAATTACACACACGGAGGAAATATGACTTACTACATAGCACAGTTTTTCGGAATTCTTGTTACGGCAGGTGTAATCATCACTCAACAGCTGAAAAAGAAAAAGCAGATGCTAATTGTTTCTGTTTTTGTTAACCTCTTCTCTGCAGCAAACATCCTTTTGCTTGAAGGCGAATTCAATTCAGGCGTTATCGTTTGCAGCGTTGCGGTTCTTCAGCTGTTCATGTCAATCTGGCATGAAGTAAAAAACACGCAGGTTTCGCTTGCCGAAAAAATAATTTTTCTTGTTCTTTATGTTGCAGGCGGTCTTCTCGGAGTCAAGGCTCCGCTTGATTTACTTTCAACCGTTGCGGCAGTATTTTATATGCTTGCGATTTTCCAGAAGAAGGAACAGAACATCAGGCTTCTGCTCCTTGCAAATCTCTCAACCTGGACGGTCTATTACAGCATCACAGGTTCAACTGCCGTTTTTGCACAGATTGCAGGCATTATTTCTTCATTGATCGCTCTTTTCCGTTACAAGAAAAGCGGCAAAACAACAGACTGAAACAAACATCAGGGAGCTGTCACCAAAAAGACAGCTCCCTGATAATTTTTTGCTTTATAACATTTTTCTCAAATACCGATATAATTTTATCGCAGAATGACTGTCGGCGGATTATGTAAGACTCGCATAATTTTTTGCAAATTTTTCATCCCACACCGATTCAATTCCGTTTCTCCACTGAATTGCTTTTTCTTTCATTTCCTCGCAAAGCTCGGGCATTGCTTCGGAAAGATTGTTTTTTTCTCCCGGATCCGCTTCAAGATCCGAAAGAAAAACATCTGCCCTTTGCTCTTCGCCTTCAACAAGCTGACCGTTGAGCACAAGCTTATATTTTCCTTTTCTTGCGGCGGTCTGACCTTCCATTTCCCAGAAAAGATATTCATGCTCGGCTTTTCCTGTTCCGTTAACCACGGGAACAAGACTCATGCCATCAAGCTCGTATTCCTCGGGATTTCCTCCGCAAAGCTCGAGCAGAGTCGGGAAAATATCGGTTGAGATATGAGGTGCGTTTTCAACAGACGGAGCGGTTCTGCCATACCAGCTCAGAATGGCAGGTATTCTTATTCCGCCTTCAAAGAGGCTGAACTTATGTCCGCTGAAAATTCCTGCGGTACCGCCGTAATAATAATCCTCGGTGCCGTCAAGCCAGTTGCGCGATTCTCTTGAAGGTCCGTTATCGCTTTGGAAATAAATGATTGTATTTTCAAGCAAATCAAGCTTTTTAAGCTCGTTTCTTATTTCTCCGACTCCGTCATCAACCGCACTTATCATCGCCGCCATAATCTGACGGTCTTTTGAAAGATAAGGAAATCTTCTGATATATTTATCGGGTGCATGCATGGGATAGTGCGGTGCATTGTAAGCAACATAGAGCAAAAAAGGCTCTTCTTTATGGTTACGGATAAACTCAACACTCTTTCGGGTTATTCTTTCGGTCATATACTCACCGTTTTCATAAACCTCTTCACCGTTTTCCCAAAGGTCATGAGTAGGGTCGGTGTTGCCGTCTGCCATACCCCAATAAAAAATATGTGAATAATAATCAACACAGCCTGCAAGGAAGCCTGAAAACTCATCAAAACCGTTTGAATTCGGTCTGCACTCATCCTTGAGGCCGAGATGCCATTTGCCCATAATTCCCGTTGAATATCCGAGTTTTTTCAAAGCGGTTGCAATGGTAGGTACTTTCGGAGTAAGACCCGAAGCTCTGCGGTGACCTGCAAGGATTGCCCTTACACCCGCATTGCCCGGATATCTGCCCGTCAGAAGCGATGCTCTTGACGGAGAACAAACGGGAGAAGCGGAATACATCGAAGAAAAACGGATTCCGCTTTCGGCAACCGCATCAATATTCGGTGTTTCGAAATCAGAAGCACCCATACAGCTCAGATCGCCGTAGCCCTGGTCATCTGTCATTATAATTATCACATTCGGCTTTTTCAATTTTATTTCCCCTTTTCTCTTCGGTTTCCGCAAAATACTTTTATTTCATTATATTATCAATATTCCGCAAAAAAGTAAAGCGAATCAATGAGAAAAATCGGTTGCAGTTTAAGATTATTACACCTTCTTTTTCATAAGACCGTGTTTGTTACAACAAATATAAAGATATCCTCTGCCGCGGAACTGCATTCTTGTTTCAGCATTTCCCTCGGGATAAAGCTTGACAAAGTTAATCTTATTGGAGGTATCATAAGCAACCAAAGAAATATAATGCTGTTTGGTCAATTCATGATTGACGGTTATGAACTTTTCATCCTCAACATTTTCGATTATCACCGTATGCTCATCATCTGTTTCTTCCGCTTCAAGAGGCGGCAAGGTTATTCCGCAACAGCTTACAACTGCAGCACCCGTTGTGTGGATTATATTTCCGCAGACGGGGCATACATAAAACTTCGAAAAAAGAATGTTGGAGGATATGTTTTTATTTATCACCGTTTCTCCCGACATAAGTTCCATTACCGAAACTCCGAGAGCCTGACTCAGTGGCTCAACAAGGGAAATATCGGGCAAGCCCTTTGATGTTTCCCATTTTGAAACGGCTTTGCCGCTGACTCCGATTTTTTCGGCAAGCTGTTGCTGAGTTATTCCTTTTCCTTCACGGAGTCTTTTTATTGTTGCTCCCGTTATATAACTATCCATCATGAACCTCCTTGAAATCTGATAAATAAATTATACTCGCCTTAATTCGAAACAGCAACCTACGGATAGTGGAATTCAAAAGACCGCTTCACAGTTAAAGATGAAGCGGTCTGAATATTACAGAATAAATCTGAAAGCGTAAATTATCACATTCAGGAAGTTATTGAAAACAAATCTGATAAATGTGAAAACATAAGGGAATTCAAACTCCCAGTCATCAAGTGTGTCAAGTGAACCGATGAGCGATGAATCATAGGTTATTTCGGGATTCTTGAATGCTTTTGTTTCCATTTTCATAATACAGAGATTCTTGCAGGCTTCTCTCAATGCATTTCCGAAGCCGACGGGGTCTTTTGCATAAGCAAGCTTGACGGCGGCTTTATGCTGAACCACCTGAAGCGACCACATACCCGAAAGAATGGTGTCATTGCCGTTATAAACCGCAAGAACGGGGCTCATATATCCGCTTCCCGTGAAGTTTGAAGAATAATCCGAAACAACGAAGCCTTCAAATCCCCACTCTTTACGCAGAAGGTCTTTGAGAAGAGCGGAGCTTGAACCGCACCATTTTGTTCCGATTCTGTTATAAGCCGACATGATTCCCTTGGGATTTGCTTCTTTAACGGGAATTTCAAATGCTTTAAGATAAATTTCACGCATTGCCTGCTCATCGCACCATGTGAATATTCCGTTTCGGTGAGATTCCTGGTCATTGAGAGCAAAATGCTTGATTGTTGTTACAAGGCTTTCGGAATTTGCACCCTTGATTATTTCTGCCGCCATGATTCCCGAGATAATCGGATCTTCCGAGAAATATTCAAAGTTTCTTCCGCCTCTGGGGTTTCTGTGGATATTTGCACCGGGTGCATACCATGTGTCCGTACCCATATCCTTTGCTTCCTTGCCTGCACCCTTACCCATTTCATAAGCAAGGTCAACATTCCATGTACATCCGATTGCAGTTGCGCAAGGATATGCCGTGCCGCTGTCGGTATAAACAAGTCCGTTTCTGCCCTTTACGCTTGAAGGTCCGTCGTTATCCATTGTGTGGGGAATTCCGAGACGCTCAACACCGTGGGTTTCGTATCCGCCGTTGATAACAAGCATGGTCATTTCATCAAGAGTAAGCTGATCGAGAAATGCATCCCAGAGGGTTTCGTCTTCGGCAACATCCTGAAGAGTTATTGTTTTGTCATATTTCACACCCATTTTCGGGGCTTCACCCTCGGTTACGGGTTCGGGGGTTTTATCAACATCAATAAGATAATCTTTTTTATCAAGCTCACGAAGCTCGGGATAAGTGCCGCTGACATCTGCTCTTGACATTATTTCATATCCGCTGTAAACATCCTCAAAAAGATTTTCGATTTCGTTACCCGTTGCAGAGTCCTTTTTGATTATCTTTGTTTCTGCAACCTTATAATCATAGGATGCAATGTGATTTCTGACATCGTTTGCAACAATGATTTTATATGTACCCTTTTCAAGCACCCATGCTTCATTTTCTTTATAGTCATAGGATGCCATATCATCTGTTCTGAATGTAACGGTAACGGTTTCGCTTTCGTTGGGGCTGAGCATCTTTGTTTTTGCGAAACCGCCAAGGCAGATTGCACTCTTTTCAATTCCGCCTTCGGTATAAGGTGCACTGTAATAGAGCTGAACAACCTCTTTACCCGCTCTGTCGCCCGTGTTTTTTACATTCACTTTCACCGTTATTTCTTCAGAACTGAAATCTGTTGAAACAACGGATTTTTCAAAGGAAGTATATGAAAGGCCGTAGCCGAAAGGATACTGCACCTTATCCTTTGCAAAGGTTTCAAAATAACGGTAGCCGACATAAATTCCTTCATAATATTCAACAAAATGCTCGCCGCCGTTATAGTCGTTACTGCCGAAGCAGACACTTGAAGGATGATCCTCAATGCTGTAAGCAATAGTATCAGTAAGCTTGCCCGAAGGATTGACTTTACCGTCAAGCATACGGGGAACAGCCGTCATTCCGAATTCGCCCGGAATCCAGATTATTGCAGCCGCTTTTATGCTGTCATATTCATCAATCCAGCCCATTTCCATTGCGTTGCCGATATTGAAAAGAACAACAACATTTTCAAACGCAGAGGTTACCTTATCAATCATCGCTTTTTCGTCAGCGGAAATGCTGAGTGTTTCAACCGTATGGTCTGTTCCTTCCGCACTCGTTCTGCTGATAACGATTACTGCGGTATCCGAGAAAGCAAGTGCGTTATCAAGAAGTTTATCCGTGAGATACTTCGGATTCATTTCTTTGAGAGTGTTCTTTGCAAGAAGCACCTGAAGAAGATTGTTGATAACGGTGTTATCCGTTTTAGGAAGCTCGTTTGAAAGGCAATGCTTTTCATAAAGTGCACGGAGCTCTGCGTTATATTCAATTCCTTCTGCCTCAAAAGCTTCATAGAGAGTTACGGGGTCATCGGTTGTTATTGCACCCGAGCCTGCACCACCGAAAAACGGGCACACCGAGCCTGCACCGAAAATATTGACCTTTTTGTCGGTAAGCGGAAGAAAATTATCCTCGTTTTTAAGAAGAACAATACCTTCACTTTCAATCTGCACCGCAATTTCTCTTGTTTCCGCTATTATATCGGGGTCAACATCGCCGCTCGTTGCGAAAGCAAAATTGCCGAACATAAGCGAAAAAGCAAGAATGAGTGAAACAACTTTCAGTATTCTTTTTTTCATTGTGGCACCTCTTTTTTCAATTTCTGTTTTAATTATACATTTATTTTTTGTTTGTTTCAATAAAGAAAACATCAGCTGTATGTTTAATATTATTCATTTTTCTTTTATAATGTATAAACAGCAAAATGAAGCTTGACAAAACGGCTGATGATGATATATTGGAATAAAAAGGAAAAGGAGCAATAAAAATGAAAAAACTGACTGCAATTTTATTAAGCCTTGTGATGATTTTCACATTATTCAGCATCAGCGGATATGCAGAAAACGAAAAGCCCTTTTATCTTGTGCTCGGTGACTCGATAGCTTTCGGCTCAGGTCTTACAAATTCCCGTGAAGCCTGCTACGGAAAAATTGTTGCCGACACCAACGGCTACGACTATGTGAACCATTCAATTCCCGGTCACACAACAACAAATCTGATAAACCGACTCAACGAGGAAGCCGTTATATCCGACCTAAAAAAAGCTGATATTATCAGCATTTCAATCGGCGGCAACGATTTTCTTATGAGCAATCTTATCGGGCTTATGTTTGACTCTATTGTCAAGGCGGATTACACCGAATATGACAGAATTGCAGAGGGATTCTATACCAATTTCTGCAAAATAGTTGAAATCATCAATTCACACAATGCAGACGCTGTTATCCTTATGCAGACACTCTATAATCCGCAGTCAGGCTATCTCAGAGCACCTTATCAGGAAGGTGCAGACAGAATAAACGCGGCTATTGAACGCTACAACACCGAAAATCCCGGTGAAATCGTTATTGTTGAGGTCGGTAAAGCTCTCGGTGATGATATGGCAAACTATGCAGACGATGAAATTCATCCGAGTGCGGCAGGCAATGAAATCATTGCAAAGGTTATTCTTGACAAACTTTACGAGCTCAACCTCGGCAGCAATACCACTCCCGTTATTTCTGCAGAAGGCAAGGATATTGAAATTTCAGCAATTTTCACTTCAACATTAAGAATTGCAGGAGCGGTATTCAACGCAATTTCGGTTGTTTACAATTTCTTTACAGGATTATTTGCATAAAACATAACAAACCCGTGCAGTTGTATTTGAACTGCACGGGTTACTTTTATATCATATTGCCCACGGTGTATCCGTCGTAAACCGCATTGGGAATAATTCCGCCTCCGTTTGAATCACCGATGTTATAGATTTCTCCGATTTCATCTTTAAGTGACTCATAAAGCGATGACTCGGGTCTTGTGCCGATTGCAACAACAACGGTATCTGCCTTAACAGAATTTCTTTTTCCCTCTTTTGTTCTGTAAACAACATCTGTTGCGGTTATTTTTTCAACCGAGCAGTTTGTGAGAATATCAACCTTATTTCCTTTGAGATGACCGAGCAGAATTGTCTGTGCGGTTTTTCCAGTGTTGCCTGCAAGGCTGTCTGTCATTTCAACTATGCTGACCTTCTTGCCCTGCTTTGCAAGAAATTCTGCGGTTTCGCATCCGATTGAGCCGCCGCCGATAACAACAACATTCTTGCCGCTCATTTTTCCCGAAAGAATATCTGTTGCGTTGACAGCTCTTTCCGCACCTTCAACCTTAAGAACCGCATTTTTAACACCTGTTGCACAAACAACGGCATCGGGATTAAGTGCAATAACATCTTCTTTAGTCATCTTTTTGCCAAGATGAACATTGATTCCGTGAAGCTCAAGCTGTCTTTCAAGATAGGGCTTCATAAGACCGAGATGCTGTTTGAAAGGCGGCTTGCAGGCAAGATTCATCTGACCGCCAACCTCATTTGCCGCATCGTAAATATCAACAGTATGTCCTCTCATTGCGGCAATCCTTGCCGCTTCAACACCTGCAACACCTGCACCGATAACAACAACCTTTTTCTTTGTTTCTGCAGGTATGATTGTGTGGTCATTATCCCCTCTTGCAAGCACCGCATTACCCGAGCAGATTGCTCTTTCACCGTGCTGAAGCTGATGATTGATGCAATGTCCGCAGCCGATGCAAGGTCGAATTTCATCCTCTCTGTCTTCATCAATAAGATTAACAAGGTCGGGCTGTGCAAGCAAGCCGTGACCTATAAAAATAAGATCGCACTGACCCGATTTGAGTGCTCTTTCCGATGCAACGGGATTCTGTGCTCTGCCTCCGCCGATAAGAGTAATTTTCTTTTTGCCTGCCGTGAGCATAAGTCCGATTTTCATAACAAGACAAAGTGCAACTGCCATACAGTCGGAATAAGCGGATTCGGGCTTCTGATTTTTTCCTGCTTCGCCTGACCATATACCCGCAAGCACTTCAATTGCATCAACGCCCGCCTTCTGGAATTCCTTGCAGTAATAAAGTCCGTCGAGCATTGAAATGCCGCCGTCTTTGCCCATTTCTATAACAGAAAGTTTTACTATAACAGCAAAATCTTCACCGCAAAGTTCACGGATTCTTTTGATAATATTCAGATGAAAACGGATTCTGTTTTCTCTGCTTCCGCCGTATTCATCCGTGCGGATATTTGCTGTTTTGGATAAAAACTGCTGACCGAGATAATATCCGACAGCATGAATTTCAACTCCGTCAAAGCCTGCTTTTTTTGCACGGAGAGCCGCCTGAGCATATTTTTCTTCGATATCCTTGATTTCATCAATTTTCAGAGCACGGGGCGTTTCGTTTGCAAGACCCATCATATATGAATAAGGCATTGCAACCGCACTCGGTCCGACAGGCTGGTCTCCGATGATTTTTCTTCTTGCACCTCTGCCCGTGTGGGAAAGCTGAAGAAATGCTTTTGAACCGCCTTCATGGATAGCATCAGCAAGCTGAGCCATGCCCGGAATATATTTATCGTCATCAATAATAAGCATACCTTTTGTGTTGAGTCCGAGAGGCGAATCAACGCAGGTTACTTCAACAATAATCGCACCGACTCCGCCTTTCGCTCTTTCGGCATAATGATTGATAACAGCCTTATTTACAAAACCGTTATCGCTCTGACTCATACCCATAGCCGCCATAACAGTTTTGTTGCGAAGCTCAACCTTACCGATTTTACCCGGCGACAGCAGATTGGGATATTTTGCGTTCATATGTACTCCTCCGTTCCGACAGAAATATTATTATAAACGGATTATATTACATGAATTTTATCTTTTCAATAGAAATCTCCGTTATTATACATTAAGCAACAATTGTGTTCATAAAAACCGCCATTCATCTGAATGGCGGTTTTGTGAATTATATATTTACTGTGAATTTATTTTCTCCTGCAGTCAGAAGTCTTTTTTCTCCTCCGAAATCGAATTCTGCAAACTGACCTTCAGGAACAACAATTATAAATTCAATCTCTGATTCAAGCTTTCTGTATTCAACGGATACCCTGCCGTTTCCGAAGGTTCTGAAGCCCTTGACGCTGTTCACCCCTTCAACAATCACGGGTGAAATTACCAATTCGGAATATGCTGCACAGCCGTTTTTGGCACGGATTCCGAGAAGGTAATCATAAAGATAAGCCGTAACCGCACCGAACATCGGATGATTGTGTGAACGGTCACGGAGTGAACCCGGCCAGTATTCCCAAAGAGTTGTTGCACCGAGACGCTTCATTTCGGCAAACGAATGCCGCGACTCTGACATAAGCAAATCAGCAGCAAGCTGACCGTCACCGTTTTCAAAAAGAATACGGGTAAGGATATCCGTTCCGAAAATTCCCGTATCATATCCTTTAAGCTTTGAATATCTTTCAACGGTATTTTTATATGTTCTTTCATCGCCGAGTCCCATATCAACCGCAAAGGCATTTGCACCCTGAACTCCGCCGAAAAAGTTTCCGTCCCATTTATTGAAATATGCCGACATAACGGCTTTTTTTCGCTGAGAAATGCGTTCCTCAAACATGGGCACATCAGTTTCCTTGCCGATGATTTTTGCAATTTCAATGCACCTTCCGAGTGCTTTAATATAGAAATAATTATTGACATAGGGTGCGGAAAGAACAACCGAGGTTGGTGTGCACCAATCTCCGAGACACCACTCGCCTTCCTTATCGCTGATAACAAGATTCCCTTCGGAATGAGATTCAAGATAATCGAAATATCGAAGCATATTCGGATAGCATTCTTCAAGCACGGATATATCGCCGTAATGCTTATAGAATTGATACGGCACTTCAACTATCGCACCGCCCCAGCCGCCTGGGCCGCCGCCCGAATGAGTATAGGGTGCGGTATACTGAACATGACCCGTCAGGGTATCCTGACAGTCACGGATATCGTTTATCCACTTGCGGTAAAAATTCTCCGCATCAAAAATATTCATTACAGCATGGCAGGTAAGCTGACCGTCACCCGTATATCCTCTGCGTTCAAGATGAGGGCAATCCGAGGGTATGCCCGTGTGCATGTTCGTGAGCTGTGTGTTGACAAAAGTATCGTGAATCCAATTAAGCAGTTCATTGTCACAGCAGAAATCAGCCGTTTTTTCAACATCGGTGTGAATAATCTCAACACTTTCGGCAACGGCATTTCCGAAAACTTCAAAATAACGGAACGCAAGCCATGTAAAAAGAGGTCGAACCGTTCTTTCGGTTCCGTCACAGACAAATTCCATTCTTTGATCCTGAGTGAATTTTTCATTGAGACTGCCGTCTTCCGATATTTCTTCAGAAAAAACAACGGTAACCTTATCTCCTGCATCGCCCTTCAGTTTTATAACGGGATAACCCGTTGTATTTACTCCGCAGTCATAAACGGTGCTGCCGCTGTTCTTTTTTACAACTGTGACACCAAGAGTTTTTATCAGTCTGTCAGGCTGACAGTTACTGAAAAGATATTCGGTATCAAGAGGTTTTGCCAAAACTGCATTTTTCCATACGGCACCGACGCCCGATATTATCTCCTCGGGTATCATGCAGGTATAATCATGAGTTTCACCTTCCGTGAAATCATACTGTTTCACAAAGCTTTCGGCAATTTCATCGTTTTCGGATGAAACAAAATCAAAACCGCCGTTTGCATCATCACCGAAAATCCGCCATATAACCTTTGCATCGCCGAATTTCTTCTGACTGTCACGGGTATACCATCCTCCGCCGAAATGAATAACGATAACATTTTCTCCGTTTCTGAGCATTGAAGTTATATCATATTCGGGTACATAAATTCGGTGACCGCTGACAATTTCTCCTGCAGGAAAATTTTCTCTCGGCTCAAAATCAGTATTGAGAGGCAAAAACAAATCCTCGCTCACTCTTTTACCGTTAATAAAGCAATGAAAAAATCCTAGACCGATAACACGGAGAACCGCTTTTTTTGCATCGTTAACATTGAATGTGCTTTTCAGAAACCGGAATTTATCTTCTCCGCAGCCTTCGGCACACAGCCATTCTGCCGATGAAAACATTTCTTTCTGCGTCATAAAATTACCTCCCGAAAATCAAGACGGATTCATATGTTTATTTTATCACATTATGAATTGGTTGGCAATAAAAAAGAAGCACGGAAAACACCGTGCTCCGATAACAGACAACCAAAATCCCGAAAAAGTTCACTTTACGGTAAAAAATTCACATAATTTTTAAAATATTGGCAGTCTATAATCTATATATAGGCTATTATATCTCTTTTTTCGGGTAAAATCAATATATACAACTATTTTTAGTTTAAAATTCGGCAATTTATGTCAACAAATTCGGGAACGGAGGGATTTTATGCAGATTAAAACAAGAGAAGCCGTGGTGCTCAGAATCAATGAGCTTTGCAACGAAAAAGGTATCACAATCAACGGTCTTGCAAATCTTTCAGCTGTTCCCCCTTCAACCGTTAAAAACATCATATACGGAGTAAGCAAGAATCCCGGAATCGTTACGCTGAAAATGATTTGTGACGGATTTGATATTACTCTTGAAGACTTTTTTAATTCTG
>JAZOVN010000019.1:0-10867 GCA_045658725.1 Acutalibacteraceae bacterium
TTTCTTCTTTATACATTTTCACATAATCTTCCACACACTCATCAGGAATAGCAGAACTCGTGAATGTATCTTTATATTGCAGATTGTTTACGCGGACAAATTTCATGAATTCATAATCATCAATACCGTATTTAAGAACTATATCCTTCAGTTTCATATCAACACTCCTCTTTTACAGATATTTTAATGCTTCTTTATTATAAGGGTCAATGTCAAGAATTAAATTGGCATATCGACTTGCATTGCGTGGATCGTTTTTGCATTTTTCAAGCAACACTTCGACATCACTTCCAAGAGAGATGTTTGATGTTTTGAGCTCTGAATCTTCTTTTGTGATCATAAACTTAGAGCCGCAAAAACAGCAAACCATATATCCGTTCTCTTTTTTCAGTTCGTTTGCACCGCATCTTTCACAAAAAAGAAATTTCATTTATCCACCTCACTTCTCTTATTTACATAATATCAAAATCAATATAAAATTTCAACAATATTCTGCAAATAAATCAAATATAAAAAATATATCAAGCACTTGACTGACGGTTAGCACCACACCGGTCCCCGGCGCAGTCGTTCATTCTCTGCACACACAAAAAAACAGAGCCGATGCCAAAGCATCAGCTCCGTTTCTGGCGGAGAAGGGGAGACTCTCCCCCTCAGAAACATAGTCGCACTGCCTTCCTTGGTGCGTCGGCATTGCTCCTTGTTTCTTCACCTCACCGCCTCGCTTCTTCCGCCACAGGCGGCACTTCGGCGGTTCGCCCCACGCCGGTCCCCGGCGCAGTCGTTCATTCTCTGCACACACAAAAAAACAGAGCCGATGCCAAAGCATCAGCTCCGTTTCTGGCGGAGAAGGGGAGACTCGAACTCCCGCGCCGGTTACCCGACCTACGCCCTTAGCAGGGGCGCCTCGTCACCAACTTGAGTACTTCTCCATGGTAACTTAAAAGAAATTATTAAGTTATAAAAAAATGGCGGAGAGAGTGGGATTCGAACCCACGGTACCCGTAAGGGTACGACGGTTTTCAAGACCGTTCCGTTATGACCACTTCGGTATCTCTCCGTAAATTGCTTATATATGTTATCATATCATTTCAATCTTGTCAAGAGCTTTTTAAAAAAATATTCTGATATAACAAAAGCGACGGATTGCTCCGCCGCTTTCAGGTTACATTACAAATAAATCGGGAAAGAAGGCTTCCGTCATGTCAACAATAAAATAAACAAATTCCTTGAAGGGCTTTGCAAAACGGTTGTTGACTCCCGCATTATTGATAACGGGCATTGTTGCAGTACCGAGTCCGAGTGTTTTCAACTTCTGAAGCACAAGCTGTGCAATAACAACATTTCCCTGTGCATTGGGATGAACGCAGTCATTTGCAATATATTCGGGATGTCCCTTGAATGCTCCGCCGACATCAACAATATGTATGCTGCCGGGATTTTCTGTCTGATAGCGCCTGTAGCCTGCATTGAGTCTGTCAACGCCTTGCTGATAAAAACCGCTGATTGCATTATTCATAGGGTTGTAAAGAGTCTGAACAAGAATAACGGCATCGGGATTGAGCTCTTTGATTTCAGCAATAATCCTGCAGAAATTTTCATAGAAGGTTGCCGCAATCTTATCAAAGGTCGACAGATCATCAAGCACCGCAGCTTCAAATCCGAGCTGTACCATATTACTTGTAAGAAAATCGTTGCCGCCGATTGAAAGGCTGATTATATCTGCTTCTTTGATGGAATTCCTGACATTCGGAAGCTTCATATGAAGAAGATATGCCGCGGTATCATAGCCGCACATCGAATGGTTTGAATAGTTGTAGCCGTTGGTGTCCGCAACTATCTTACCGTAACAGGCTTCTCCGGGATTGACAACGCCCGCACCGAACCCGATTGAATCTCCGATAACAACATAATTATACTTTCCGTTTGCCGAAACAGATGCAGGCACGAGTGCCGACACGGCAAAAGCTGCAACGAGCATAACTGCAATTATTTTAATGAGCTTTTTCATAAAAAACTCCTTCCTTTAGTGTATGAAGTCATTATACACCAGATTCCGCAAAAAATCTACAATAAAATTATTTTTTGTTCAGTTTTGAGCTTTTCGCTTATAAAAATAAAAAATCCCACCTCGAAAGAAGTGGGATTTTGTCGTGGTGACCCGGACGGGAATCGAACCCGTGTTACCGCCGTGAAAGGGCGGTGTCTTAACCGCTTGACCACCGGGCCAAATAATTGGTAGCGGCAGTTGGATTTGAACCCACGACCTACCGGGTATGAACCGGTTGCTCTAGCCTCTGAGCTATGCCGCCATTTAACTGCCCTCACCAAAGAGCTTGTTCATTATAGTATAAGTTTTTCATTTTGTCAACACTTTTTTGAAAATTTTTTTATTTTTTTCTTGATTGCCGTTTTTCAGGCATCTTGAATTATTCATAAAGCTATGTTAATATAATGAAAAAGGGGATGATATAATGAAAAAAAGACATGCTGTTATCGGAGCAGGCATCGCAGGTGCAATCGGTTTTCTCTCACTCGGTGCAGGCGGATTTAAGATGGGCTGTGTTCCAAACAGAAACAAGAAACCGCCCACAGACCCGAAAAGAATCCTCCGTACGGAAATAAGAAAAAAGAACAACGCATATCTTTTCTCGCATAATCCCGAGGATATTGAAATAATAACCCCCGATATGCTCAGACTCAGAGCATGGTTTGTTCCTGCAGAAAAAGAATCAAAGCGTTTTGTTATCGCCATTCACGGTCACAACTGCAACGGTCCCGATGAATGCGGTCATCTTTTCGGATTTTATCATAACGACATGGGCTTCAACTATCTTCTGCCCGACCTCAGAGGTCACGGAAGAAGCGACGGCAACTTCATCGGCTTCGGTGCTCTTGACTACAAGGATATCAATCTGTGGATAGATTATCTCATTGAGCGTTTCGGAGAAGATATTGAAATCATGCTTCACGGAATTTCAATGGGTGCGGCAACATCAATGCTCGTCAATAACAACAATCCCCGTGAACAGGTCAAGCTCATTGTTGAGGACTGCGGATTTACCGATGCATATGAGGAAGTGCGTGCGGTCGTTTCGGGAATGTTCGGCTTCAGAAGCAGAATTTCACCCGCCGCAACGAATGTTTTCTGCAAAGCCTTCGCCAAATATGATCTGAGAAAAGATGCCACTCCCCTGGGCACAATGAAGAACGCAAAAAATCCCGTGCTTTTCATTCACGGAGAAGAAGACACCTTCGTTCCGTTTGAAATGTGCCGCGAGCTTTATGACGCCTGCCCTGCCCCGAAGGAAATTTTCACCGTTCCCGGTGCCGTGCACGCCTACAGCTACTACGACGCAAAAGAAGAATATGATGCAAAGGTAAAGGCATTTATAGAAAAATATATGTAACATAAAAAGCTGCTGAGTTCATCGCTCAGCAGCTTTTGTTTATTCACCCACAATCAGCTTGGAGCCGATTCTGACTTTTATCTGAGGTTTTTTCTTTGTTTTTACTTCGGGGAGAACAAGCACGGAGCCGTATCTGAACGCATCTTTCAGCACGGCGGTCATTTCCGTATTCTCCGTAAAGTTCTTTGTTGCAAGCGGCTTCGACCACTTCTGACCGATTTCGTCATAGCTGTCAAGCATGAGGTCTGCTTCGGGCACGCTTCCGCCGTAAACATATGCAGACTTAAGACCCGAGCCTTTATAGTCACCGACAAGCCACGACACGCCGCCGTCATTGAGTGCAGTCAGAGAAGATGCAAGATTTTCTTCCGCTCTGATTTTGCATACAATGCACGGAATTCCGTTGCTTTTATAATTTCTGACGCACTTAAGGAGTGCATCGGTTTCAAAGCTTGTGCGGAAATGCGAATAAAATCCGTACGCAACATTCGGGATATCCGTTGAAAGCGGAAAAGTATCGGGTGTGCCTGCCGCCTCGGTTATGATAATATGTCCTTCATCAACCGTGCGTATCGCCTTGATAAGTCTTTTATAGAATTTATTAAGAGTATCAACCCTGCTTTCCCAATCGGCAATTCTGCTGAGAGGTCTGTTGAGAAGGTCATACGCCGCAACCGTCGGCTCGTCTTTGTAGTGGGATGCAACCTGAAGCCAGAATCTTATGGCAGAATTGCGTGCTTCAAAACCTTCCTTGCCCGATTCAAAAAGAATACTTTTATCGTTACTGCCGCATGCCGAATCCGTATTCTGATATCCGGGAGCGGAATGAAGCTCAAGGATAACATAAAGACCTGCTTTTCTGCATTTTCCGATAAGATTATCAAGCCGTTCAAAATCAATATCATCCCTGCAGTTATCCTTTTTGCAGAGATACTTATATCTGAGCGGAATTCTGACACAGTTTGCACCGAGCTTTTTAATCAGTTTTACATCGGAAGGAGAAATAAAGTTTTCATAATATTTAAGAGCAAGCTGCCGTGCACCGTAGCTGCCGAATCTCTTCTCGAGGGCATAAAAAACATCATAGCCTTTCGGGGATTCTGCATCCGCCTGAGCGAAATAAAAAATATCATCGTTGAGATTTATTCCTCTGAGTGCGGTAACAATGCCGTTTTCATTAACAAAATCAGAGTTTTCGGTATGCAGAAAATCCGTATCTGCAATAGGCTTTGCCGCCGCAGAAGCCTTCAGATAGCCGTAAACCGCAGGCACGGTTGCCGCCGCGGCACCTGCCGCACAGCCTGCAATCATAATTTTTTCGCTGTCTGTCAATTTGTTTTCCCCCTTCTGATACAAGAGAAAATTTTAACCAGTAAACAAGCCGCAACCACGCCAGTCAACGCACCGCATGAATCGGTCAGCCAGTCGGAGAATGTGCATGCACGCCCGTCAACAAAAAGCTGATGGAATTCATCCGTTGCGGCATATGCCGAAGCAATTGCGAAAGACAAAAACGGTCTGTTCTTTCCGCAGGTCTGATAAAGTGCGTTGAATGCAAGCACCGCAAGACCCGTGAATTCAAGAAAATGAGCGGCATTGCGAAGAAAAGCTTCGCTCACGGGAAGCCTGAGCAAATCAAGAAGCCAATGGCTTGTGTTGCCCGACTCCGTGCCGTTCTGAGCGGAAAGGAAAAAGATAATTCCCATGCAGACTGCAACCGCAATCCACGAAACAATAATATATATCTTCTTTTTCATCAGTCAAACCTCTTTGTGCCGATGAAGCATATATCGCTTTCGGAATCAAAAACAGTTATTCCTTCTATATCATCCGCAGTCACAAAACAGCTTGAACGGGAATAAAGAGGATAGCATATCGCCTGCTGAAGAATATAATTTTCTGCCGTATAACAGCCGCCGAGAAGCTCATCATCGCTCTTGACGGTCATAAGGCGTTCGATAATCATGCTGTAATCTTCGCCCGCAAAACGGAACACACCTCCGTTTTCAAATGACGAAAGAAAATCAACCGCACTTCCGTATGCGGATTCGATGCCCGTGAGAGCAATCTGATATTTTCCGCTTCTGACAGCGGAACGGATTTCATAAGGAGTTTTGTTTTCAATCGTCACGGCAAGACCGATTCCCATTGTTTTCTGCCATATCTGAAGCTGATTTCTGACAGCTGAGTCAAGATATTCGGGGCAAATCACGGTGAGCTGAATTTTTTCCGTGCCAAGCTCGGAAAGAGCCGTATTCCAGAATTCCCGTGCCGCCGCAGTGTCATAATTTATCTTCGGAGTGCGGTCACCTACCGCCTCACGGTAATTCAGACTGCCTGCAGTACAGCTTTCGGGAATAAATCCGTCGGTAAGCCGTGCATTTTCGGGTGCTTCGGCAAAAATACTGCGGTCAATCGCACTGCTGAGTGCAATTCTGAGATTTGCGTTTTTCAGATAAGAATCCGAGCAGTTGAACATGAATCCGAAAACGGAATTCGGATTGTTTTTGACAACCTTTGCATTTTCGGGAACGGGAGAATCGGGCGGAAGGAATGCCGCACTTACATTTCCGAGAGAAATATCGTTGCCGACAGTTTCCGCATTATAATCGAAATCGAAGTTGACAAGCGACGGCATAACCGTCTGCTTGCCTGCGTAATAGCTGTTGCGTCTGATGGTAAGAGTTGTTTCAAAATCCCATGAGCTGACATAAAACGGTCCGTTGCAAAGCATATGCTTATGGCTCAGACCGTATCTGCCGCCCGTTGCATTGAAAAATTCTTCATTACAGGGCATGAAAACACCTTCGGTCAGTCTTTCAAGAAAATCGGGACATTCTTCGGTAAGCCTGATAATCAGGGTAGCATTATCGGGTGCGGTTACACCGAGAGAAGAAATGTCGGCATGGCCCGCATGAATTTCAGCGGCATTTTCAATAACAAAAAGACGGTGTGCACTCGGTGAATCCGTTTCGGGTGACACGGCTCGTTTCATTGCAAAAACAAAATCCTCTGCCTTTACTTTTTCTTTCGAGAATTTATTATAGAATTCTTCGCCGAATTCGCCCTTCATGGCAATCGGGCAATACCATTCCGTATCGGGGTTAAGATTGAAGGTATAGGTAAGCCCGTCGGGAGAAACGCTCCATGTCTGTGCTATTCCGGGAATTATTTCACCCTCTGCAGACAGTCTGACAAGTCCTTCAAAAACATTGTTAATGATAATCTGAGCCTCAGTTTCACTTGTGAACTGAGGGTCAAGGGTTGAAGGTGATTTTGCAAGCGAATAAAGAATCGTTCCGTTATCGCCTCTGTTTGAACACGAAGCGAGAGAAAAAACCATCGCCAATGCACAAATCACGGAAAGAAAACGCCTCATTTGTTTTCCTCCATCCATTTTGCAAGCTGGTCGGCAAGAGGATTGCTCGATGTCTTTTGCTTTGACTGCTGCTGCATATATTTTGCAACATCCCTCTTGCCTGCACCTGCACTTTCTTTTCTTTTTTCAAAATCGGTAAGCTTTTCTCTGTATCCGCACACACAGAAGAATGCTTTTTTATCGCCCTCGCCCCTCATTTCAAGCTTTTTGTGGCACTCGGGACATCTGGCGTTGGTTATAACTGTTATGCTTTTGCGGTAACCGCACTCTCTGTCCTGACAAACAAGCATCTTTCCCTTTTTGCCGTTGACTTCAAGCAGATATTTTCCGCATTCGGGACACGGTTCACGGGTCATGTTATCGTGCTTGTATTTAGAATCGTCGGTTTTGACGGAGTTGACAAGAGAACGGGCATAATCCCGCATTTCGGAAATGAATTTTCTGCTGTCTGCACCGCCCTTTGCAATGAGAGAAAGCCTCTGCTCCCATCTTGCGGTAAGCTCCGCTGATTTGAGGTCGGCTGGAACGATATCAACAAGCTGTTTGCCCTTTGATGTGGGGAATATCTCCTTACCCCTGCGTTCAACACAGAAAGAATCAAAAAGCTTTTCGATAATATCCGCTCTTGTTGCAGGAGTACCCAGACCGCCTGCGGTTTTGAGAGCATCCTTCAACGAGCCGTCATCAACCTGACCCGTCGGATTTTCCATTGCGGAAAGAAGGGTTGCTTCCGTGTATCTTGAGGGCGGAGAGGTTTTGCCTGCACAGATACGCACACCGTTCGGGAATGCGGGTGCACCCTGAGAAAGGGCAGGAAGACGCTGCGAGCCGATATCGTCATCACCGTCGTCATCATCAGCAAGCGATGAATCATAGAGGGCTTTCCAGCCTGCGGATTTGACGGACTGACCTTTGGTATAAAATTTATGATTGCCGATTGCTATTGTAACCTGCATTTCGTCATATTCAAAAGGTGCACTGAGCACGGCGATGAAACGACGCACAACAAGGTCATAAATATGGCGTTCTTCACGGGTGAGCTTATTAAGGTCAACATACTGCTCGGTGGGAATGATTGCATGGTGGTCGGTTACCTTTGCATCGTTGACGATATATTTTGTGGGAATGGGTTTTGCACGCAGAACGGCATTGGCAAAATCCTTGTAGGGTCCCACAGCGATTGCACGCAGACGCTCGGGAAGCGTTGCGGCAACATCTTTGGTTATATAGCGTGAATCCGTTCTCGGATATGTGAGAAGCTTGTGGGTTTCGTAAAGACTCTGCATAAGCGAAAGCGTCTGTTTTGCAGAGTAGCCGTATTTTTTGTTGGCATCTCTCTGAAGCTCCGTAAGGTCATATGCGGCGGGAGGAGCTTTGAATTTATAAACTTTCTTAACCTCTGAAAGAACTCCCCTCTTTCCCTTAACATCATCGGCAATCTTCTGTGCCTGAGCGGCATCAAAAAATCTTGCCTGATTGTTCCTGTCTTTATATATTGCCGAGAAGCCGTCAAAATCAGCCTTGACGGTGAAATAATCCTTCGGTCTGAATATCAGAATTTCTTCTTCTCTTTTAACAATCATTGCAAGAGTCGGAGTCTGGACTCTGCCTGCCGAAAGCTGTGCATTGTGCTTGCAGGTCAGAGCACGGCTGACATTAAGACCTATGAGCCAGTCAGCTTCCGCACGGCACTGTGCACTGCGATAAAGATTATCATACTGCGAAGCAGGCTTGAGCGATGCAAAGCCCTCACGGATTGCCTTGTCGGTCTGTGACGAAATCCACAGACGGAGCATGGGCTTTCTGCAGTTTGCCTTCTGAATTATCCAGCGTGCAACAAGCTCGCCTTCACGCCCTGCATCGGTTGCAATAACAACCTTATCAACCTCGGATGAATCGAGAAGCGAACTCACAGCCTTGAACTGTTTTGAGGTCTGCCCTATAACAACAAGCTTCATTCTTTCGGGCAGCATGGGAAGATCTTCCATACGCCATGTTTTATATTTATTGTCATAAGCCTCGGGGTCGGCAAGAGTGACAAGATGACCCAAAGCCCATGTAATTATATATTTATCGCCGATTATGCAGCCGTTACCGTTCTTTTTACAGCCGAGAACACGGGCAATATCCCTTGCAACGGAAGGTTTTTCGGTCAAAACGAGAGTTTTTGCCAAAAACACTCACTCCAATCGTTCTATAATTCTCCAATATAATATGATATCAAAAATAATAATATTATATTTTCCAGAAAAGAATAATATAATAAAAATATATCACCGCACGGAAATCATTCCGCACGGTGATATCGGTAATTAACTTATTTATTTCTGCGTTTTCTGATTATTTTTCTGAGGATAAGGATAACCGCAACGATAACCGCCGCAACGGGAAGGATAATCGGAAGTCCGCCGATGAAGTTGACAACAAAATCTCCGAGCCATTCAACAAGCTCATCCACGCTGTCAAGGAAAGTATTCTTTATTCTGCTTCCGATGGTCGGCTTTTCTTCCGTAACTCTTTCAACCTCATTGATTTCAAGCGTTACGGTGCTGTAGCTGACTCTGTTTTCAAGCACTCTGAGCTGTGCGGTATAGCTTTCAATCTCATAATTGACTTCCGAAAGTCTTTCCTGAATTGAAAGCACATTTTCAAGCGATTCAGCTTTTTCAAGAAGACCCGTAAGAGTTGCTCTTTCGGTTTTATACGCATTTATGCGGCTTTCAAGGTCAACATATTCAAGAGTAACATTCTTCTGACTTTCGGTTTTGCGGACTATCCTGCCTTTTTCCTCTGCACCTGCAAGAAAAGCATCAAGCTTATCTGCAGGAATTCTCACAACATAGGTTGAGTTTCTGTTTGTGTTTGAGGAATAGTAAGTGCCCATATGGTTTGTTGAATTCTCAACATATCCGCCGAGAACGGTGATGTTTGCTGTCATTGCGGCGATATAGGCTTCGTATTCCTTTGTCTGAACGGTAAGCTCAACGGTTTTGATGATTTTTTCCTGCGTTGAGTCTGCTGGCTTTTCTCCCGGTGCAGACTGTGCCGCTGACGAGTCGGCAGTATATTTCAGATCACCGCCGCCTGCATTGATGTCTGCCGAATACATTTCAATGCTGTCTTCGGCAACCATGCCGTTTTCCATTACGGCTTCAGAATCCGCACTCTTGGCACAAGCCGCAAATGAAAGAACAAGGGCAACACAAATAATAACTGCAAAAAGCTTTTTCATTTTGATCACCTTTCTTTTATGAACTGTTATTTTTGATTTGCGGAAATGTAAAATTTCTGCAAAGTCATTGACATTTATCCGATTTTATGGCACTAATATATATGTAGAAACGAAACAGGGAGGATACCTCTATGAAAAAAATATTGGCAATTCTTGCCGCGTTCGCAACTCTTTTTGCTCTTGCCTCATGCAAGATGCAGGGTAATCAGACAACCGCAGAGCGTGTTTCTGATGCCGAAGCCGAATATTCCATGCTCGTTGAGTCTTCCATTCAGGCAGAAACCGAAAGAGAAGAAAAAATCGTTAAAAGCATCAAAGATATCGGCAAATCACAGAAGGGAAAACAGCTTGTTCTTCAGAGAGACGAAGACCATTATCAGGTCTATGTCATGAACAAAAAGAACATATGCACAAAAATCGTTGACTATTATTTCTTCGACAACATTGAGGCATACAACATCAAGTCAAACGACCCAAAAAAGGTCGGCAGCCGAAAGAAAATCATCGATGATCCCGAAGCCAGAATGATTGCTTATGAAAAAGATTTTGAGGCTGGAGAAATAGATACCTATAACGAAATTTATGAGTTTTTCTCTGACCCTGGATATGCAGAAATGGGAGTTCATATAGTTGAATAATACATTTAAGGGCGGACTTTATGTCCGCCTTTTTTATTTATAATATTCTTCGGGAACAATCATTTCGGCAGGAGAAGAATGAACAACGCCTTCGGGGAATTCCGCAAAAGCACGGTAATATTCATCAATCGCTTCTTTATCTGCACCGTAAATAAGCTCCGTGTTGAAAATTTCGTATTTCTCATTCTCCGCATCTGATGTGAAGTAA
>JAZOVN010000020.1:0-6231 GCA_045658725.1 Acutalibacteraceae bacterium
TGTATCGGGTTCTGTTGCCGATATTGTTAAGGGTATTGCGGTTAAAATCATCGCAAGAATGATGAATATGCTGATAATTTTTTTAGCCATTACCGTTCGTCTCCTTTTTGAAAGCTGTCTGTTGTTTTTTCTTCTTTTTCTTTTTTTCGGGTATTATCTTCGGTTCTTTTAACCCTGCAGTTTCCAAAGCTCTCGGCCACGGACCCAAAAAGGCTTTGATGCGTGATAAAGTCACCACATCAAAATCATCCTTTTTGGGGAGTCTGCCAAGCTCCTTGTTTTTTTCTCGCAGCTGTTCAATTGCCCACTGCTTCTTTTCCTCAGTTATCACATTTTCACCTCACAAAAAAACAAAACTCTTTCAACCGGAAACAGGTTGAAAGAGTACAACAGACTTATCAAAAGGTTGGCAACACGGCATTGTTATTACTATTAAACAGTCAGCGGATACTGTGTTTTTTAGGTAATAAAAAAAGAATGCACGATTTCAAATGCCTTATCAGCTTTTGAATAATCGGTTGCACTCTTCTCACCAAAGTTGTGTTTTAACCTAAAAAAGACACGGCAGGTGTTCTGACTTTATAAAGCATAAACTCTGCTTCAAATACAGTAATGGCGGTTGTTCAGGATTCGAACCTGATTTCCCTTTTGATTTACTCAGCGTACAACTTTTCAAACCGTATCTTATCAAATTATATTAAGTTTTTAACATTATAATCCTGTTTGTCAATATTGTCAAGAAAAAATAAGATATGAACCGTTGTAATAATTTTTTATATAAACAAAATTTCATTTTGAAACCGGTATGGCGGAAGGTGATATTTAAAAAACATATTGAAAAAACAACGAAATGCTTATATAATGGTTTTATAAATTTTAAGGAGAAAAACCATGAAAAGCATTATGGCATTTTTCGCATCAATAATTATTTTCCTTTGCACATCGCTTGACATTCCCTGCTATCCTATGGGTGAAAAGCTTGATATGGGTAAATTCGGAGCGGTGCCTACCTTCAGTGATGAATTTGACGGTGAGCTTGACCGAAGCGTATGGTCGGGTCATTATCAGTATGGCAACACAACCGTTTCAAGAAAAGGAAGCTACTGGAATCAGTACCTTGCACAGACAAAGGACGGCAATCTTGTGATTCCTGTTGTTTATCTCGAAGAGGGGATGGGCGGTGAAGGTGCAGGCTGGTATTCAGCAGGTATTGACACCGATTCGGATGCTCCCAACGGATTCAGCCAGAAATTCGGCTATTTTGAATGCCGTTGCATTCTTCCCAAGGGTGCGGATATCTGGAGTGCATTCTGGCTTATGAACAGTGGCGTCTTTGATGAAGACGGAAGCGGCAGAGACGGCACGGAAATCGATATTTTCGAAAGCGACGGCTACGAAATGCTGTTCAATCATAACATTTCCTCAAACCTTCATTTCGACGGCTACGGCGATGCTCATCAGAAGCTCGGTGCAACAAGATTCCTCATCAATAACAATCCCTACGAGGAGTTCAACACCTACGGTCTCGAATGGAATGAAAATGAATATATCTTCTACATCAACGGAGTTGAAACTTTCCGTACGGATTTCGGCGGAGTCAGTCAGAATGAAGAATATATGATTCTTTCGGTTGAAATGAGAGGCGAAGACGGAATTCCGTCAGAAAGAGAAAACCTTCCCGCAGAGGGTGCGGAATTTATCGTTGACTATGTTAAAGTCTATCAGTATAAAGATTTGATTGTTGAATAAGGAGAAGAAAAATGAGAAATTTCAAAAAATCAATATCAATTATTCTTGCGGTTATAATCGCATTCAGCGTTTTTGCACTGTCTGTTTCTGCAGAGAACGATAAAACACTGAAATTCGGCACAGACGGCAAATTCAGAATAATGCATGTTACCGACACCCATCTTGAGCAGTCGATTCTCGAAGCATCAACATGGGCAATCGGTGAAGCTTGTGACCTTGAAAATCCCGATCTTGTTGTTATAACGGGCGACAATGTTCAGAATTACGATGACCCCGCCGCAACAAAGCTTCTCATTGACGGACTTATGAATGTTTTCGAAACAAGAAATATTCCCGTTGCAGTCACTTTCGGCAACCATGATTCCGAAGAGGGCGTAATGTCGAGAGAAGAGCTTATGGCATATTACAACACCTTTTCCTGCTCGGTTTCTGTTGATGACGGCGAAGCTCTTTCGGGCTGCGGTACATATAATCTTCCCATAATGTCGTCTGACGGCACAAAGGTGAAGTTCAATGTATGGGTATTCGATTCAAACGATTATGACGAGAACGGTAAATACAGCTGCGTGCAGACAGACCAGATTGAATGGTACAAGGCAAAGTCCGATGAACTTAAGGCGGCAAACGGCGGCGAAAAAGTTTATTCGCTTGTATTCCAGCATATCATCGTGCCCGAGGTTTATGATGCTCTTGTTAAAACCGAATCTGATGGTCTTTTCTCCGTTGAGCATCTTTACAATGACGGTGAATATTATATGTTTGACCCCGAAGGAACAAACTACGGAATGCTTATTGAAACACCTTGCCCCGGATATGAAAATTACGGTCAGTTTGATGCAATGGTCGAAAAAGGCGATGTGCTTGCGATATTCACGGGGCACGACCACACCAATGCATTCGGCGTAAGACACAAGGGCATCGATATCATCAATTCACTCAGTACCCGTTATGAGAATACCAGATTCTCAACACAGTACGGCTACCGAATGATTGAGATTGACGAAAAGGACACCTCGGTTTATACAACCCGCGTTGTTCATTGGTACGATATTTTTGATACAGAATTTGCATTTACCGAAATAAAAAACGGTGATGACTTCGGTTTTAAAACAGCTCTCGAAATCTCGTTTCTCGGCATTTTTCAGAAAATTATCGCTATTGTTTATGTTACATTCGGTGAACTGATAACGGGAAATCAGATTTTGTACGGCTGGTTATGATTATGAAATTTTGGGGATGATACAATGAAAAAGTATAATAAACTGACAATAATAATTTCTTTGGTTGTTGCACTTTCTGTTGCGATTTGTGCAATGGTAATGACCGTTTCTGCAACAGACAGCGACAAGAATTACTACTATCTCGATTCCGTTAACGGCGATGATTCCAACAGCGGCACGGATATCAGCAGTCCCGTAAAAACTCTTGCGGGGCTTAAGAATCTCAATGTTAAACCGGGTACGCATTTTCTCTTCAAAAACGGCGGTGAGTATGAATGTGCCGCAACCCTTACCTGCAACGGAACAAAGGAAAATCCCGTTGTTGTTTCGTCTTACGGCGATGGCGAAAAGGCTGTTCTTTACACCAATGAAAGAACAGAGGTGCTCCGTCTTTTTGACTGTTCTTATGTAACCGTTTCAAATCTTCATATCAAGGCACCCAACGGCGGCGGAATATGGATTGATACATATAATCAGACCTCTGAAGGCATTATCATTGACAATGTTTATTTCGAGGATATGCAGAATTATGAAGTACACAGCCGTGATGATTTTTCAAACGGTGCGGCGGTTGCAAGAGCGGCTGTTATGGTCAAGGGACTGCCCGCAAAGTCGAGGTATGCCGTCAATGACCTTACAATCCGTAACTGCGAAGTTTACAACTGCGCAAACGGATTTATGATCTGGGGTTCGTGGAACGAAGAACAAGCGCCCTGGTGCGATGAAGAAGATATTGACCCCATCTATAACGAGGGACTGCTCATAGAAAAATGCTATTTCCACGAGATGGATGCAGAGGCAGTCGTTGTCGGTATCTGCGACGGTGCGCTTGTAACTCATTGCCGTTCAATCAATTGCTGTCAGGGCGGTGCGGAACTTCTGGAAAACGGAGAAGTTGAATATTTTACCGCCGCAATGTGGTTCTGGGGAAGCAGAAACAGCACCATTCAGTATTGCGAAATTGCAGGTCAGAAGAATATCGGCGACGGTATGGCGGTTGACTTCGATTCTTACACACACAACTGCACTTATCAGTATATCTACTCCCACGATAACGTTCGCTTTATGTGCAACTGCCCCAATCACAGCGGACACCACGGCAACACAGTCCGCTACTGCCTTTCGGTAAACGATAACAAGGCCCGTTCAACAACGGCAGTCGGTGCGCAGGGCGAGCACGATTTCAGTTTCTATAACAACACCATCGTCAACTGCGGTGAATTCCAGTTCAAGAATCTTTTTAATTCCTATATTGCAAACAATATTATTGTTCCCATGAACGGCGCAACCTTTGCTTACGATATCGACGAATCAAGAGGAAATGTATTTGAAAATAACTGCTATTACAATGTTATGACTCCGTTTGTTGACCTCGGTGCAATGAATACCGTGCCCGGCTTCAGCGGAACAGATTATTCGGATGTCAACAGCTTCAGGCTTTCAAAGGATTCACCGCTTATCGGTGCAGGCTCGGATGTGAACGGTATTGAAAAAGACTTTTACGGCAATGAAATCACAAGCAACAACATCGGATGCTACGGCGGTACGGGTGCCGACACCGAATACAAAGGTGAAAATTTTATCGAAAAAATCATCCGCACAATCCGAAATGTTTTAGAAACTCTTTGGCATGAAATATATGTAATATTTGATTGATAAAATGCTCACGGTTCAGGCCGTGGGCATTTTTATGTTGTTATATTGTATTTTTTAAAAGATTATGTTAAAATAAAAAATATATGTAATAGTTTTAATGAAAAGGTGCTTTTATGGAAAAGAAATCAAAGAAAAAAAGAATATTGCTGTTGCTTCTTCTTATTCCGTTTGTGATTGTAATCGGAACTGTTGCAGGTGTAACCCTTCCTCTTATCATCAGCTATCATAACAACGCTTATGAGAAGGTTGATATTGTTGAAAGATCGGATGAATATGTTGTGCCCGAAACCGATCCTCAGCCTGACGAGTGGAAGGATGTCACTCTCAGAGAAGAGGATCTCGGAAGAGATTTGACTGTTCCGCAAACTCTTGCCAACAGCATAAATCAGGGCGGTAATAACGGCATTAAGGGTGACGGTCTTGACAGAAACGCTTCTTTCGGAAGAAACACAAATGTCAAGAGCGTTTACGGCAAAACTCCGATTTATAAAGTTGAAAAGAAAGACCCCAATATTGAAAATATTCTTGTTATGGGAACCGATTCCCGTGATGTTACCCGTGAAAGAGGCAGAAGCGATGCAATGATCGTTGTGTCCTACAACAAAAAAACGGGTGAAATAAAGATGATTTCCGTTCTCCGTGACTCGCTTGTTCCCATTGAGGGCAGGGGATGGAACAGAATCAATGCTGCCTATTCGTTTGACGGTGTAGGTCTTGCTGTCAATACAGTCAACCAGCTTTTTGACCTTGATATTCAGCGTTTCGTTGTTGTTGATTTCAACGGCGTTACCGATTTCATCGATAAGGCAGGCGGTGTTACAATCAGCCTCACTCAGAAAGAGGTTGATTATCTTACAAACTACAGTGGCGGTGCAGTAAAATATAATGTTGGTCCGAATGATTTTAACGGCGACAGAGCACTTGCTTATATGAGAATAAGAAAGATAGACAGCGACTTCAAGCGTACCGAAAGACAGAGAAAGGTTATCGAAACTCTTGCCAGAAAGATAATAAGCGAAAAGAGTCTTTCGGAGATATACGACCTGACTAATTTTGCATTTGGGCTTGTCAAAACCAATATCAGCCTGACAGAGCTTACATCCGTTATAGGCAATGTCGCAACGGATGCCATGAGAAGCGGACTTGATATTGAATCGCATCATGTTCCCTTCAGCGATGCATATACCTATAAATATTATAACGGCATGGCGATTGTTTCGTTTGATATCAATGATGCATCAAGAAGGGTGAACGAAATTATTTACGGATGATAAATATGACTTCAAAGTATGATATTTCAATTGAAGAGTGGCATAAGCTTGCGCTGGAAGGTGCAAGCTTACCCATAACAATAACCCTTGACGGTAACAGTATGCGTCCGCTTATCCGCAAGGGCATTGACGTGGTAACGATTATACCTGTTTACCGTAAGCTTAAAAAAGGCGATATAGTTATCTTCGCACGGAATGACGGTGCTTATGTGTGCCACCGTGTGTGGAAAATCAAAAACGAAACCGTTGTTACTATCGGTGATGCTTGCTACGGGTTTGATACTCCGTTACATATTTCACAGGTATGGGGGATTGTCACAAAAAAAGAAAAGAAC
>JAZOVN010000021.1:0-5913 GCA_045658725.1 Acutalibacteraceae bacterium
TTTTTTGAAAATTTTTCAAAAAATATTTTTAAGTTGTTTTTTTGCTTGCATTAAGATACTCAATTCCTCTGCGGATTCCTTTTTTTAGGTAATCGCAAGGTGTATCAAATTTTTCCGCATAAATCATAACAGGCTCTTCGCCAAGTGTTAAAAGCTCCGTTATTACCGTTTTCTTTTCTTCATAAACCGATATATCAAGAGAGTGGAGTCCGTCGAGATTCACTCTTTTTTTTGTTGATCCGACATTCATTTTCCTCCTCCTTTCACCCATTAGACGAGCGAAAAAAGAAATCGGTTCATTAAAATTCAAAAAATTTCAGATTTTTTCAAATTTGTTTGGAACAAGCATAAAAACCGTCGGCAAACATGAAGTTGACAGTGAAATCAGCCCGTGCTATGATAGATTTAATTGAAATAAATAAAAAATATTATAAGGAGCGGACTATGACAGCAAACGAATTACATACAGATGTTCTTGTTCTCGGAAGCGGACCTTCGGGGTTTGCTGCAGCGTATACAGCGACAAAAAACGGAGCGAAGGTTGTTCTTGTTGAACAGAACGGAGATGTTGGCGGAATCTCAACTTCAGGACTTATGAGTCACTGGACGGGAAGCTGCGGCAGTCCGCTGTTCAATGAAATATTAAAACGCAGTGCCGAAAAAAACGAAGGCAGGTTTAAAAATGTAATAACAAATATCATTGATCCCGAAAAGCTTAAAACGCTTTATCTTGAAATGCTTGATGAGGTTGGCTGTAAGATTATGCTTTACACTTTTGCAGAAGATGCAATCTGTGACGGTGACAAAATTCTCGGAGCTTCTGTCGTCAGCAAATCGGGAAAAACGGATATTTATGCGAAGGTTACCGTGGATGCTACGGGTGACGGTGATATTGCGGCTAAGTCGGGGGCAGGGTATGTTCTCGGAAGAGAAAGCGACAGCAAAATGCAGCCTGCAACCCTTATGTTCAAGGTCGGGGGAGTTGACTGTGACCGTGCTGTGTTTTTAGGTTCGTTTGAATCAACATATGAAACGCCCGACGGTGAGCTTCAGGCACTTGCAAAAAAGCATATCCCTTATCCTGCAGGTCATATTCTGACTTACGAAACAACGCTCCCCGGAATCGTTACCTGCAACATGACAAATGCCATTGAAATTGATGGCACTTGTGCGGAAGATTTAACCAAAGCAACGCTCGTATGCCGCAGACAGATGGACGATATTGTTAAATATTTGAGGAGATTTGTGCCGGGCTACGAAAACTGTTTTATCGTCAGCTCTGCTTCGTTAATCGGAATCCGTGAAACAAGGCATTTTAAGGGTAAATACACATTGACCGAGCAGGATATTCTTGACGCAAAGGTATTTGACGATTATGTTGTCAAAGATGCTTATTTCAATTTTGATGTTCATAATATTGCAGGTTCGGGTCTTGATAAGACAGGAGTGCAGAAACACTTTCCGCAAGAAAAAGGCTATACGATTCCTTACCGCTGTCTTATTCCCGAAATTAAAGAAAATCTTCTTCTTTGCGGCAGAAATATTTCGGGTACGCATATGGCACATTCGAATTTCAGGGTTATGCCTATCTGTGTGGGAATCGGTGAAGCTGCAGGCGTTGCCGCTTGCATTTCGGCATTGCAAAATCGCAATCTGAATGATATCTGTGCCAAGGAAATCAGAAAAATTATCGGAATATAATTTACAAGGGTAACAAATATGATTATTTTAATTACAGGTGCATCGCATACGGGCAAAACAGCGCTTGCACAAAAACTGCTTGAAAAATATAAATACCCGTATTTATCAATTGACCATCTGAAAATGGGGTTAATCCGTAGCGGTAACACGGATCTTACTCCGATGAGTGATGATAAGAGTCTGACCGATTATTTATGGCCGATTGTTTGCGGGATAATCAAAACTGCCATTGAAAATAAACAGAATCTGATTGTTGAAGGCTGTTATATTCCTTTTGATTGGCAGAAAGATTTTGAACAAGAGTATCTTGATAATATAAAATATTTCTGCCTTGTGATGAGTGAGAAATATATAAAAAATCATTTTGATGACATAAAGAGGCACGCAAACATCATTGAAGACCGTCTGGATGATGAATGGTGCACTTTTGAAAATGTGCTGAAAGAGAATGCAGAGTTTTTGAAATTTGCACAGATGCACAAAGTGAATTGTATTCTTATCGATGATAAGTACGAAATCAACATTGATTTATAATGACAGCACGGAATTTTGCGGAGGATTGCAATGACGATAAAGCTTTTTATTCAAGCGATAACCAAATTTATATTCGGTATAATTCTGATCGGATTATTGATATTTTTACCCGCAGGTACTCTTTCGTTTTTTAACGGATGGCTGTTTATCGGAATTTTATTTGTGCCGATGCTTCTGGCGGGGATTGTGATGATGATTAAAAATCCCGATTTGCTCAAAAGCAGACTGAATGCAAAGGAAAAGCAAAGGGATCAAAGTGTTGTTATAAAATTGAGCGGTCTTATGTTTCTTGCAGGTTTTATCGTCGCAGGTCTGGATTTTCGCTTTGAGTGGTTCGCGCTTCCGAAAGGTGTTGTAATCGGTGCTTCCGCAGTTTTTGTTGCGGCGTATATTCTTTATGCCGAAGTGCTCAGAGAAAACACATATCTCAGCCGCACTGTTGAAGTGCAGGAAAATCAAAAAGTTATTGACACGGGCTTATACGGTATTGTCAGACATCCGATGTACAGCGCAACTCTGCTTTTGTTTTTATCAATGCCGCTTGTGTTGGGATCGGTATATTCATTTCTGATTTTTCTTGCATATCCCCTTATTATTGCAAAAAGAATTAAAGGTGAAGAAGAATTCCTCGAAAAAGAGCTTGACGGTTACCGCGAATATAAGCAAAAAGTCAGATACCGATTGATTCCGTTTGTTTGGTAAACGGATCTGTAAATTCCGATTTGTTGAATTAAATCAACAGGAATTTTTGCTGACGAAAAAACGATAAACAAGAGCTTTATTGAACTAATGCTCATCAATAATGCAGTGGGGGATTAAAATGATAGATATTACTGCCTGGATGAATATTTTTTTGGAAAAGTTAAATTGTAAATTTGAAAACCGTGTGTGGTTCGTTGGCTTGCAAGGCAGTTATGCCCGCGGTGAAGCAACAGAAACAAGCGACATCGATATTGTTGTGATTCTGGATGAATTATCTGCTGCGGATATCCAGACCTATAATGCATTGTTGGATACACTTTCATACAGAGAACTGATTTGCGGTTTCCTTTCGGGCAAAAAGGAAATTATTAATTGGGAGCCTTCCGATCTGTTTCAGTTTTGTCATGATACAACACCGATCAAGGGCAGTCTTGATGAGGTTTTGGCTGTTGTTGAAGAAAGTGATGTGAACAGAGCAATCAGAATAGGTGTTTGTAATATATTCCACGGATGTGTTCACAATATGCTACACGAAAAGAGCGAAGATGTTTTGCGTGAGCTGTATAAATCGGCTTCTTTTGTTGTGCAGGCAATTGCTTTCAGACAAACAGGAAACTATATCAGTCTTCAAAAAGATTTGCTCCGTGTTATATCTTCTGACGAACGGGTGATTGTCGAAAACTTTTTGAATTTAAAAAATGGCGGAGCTGTAGATTTTAATTCGATGTCAGAAACATTGTTTGCCTGGTCAAAGAAACGGATTTCCGAAAACAGTTAATCAGAGGTGGATTTGCATAACAGACAAAAAAGGAGAAAAATATGACACGAATCATTTCGTTTTTGCTGTCCGTTGTGTTTGCGGTTGATATGTTTTTCGTTGGATTGTTTCCCGAAAAACAGCTTGTTATCACACAAACTGAAACGGAAACCGAATACTACATAAATGGCGGAAATGGCAGATTGCGTTTCGGTGTTATGGGTGACGGTAATCTTTTTGAGCCTGACGATGAAATAAGGGTAGTTATTGAATGCCTTGACAATTCCCTTGACGGCACAAAAGCAAAAATCTCCGTCAGAAGTGAACAGACGGGTTTTGACAAGCGGGGATATACTGTATTCAACTCCGCTTTACCGTATAACATCTTCACTTTTTCATCCGAAAAAAACGGAGTTTTTACTGTTTCAATCAGGCTTTCCGATGCAACAGAGTACAGTTTCAATATCGGAGTTCTTCCGAAAAACGCAAAGGCATGTGACGGCTTTTATTACGGAATTCAGCCGTATATAACCCGTGCATATACATGGGGCGAAGGCTTTCAGCTTCCTGGCTATTCCGCAGAAGAATCCGTTGACAAAATTCTCGATACCGCTCAATATCTCGGCGTGAATCTTGTTCGTGAAGACAGTGTCGGTTGGGGTGCAATGCAGAGCGAGGCTTACGGTGATGTCGATTTTTCTGTGCAGGATTACCTTGTCGGCAAGGTTAACGAGCAAGGCATGAAATACAACTGGCTTCTCGGCTTCAATGCAGGTAAATGGTCTGCCGCAGATAAATATAAAGAGAATTACGATGAATCAATGGGCTGGACTTGCCCTCCTGATGAGAATATATGGTCTGATTTTGCCTGCAAGGTTGCGGGACATTATGCTCAAAACATCGACATTCTGTGGGAAATATGGAATGAGCCGAATCTCCATTTCTTTGCAGGTACTCCCGAAGAATATTTTTCACTTCTTGAAAAAACTGCAGCAATAATCAAAGCTGAAAATCCGTCCGCCTATGTTTATTCGGGGGGACTTGCGGTTGCAGAAAAAGAGAGTAACCTTGTTTTTTATCAGAAATCCGCAGAGCTTATTAATAAAAATCTGCTTGATAATTTCGGTTATCATAACCACGACGGACTCGATAATTACTGTGACTATATGAGCAAGATGCTGTCGCTCACGAAAATGGCAGGACTTTCAATCGGCGGATTCAACAGCGAAAGCGGGGTAGGGGGCACTGATGCGGCAACCATCGCCTGCAAAGCACTTTACACCCGTTCAACGGGAGCAAAAGGCTTTGTTTCATTTGCATTCAGGAAAACCGTTACACCGGAAAACGATATAAATGATTTTGCGTTTTTTAATGAATACCTGCAGCCGACGGAAGCCGTTATTGCTTATGCAACGGTTATCCGTTTTCTCGGCAATACTGATTTCGTTAAGAATATCTCAAACGAAAAGAATCTTATAATTGATGAATATACCGCCGACGGAAAGAAAGTTGAAGTGTATTACAGCCTTGGCGAAAAAAGCAGAATTGCCGCACCCGAAGGCAATTACAAAACCTTCGATATGTACGGCAACGAAATTGAAATCGGCAAAAAACTGACCGTCAGCAATTCACCGATATATATTATTTATTGATGTGATATCGGTTTTTATAACGAATCCAAACATGTCGGGCAGCCACAAAATAAGAATTTGACGAGGTAACATTATGATTACATATTCGATAATTATGTTTTTGACAGCGGTACTTTTTGCTGTGCTTGGTGTTGCGATATATCGGGGAAAAACCAATTTGATTCATGATTATCATCAAACAAACGTTACCGATAAATCCGCATACGGAAAATCTTTCGGAAAAGCTATGTTTATTATCTCAACGGCACTTTTGCTCAGCGGCATAGTAAGTCTGTTGGAGAATTCGGAAAAGAATACATTGATTGCGGTTGCAGTATTGATTGTTGGATTGACAATCGGATTTATCTGCATTTTTTGCGTGCAGAAAAAATATAATAACGGTATTTTCTGATTGACAAATTCCAATTTGATGAAGGAGATTTATAACAACCTCATCCGCCTCGTTCCTCAGCACCTTCTCCTCAAGTGGAAGCTGTCACGAAGTGACTGATGAGGTGTAAAAATAATTCAAGTTTATCTGACTGCTTTATAAATTGAATTTAACAGAGAGGTTGCAGGATGGTGATG
>JAZOVN010000022.1:0-26373 GCA_045658725.1 Acutalibacteraceae bacterium
TGAAACTCTGTTTTTATCGGTAACGGGTCTCATGACCGAGCCGACTGTAAGGCAGTTGAAATAGTCATCAATAAAGATAAGGCATCCGAAGAGAACTGATGCAAGCTGTGCACCGACTCTTGATTTTATGTTCTTTGATGCCCAACGGCCGAATGCAGCCGAGCCGCCTGCCTTGTTCATCATCGAAACCATTGCACCGAGAACGATGAGGAAGATGATGATACCCATGTTGTAGGAATCGGCAACGCTTGCAACAAAGCCGTCGCTGAAAACATGGACAACGGTGCCTTCAAAGTCGAAGTTTGCATAAAGCAGACCGCCGACGAGAATACCGAGGAAGAGCGAGGAATAAACTTCTTTGGTGATAAGTGCGAGAACGATGGCAACAACGGGGGGAAGCAATGCCCACCAGCTGTTTGCAAATCTGCTGCCTTCTTCAACAACTTCTTCAACGCCTGTGGTGAGAAGAACAGCTTCTGCTTCTGTTGCAACTGCAGCTTCTTCGCCTGTTGCGAAGCCGAATGTGCAGAGCATTGAGCCGAGAAGAGCGATGACAATGCAGATTGCCGCAAGTTTTCTCTTGTTTGTCATAATCAGACCTCCAAAAAATATTAAAGCTCCAATATGCACGGTTGCACATTGAAGCCTGAAAGTCTTTGCGATAGCTCTCCACAACCGTGACAGTACGGCACATATTATGCACCGTCCCGGCAGAAACCGCTTCGGGCAAGCGGAAATCAACCTCGGCAAAATCCCCTTTCAGAAAATTCCATTTCCCGACGGAATGTGACTTACTCTTGAATTCTGCGCCTCTATCTTTGCTTTTATTTACTATTTGATATTAACTTATATATCGTTTTTTGTCAAGAAAAATATACTTCTGTCAACAAGTTAAAAGTCAGCATTCGGGCGATTCGTGAATCGCCCCTACTGTTTTTTCTCACTTTCAGTCCTACGGACAGAGATGCTGAGGGAGTTTAATCATTTTTTGCGGAGCAATTGTATTTTTCGGAGCGAAACGACCCTTAACTTTTCACTCTTCGTTATCTTATTTCATCAGCATTGAAATTTTTTCGCTCAGCATTGCAAGCTCCTGCATCGTGAGTCCTTCGGCACGCACGGAAGGTTCAAATCCGCATTCGTCAATTGCTTTTATAACAACATCCTTCGGGATTCCCGAGCCTGCGCTGATTGAGTTTGCGGCAGTTTTTCTTCTCTGACCGAAAGCGGCATGCACCATTCTGAAAAACAGCTCTTCATCGGTGATTTCAATTTCGGGAGTTTTGCGGATATCCATTCTGATAACGCAGCTGTCAACCTTCGGTGCAGGCATGAATGAGCCTGAAGAAACATCAAAAAGCTTCTGTGCGTGTGCATAATAATCTACCGCAACCGTTACTGCGCCCGAAAGACGGCTTCCGACGGGAGCACAGATTCTTTGCGCCGCTTCCTTCTGCACCATAACGGTTACAGCCTCAATCGGCAGACGGCTTTCGAGAAGTGCCATGATGACGGGAGAGGTGATATAATAGGGCAGGTTTGCACACACATAAACGGGCATTCCGTCAAATTTTTCCCTGATAAGTGCCGCAAGGTCGGTTTTGAGCACATCCTGATTGATGATTTCTATGTTATCAAAATCTTTGAGTGTTTCATCGAGAATCGGAAGGAGTTTTGTGTCGATTTCAATAACAACAACCTTTTTTGCTCTTTTTGCAAGCCCTGCGGTGAGTACGCCGATGCCTGCACCGATTTCTATAACACCGCAGTTTTCGTCAATTCCGCTTTCTTCCGCCATTCTCGGGCATACGGAAGGATTGACGATGAAATTCTGACCGAGTGCCTTTGAAAAATGGAACCCGTGTCTGCCGAGAATGTCTTTTATTGTTCCTATATCGGTTAAATTATACATCACAGTAACCTCGTATCATTAATAATAAGTTCAAAGTCGCAGCCGAGAAATGCGGCGGATTTTTTACAGAGCACCATTCTTTCGAGAAAGATTTCAAAATATTCCATAACGGGGCAGATATATGTGTCAATTTCAAGCTCAAGGATTATCAGCCTGCGGTCTTTTATGACGGTGAGCTTTGATTCCGTTACGGCATAATTCACTCTGTCGTGAATATCCGTGTAAATATCGTTTTTGTTGCGTACTCTTGAAGTGCGTACATCGCTTTTGTCGGCAAGAATAAGGGCTGCGGCAAGGGGAGTTACGGGTGCGGCGGTTTTTTCGTCGTGATGACCGATGGCAGTTGTTACTGCAACAATATCTTCAAACGGAAAATCTCTGTCCTTCAGAAGCTGAAATGCAAGGAACGCACCGCTCTGTGCATGGTCGCAGCGGTTTATTGCGTTGCCCGTATCATGCAGAAGACCTGCGATTTTTGCAAGCTCACATTCTTTTTCGGAGTATCCGAGGTTTTCGAGAATACGGCTTGCATCCGTTCCTGTTTTAACGCAGTGAGCTCTTCCGTGCTCCGTAAATCCTATGGCACCGAGCACATCGTTTGCACTGTCGATAAGATGCAGAATCTCGCTGTCGTGCCTCAAATTTTCATAGCTTGTCAAAAAAAGCACATCCTTTTTGAAAAATATTGTATACCCATCCGTTGATTTTATTTTGAAATGTAATTATAATGTTATACAGAATTATAGTGGAGGGATATGTAAATGTCTATTCTTGTTACCGGCGGTGCCGGATTTATCGGTTCACACACCTGCGTGGAGCTTCTCAATGCAGGTTATGACACTATTATACTTGATAATCTCTGCAACAGCAAGAGTGAAAGTGTAAAACGAATAAAAGAAATTACGGGTAAGGATGTTAAATTTTACGAATGCGACATCCGTGACCGCGAAGGACTCGACAAAATCTTTGCAGAAAACAAGATTGATGCGGTTATTCACTTTGCAGGTCTTAAGTGCGTTCCCGAAAGCATCAGCAATCCTCTTGAATATTATGATAACAACATCGGCGGTTCGGTTGTTCTTTGCGAAGCAATGGCGGCTGCAGGCTGCAAAAAGATTGTTTTCAGTTCATCTGCAACTGTTTACGGCAGCGAAAATCCTTCTCCCCTCAAAGAGAATATGCCCGAAGGCAAAACAACCAATCCCTACGGCACAACAAAGCTCTATATCGAAAGAATTCTTAAAGATACCTGTGCATCAGACGGCGAATGGAGTGCTTGTCTTCTCAGATATTTCAATCCCATCGGTGCACACAAGAGCGGCAGAATCGGTGAAGACCCCAACGGAATTCCCAACAACCTTGTTCCCTACATAACTCAGGTTGCTATCGGCAAGCTTGAGCATCTCAATGTCAACGGCAACGATTATCCCACACCCGACGGAACAGGCGTGCGTGACTACATCCATGTTGTTGACCTTGCTCTCGGTCATCTCAAGGCAGTTGAAAAGGTTCTCGGCGAAAACGGCTGCTTCACCTATAACCTCGGCACGGGCAACGGCTACAGCGTTCTTGAAGTTGTGAAGGCTTTTGAAAAAGCATGCGGCAAGCCCGTTAAATATGTTATCGCACCCAGAAGACCCGGCGACATTGCAACCTGCTATTCCGATCCTTCAAAGGCAAAGGAAGAGCTCGGCTGGGAAGCAGTCAGAGGAATTGACGAGATGTGCGAGGATTCATGGCGCTGGCAGTCACAGAATCCCAATGGCTATGAGGACTGATTATGCAGAACTATATCTGGGATTTTGACGGAATGCTTTTTGACAGCTATCCGCACATTACCTCGGCATTTTTAAAGGCTCTCGGCGATTTCGGCAAAGAAGCGGATTATGACGAAGCAAAGGTGCTTCTTGAAATCACATTTGCCCATGCTTTCGAGCATTATGATGTAAGCGAAGAAGAAAAAGCGGCATTCAGAAAATATGAGCATGACTATGCTCTGCGTCCGATTGCCGTACCGTTTGAAAACACATATAAAACGCTTGAAGCACTTTTCAACAGCGGCAAAAAGCATTTTCTTTATACCCACAGAGGTTTTGAAACCTCTCAGCACTATCTTGAAGAATACGGAATGAAGAAATTCTTCACCGCATTCGTTGATTCATCGATGAATTTTCCCTCAAAGCCCGCACCCGATGCGGTCAATTATATCTGCGATACCTACGGTCTTGACAGAAGCGAAACCGTTATGATAGGCGACAGAGAAATTGATGTTTTATCGGGCAAAAACGCAGGCACATACGGATGTTTGTTCACAAAAAAGGAAAATGTTGAGTCAGCGGCAGATTTTGTTGTTAATGATATTATCGAAATATTGAATATATAAACGGAGGCAAAACGATGCGTGCAGTTATAACCGTTATCGGTAAAGACATGGTCGGTATTCTTGCAAAGGTATCAACCGAATGCTCAAACCACAACATAAATGTTCTTGAAGTTACCCAGTCAATCCTTCAGGATATGTTTGCAATGATTATGATGGTTGACATCACAAAATCGGATATTCCCTTCACCGAGTTTTCGGACATGCTTCAGAAAATCGGCGATGATATGGGTCTTTCCATTCATGCAATGCACGAGGATATTTTCAACGCAATGCATACAATATAATGTATACAGAATAAATGTGAGGTGAAAATTCCGTGCTTAACGCAAGAGATATTCTTGAAACAATAACCATGATTCAGGATGAACACCTGGATGTGAGAACAATAACAATGGGCATTTCCCTTCTCGATTGCTGTCACAGCGATGTTGATGTTATGTGTCAGAAGGTTTATGACAAAATCACACGCTATGCAAAGGACCTTGTTGCAACGGGCGAGCAGATTGAGAAGGAATTCGGTATTCCCATCATCAACAAAAGAATTTCGGTTACTCCTGCGGCAATGATACTTGCATCATGCGAAAATAAAGATGCCGTCAAGCTTGCAAAAACGCTTGAAAAAGCGGCGGTTGCCTGCGGAGTCAACTTTCTCGGCGGTTTTTCCGCACTTGTTCAGAAGGGCTTCGGCCCCGGTGACAGAGAGCTTATCGAAGCAATTCCCGAGGCTCTCAGCGTTACCGACCACATCTGCTCATCGGTAAATATCGGCTCAACAAAAGCGGGCATCAACATGGATGCCGTGGGTCTTATGGGCAGGGTTGTCAGAAAGAGTGCGGAGCTTACGGCTGACAGAGATTGCATCGGCCCCGCAAAGCTCGTTGTTTTCTGCAATGCTCCCGAGGATAACCCGTTTATGGCAGGTGCATTCCACGGCGCAGGCGAGCCCGACTGCGTTATCAATGTCGGCGTTTCGGGCCCCGGCGTTGTGAGAGCGGCACTTGCAAAGGCAGGCGACTGCGACCTTACCGCAGTTGCAGACCTCATCAAGAAAACTGCATTCAAAATCACCCGTATGGGTCAGCTTGTTGCAAGCGAAGCTTCACGCAGACTCGGCGTGCCCTTCGGCATTGTTGACCTTTCTCTCGCACCCACTCCCGCCATCGGTGACTCGGTTGCATATATTCTTGAAGAAATGGGTCTTGAATGCTGCGGATGCCACGGCACTACTGCTGCTCTTGCTCTTCTCAACGATGCAGTCAAGAAGGGCGGCGTTATGGCATCATCTCATGTCGGCGGACTTTCGGGTGCATTCATTCCCGTTACCGAGGATGCAGGCATGATTCATGCCGCAAGATGCGGTGCACTCAGCCTCAACAAGCTTGAAGCGATGACAGCTGTCTGCTCCGTTGGTCTTGATATGATTAATATTCCAGGCGATACTCCTGCAGAGGTTATTTCGGCAATCATTGCGGATGAAGCCGCAATCGGCATGGTAAACTCAAAGACTACCGCAGTCAGAGTTATTCCCGCAATCGGCAAGAGCGTGGGTGAAGAGCTCAGCTTCGGCGGACTTCTCGGAAGCGGACCAGTTATGCCTCTTTCGACTTATTCTCCTGCAAAGTTTATAAACAGGGGCGGCAGAATTCCCGCTCCGATGCAGAGCCTTAAGAATTAAAGTTTTATTCGCTTATCAGCGAGTTATATTGCTTCGCAGTGATATTATGCTTTGCATAGTGGTATTGACCTTCGGTCAGATAGTGCGAATAAAATATCACTGAAACTGAAAGTTTCAATATCACTATTGTATAAAAACAATAATATCACTCCGACAATTGTCGGAATATCACTTAAAACTGATGTGTTATGAGGTTTTGATTATGGCTGACAGCATTTTGAGAGATAAGTCCAAAGAATTTGCAAAAGAAATTATTTTTCTTTGCCGTGAGATTAAAGCAGAGCATAAAGAAGCTGTATTGTGCAATCAATTGCTTCGGTCATCCACCTCTATTGGCGCCAATTTGCATGAAGCACAGTATGCTCAAAGCACAAAGGATTTTATTTCAAAATTGGAGATAGCACAGAAAGAGTGTTTTGAAACAGAGTATTGGTTGGAACTTCTTTATGAAACAGATTGTATTTCTGAAAAACGCTATAAAAATTTACAAAATGACTGTGGTGCAATCAGAAGAATGCTTATTTCTTCATTAAAAACAGTCAAATCAAATCATAATTCCTGAATTATAAACAAAAAGACTTGTACTGGCTGAATGTCCGTACAAGTCTTTTTTACATATTAATATTTATGCAAACCAGCTTTTGACAATGAGAGCGAAAACATTGAAAACATTTCCGATTCCTGCAAAGAATGCTTCGATCGGATTGCCGTAAACGGTGTAAGGCTCATCGGTCTGAAGCTCAAATCTTGCATTGCCGTTTTTTACGCTGCCTTCATATGTATAAATCTCGTTATCAAAATTCTTTATGTCGTTTTCATAAAGAGTGAAAACTCTTATGCCGTAAGGTCCTGTTTTTGCAAACTCACATCCGTAGGTCATGCCGAGTTCGATTCCGTCATATGTTCCCGTGAATCCTTCGGTGTGCCAATGACCGAAATATGCACCGAGCACATCTCCGCATTCCTTCCATGCCTTGAACTGCTCGCTTGTATCTGTGGGAATTGTGAATGCACTTGCGTTATATCCGTTTGCCATATCCTTGTTAAGACGGAGGAATTTTCCTTCAACAAGTCTTGCACCTTCGTCCCAGATGTTGCATTCCTCAAATAAAAATCCGGGATCGCTTGTGGGAACATGCTGAAAAAGAATTGAAGGCACGGGTTCGCCGCCGTTTTCGGCTTTGAGTGCAGCACTTTCGGTTTTATACCAATCAATCTGCTCTGCGGTAACGGAGCTTCCTGCGGTATCCGTCATCCAGATGTTGAATGCGGTTTTTCCGTTGCTGCCCTTGATTTCAAGGTTGAAATCAATTCTGCCGCTTTCGTCGTTGCTCTCGTCAACGGTCAGGCTGTTTTCATAGCTGTTGTAAATTCTGAGCCAATCCTCGTTTGTTATACCGCTGCCGTAATCGTTGTTGCCCTGGCATACGGCAAAGGGAATTCCTTTTGCTTCTGCTTCTGCAAAAACGGCTTCGCAGGCTGCGGTTACATTTTTGAGGGTCTGATCATAATCTCCGTCAACCTCAACACCTTCTCTTACTCCTTCAGCGTCAACACCGGGGTCACCGATACGGCTGTCTTCAACGATGTCACCCGTGAAAACAATGAGGTCGGGATCTGTTTCTTCAATTGCAAGTTTTATGAAATTGACAAGGTCATATGCAGGATAATGGTCATCCTGAGGGTCGCTTATCTGAAGAACGGTAAATTTGCCGTCTTCGCCGAATTTCAGTTCTTTGTCAGTTTCTGCATTTGCGAAAATGCAGAATGAAAAAAGAACGGAAACGGCAAGAAGAATGCTTATTATTTTTTTCATAATGGTCACCTTAATATTTATCCATGCTTTCAACATCAAGAACAAACACGGTTGCACCGCCGACGGTGATTTCTTCTTCAAGGCTGTCTTTCTGAAGACCTCTGCCGAGCGAATCGGTTGTCATTGCAACCTTGCTTCTTGTTTTTGAATATTCGTTGATGATTTCCTTTGCTCTTGCAACGCGGTCATCCTCTGCACCGATAAGCAGGGTTGTGTTGCCTATCATAAGGAAACCGCCCGTTGTTGAAAGCTTTGTTACGCTGTAATTTTCTCTTGTGAGTGTTGCGGAAACAACCGCACTGTCATCGTTGTTAACTATAGCAAGAATAAGTTTCATATTAATTATATCCTTTCTTAATTACATATCGGGAAGAATGAGCTTCTGACTGCGTTTGTCGAGATCATAGATATTGGGGATTTCGTAGCGGTTATCGTTGCCGTCTTTGATAAGAATTCTCTTATCGTAAAACATTTTCATTGACTGGATATGGTTGATGATTTCAAAGGTATAATTACCTCTGTCGGTTTCAACATTCCAGAGCCAGATTCTGTGCTTTTCACTTCGGCTGATGAGCCTTGTTATCTTGGGAATACGGTAATATTCTTCAAGGCAGCCGAGCAGAAGCTCTTTTTGCGACGGCTCCATGTTATCGAGCTTTCGCAGAATGAATTTTTCTTCGCCCTCGCTGTCAAGGAAGGTTATGTATTCCGAATGACCGCTGACGGGGAAGAGCCTTCTCGGCTCAAGGTCGGTGAATTTTTCTCCCGTGAAGAACTCAACATCACAGAAGATTTTATCCTTGACGGTTATGCGGATTTCGCTGCCGTCAATAAACAGTCTTGACATATAAGTTCCTCCTTATTCGAAATTCTCTGCCGCTTTTTCGGCAGCAACCTGCTCACTCATTGACTGAATCTTGATAAGCTTATAATATTTGCCCTTCATTGCCATAAGCTCTTCGGGTGAGCCGAATTCAATGATATTACCCTTGTCAACAACAATAATTTTGTTTGCCTTGCGAAGGGTTGAAAGACGGTGGGCAATCATAAGAGTTGTTCTGCCTCTGATGAGGTTGTTGATAGCATCCTGAATGAGCTTTTCTGTTTCGGAGTCAACTGCAGAGGTTGCCTCGTCAAAAATAAGAATGCCGGGGTTTTTGAGAACGGCTCTTGCGATTGAAAGACGCTGCTTTTCACCGCCCGAAAGACCTACACCTCTTTCACCGAGCATAGTGTCATATGCATCGGGAAGCCTTGAAATAAATCCGTGGGCATTCGCAACATCAGCCGCATTGAGCACCTGCTCGGGATGAGCCGACGGAAGCGAATATGCAATGTTGTTGAATATCGTGTCACGGAACATCATGGGTTCCTGCTGAACATAGCCTATCTGCGAGCGGTAATATGCCATGTCGATATCGCGGATATTGATATCGTCAATGAAAATCTCACCTTCATAATCGTCATAGAAACGCATGAGAAGATTTATCAGCGTTGATTTACCCGAACCCGTTGTGCCTACGATACCTACAACATCGCCCGGTTCAATAACAAAGTTGACATCGTTGAGAACTTTCTTTGAACGGTCAAATGAGAAGTTGACATTTCTGAATTCGATTCTGCCGTTTATGTGGTCAAGGGTTTTATCCTTGCCGAAATCGTGCTCGGGCTCGGCATTGATGATATCCATAATCTTTTCGGTTGAAGCGAGAGCATTCTGATAAGAATCGCTCAGGTTTGCAAAGAAATTGACGGGATTATAGAACATGCTCGTATATGAAATGAACGAAACGAGAACACCGAGTGAAAGCTTATCGGGAGTATCAATAACCATGTTACCGCCCACAAACCAGATGATAACCGAACCGCAGGTGATGAGGAAGGTTATGACATTGGGGAAGATAGCCGAAACCTTGCCCGCTTTTTTGTCTTCATAAAGCCAGTCGTCAACATGGCGTGAAAACCTTTTGACAGCCTTATCTTCGCTTGAGAAGGATTTGACGATTCTGACTGCGGGGATTGTGTCGGAAAGGATGCTTGAAATTGAAACACCTCTTCGCCATATTCTGCGGTAAAGAGGACCGATTTTTTTGCCGAAATATCTGCTGCAAAGAACAACAACGGGAACAGGAATAAGCGAAAGAAGGGTAAGCCGCCAGTTCATGCACATCATGATAACGATAATACCTATCATGGTGAAAAGCTGAACCACCGCTTCCTGGGTTATTCTGAGCATGAACTGCTGAAGAACGGTTGTGTCGGAATTAACGCGGTTGATTACCGAGCCCGTTGAGGTTTTATCGTAAAACTTCATGGGAAGATACTGTGCTTTTGCATAGATTTCCTTCTTGAGGTCGGCAATGATGCCGTCGCCCGCCATTCTCAGATGATAGGCACGCAGGGCACCGATTCCGTATTGCACAAGATAAACCGCAAGCAGGAAGGCGATAACCGCAATGAGCATCTTTTTATCGCCGCCGGGGATAACCGAGTCAACCATAAGGCTTGTGACATAGGGCGGAACAAGAGCCGCAACGGTGGTCACGACCGAAAGGAAGATGCAGAAAATCAGCTTGCCGATATAAGGCTTTATGTAGCGGAGCATGGTTGCCGCCATTTTGCCCTTGCCCTGACAGTTGAGGCAGTCTGCATTGGGTGACGGAAGCTTTCTGCCGCACTTGGGGCAGAATGAACGCAGGTTTTTGAATGAAACCTCGACTGCGGCAAATCTGCTTTCAACGCTTTCGCCCTCATTGACCTTAGAAACGAAATCCGCCGCCGCATCGCAGATATCCGCCATGGCAAAGGTGAATCTCATGAGGTCGATTGATGAACCGCCCTTTGTTTTTGCCTTCAGAACAGCGTTGCCGTACATTCTTTTGACCGCAATTTCGGCAATGTCGGCAAAATCGAGGCTGAGAAAACCGCCGTCGAAGTTTTCACCGATTGCAACAATGCGGTCTTTGGCAACATAAACGCCGCCTTCGCCGTAGTTGCTGTTGATGTCGAGATCACCGATAACGGCAAAAAGCGGAGCATCGTCTTTTCCAAACTGTTTTTCGGCGATTTTTCTGATTTCGGGACTTGCAGGTTTGTTGATAAGTAAATCCTTGGGAATCACTGTTTTCCCTCCCCATTTAAAAAACTTAATTGGTGATTTTAACTGCATTATAGGTCTGTTTTTTTTATTAGTCAACAGAATTCAGCATAATTTTTTATTTTTGTTTTTTTGACGGATATGAAGGAGTGTTTTTGTTTATTTTTACAATATTACCAAGTAAAACGGAGCCGTCTCATTTTTGTGAAACAGCTCCGCGGATATTATTTTGCGGTTATTACGGGATGCTTGAGAATACCGACATCACGCAGGCAGTATTCATAGCTCCAGCATTCCTCATTGCTTCTCCATGCGTCGGGGCCGTGCCATGAATGCTTGACATCGGTAAGATGTACGGCTCCGAAGGAATTGAAGCGGTTGCCGAAGAGGGTAATGTCAATCTTATGGTTACCTTCGCCGAGCCCTTTGACATCAAGGATATAAGGCGGATAAACAATCTTGCCCTTTTCTTCGCCGTCAACCGAAACACCTATGAGTGCACCTCTGTAACGGGTGGCTTCAACACGGATATTATCGCCTTCAGCTTCGAGGTGATAGGTAACATTTCCGCCGTAGAAGGGGAGACCCTGAGCGGTTATTGAACCGAAGGCAAGTTTTTCGGGCAGGGCGGTTATTGTTTTTGCCATGCCTGCAACCTTTACACCGAAATCGCCGAGAAGATAGCACCATTCTGTGTTTGTTCTTCTGCCGAAGGGAAGGGTAACTTCAAGAATGTTTTCGCCCTTCTTTATTTCGGGCACGGGAACGGTTTTGATGTCTTTATCGGTGTACCAGCCCGTGATATTGATTGCAACAGCCTCGCCGTTGAGGGTGATTTTTGCTTTTTCGGCATCTTCGAGAGCAAGCTCGGCACCGCTGTAAGCAATTTCACTGTTGATTCTGAATCGGAGAGTTACATAATGCTCAATTGTTTCGGGTTCGATTACCCACGGCTGAGCGACGCTTCCGCCCCTTTCAACAAATCCGAGCATTCTTCTGCAAACATTGTCAAGACGGAGGATTTCTTCCTCTGCCATGAAATCGCCGCCGTCAAGCGAGAATTCAGCCATATCAAGCAGAAGCACATTCTTTTCGGAAAGAGTATAAGGAACAAATTTTGACGGGAGTGTTGACTCCGAGAGAGAAATATCATCTTCTGCAGCAACGGCGGCTGTGCATTTTCCGTCATCAAGTCTGAGAAGGAGGCTGTCATAATCATAGAGAACCTTTGAAATGACGGTGTTGCCGTTGATATATTCGCAGGCTATGGGAGAAATATCTCCGCTGATTGTGTCATAAACAAAGGGGGTAAGCTCACCCTTAACGGTGATTTTAAGCTCGTTTTCATGCACGCAGTCTTTGTTATAAGGTTCTTTGCATCTGCTGATGAAGAGCCACTGACTGTTGCCGTCACGGCGGAGCTGATAAATGAAGCCGTCAGAAAGTCTGCCGTTTGAAAGGCGGAGGGTGACGGATCTGTTTTCGTCAAGAGCAGAGAGGATTTTTTCTCTGTCAAAAGGAACAACTGTTGATTTCTCACAGAGAGCCTTGCCTGCATTATCGGGCTTGCCGTCAACAAATACGGGTGCGTTGCCGAGGAATATGAGCTTTCCGCCTGCGTTGCGGAAGGCTTCAAGGCGTTCGATTGTTGTTGAACGGAGTGTTTCGCAGTCGGGAACAATTACTGCATCATATTCCATTTCGCCGACCTTGAGAGGTGCGGTTGCGTTTTCGCAGAGTGAGGGGAGAAGGGATTCGCTGATATAGTTGAAATCTATGCTGCCTTTGAGAAGCCAGTCTGCAAGGTTGAGGAATTTTTCGTCCATGTTCTCACGCATGAGAGCGGTTTTATCGTTGGGACCCCAATGAAGCCAGTAGCTTTCAACGGGATGGATAACACCGACTTTAACAACGGGCTTACCTCTTGTCATGGCGGTATTTACTCTTGCAAAGTGGTCTTCGAGATATGAGAATTCCTTCCACCAGGGTGACTGATAATGGATTGAAGCAGGGTAGTCACGCTTTGCTTCGCCGCCCATTGCATACCATGAAAGATGAGGAACTCTTATGGTTACGCCAAGACATGCCTGCCAGTCGCCATGGAGCTTATATCCTCTGAAATCGTAGTCCCAGCCCGTTACGCCGTAAAGCTCGGAGAGCATGCCTTCTCTGCCGAACTGATGAACGGCGGACTGTGTCTGCTTTGCTGTTGTGAATTCAAAGCTTGCACAGAGCATGTCAATGCCGGGAAGGTCAAAGCCTCTGTAGGAACGCATTGCTTCGCCGAGAGCGGCAGTCTGACTGTGGAGAGTGGGCTCTTCCATCATATGACCCGTGAGAGCAATTCCGTTTTCTCGGCACCAGCCTCCGCAGACATCGGCAAAAGCCTCGGTGAAGCGTTCGCAGACATGGTCGTGATAATGATAGCGTGAGGTTGAAACCTTGCCGTCGGGAAGTTCCCAGAAAACTTCGGGAAGACTTGCGAGAATATCTTCACCGTACTGTGCTTTGTATGTATCCGCAAAATCATCGGTCCACGGCATGAGAATATCGTGAGTGTCGGTTGAATTTCTGAGAACGGTTTTGCGTGTGAACTGAGGCTCATCGGTGAAGATTGCGGGCACAACACCGCCGAAATTTTCGCCGATAACCTCTTTGTATCTTTCGTGTGTAACCTCAACGAAACGCTTGACAGCCTTGGGATTGAGCGTATCAAGATAGGTCTGGTTGTTATACCAGGGTGAGGGAACATGGATTTTTATATATGCATACCATTTTGTGCCTTCGGCTTCATCGTTTTCGCCGATGAGCTTATAGTTTTTAAGATATCCGTTCTCGTCAAGAACGATATCGTAGCAGGCTATGAGCCAGCCCTTGCCTTCTCTGCTGCCCTCTGCACGGGAGTCAAGATAAAGACCCTTCACATCGGAATCGTCGCAGGGTTCGGTTGTCAGAAGCAGGCAGCGTGCCCTGTATTCTTCGTCTTTGGTAACAAGTCCGCCTGCGGCACCCGAAGGCCATCTGTCTTCGTCATAAAGCCATGCGAGCATATGCTCTTTGTCGGCTTTTTCGCAGCAGCATCTGATGAGTGACATGAATTCGTCGGAAAGATAGTTGGTTGACATTCCCGTACGGACATGCATATGGAAGCCGCCGAGTCCCATTTCTTTGAAAATCTCAATCTGACGGCAGAGTTCTTCTGCTTTGAGGTCGCTGTTCCATGCCCAGAAGGGAGTGCCTCTGTATTCGCAGGTGGGATTTCTGAAAAGCTCGTCGGTAAGTGACGGAGCGGAATTCTTTTTATATAGCATTTTTATTCCTCCTTAATTTTCGGGATGCTTGCAGAGAGGTTTATCCTCACTCGGAGTATTCCAGTTTATGTAATTGTTTCTTTCGGCATGATACCATTCAAGCTCAAACATCTTTGCACTTTCGTCAACGGGAATATAGAGCTGATTTCTGTAAAAATAAGGTTCGCCCTGCATTTCAACCGTGCCGAGATCGGTTTTTGCAAGCTTGCTGCCGACGGTGAAGGTTGCTCTGTGACCATAGGCTTCAACATAAAGAGTTTCGGCTTCTTTTATAATCTTTCCTCCGATGAACTGCATAACAATGCCGAAGGGTGCATACCATATGCCGTCTTTTTTCTCGGCATAAAATTCTCTTGCGATAAGCTCAAGCATCTGACCCTTGAATGCCATTTTGGTCCAGTCATAGGTCGGTGCAAGTGCATGGGGAGTTATTAAATCTTTGGTTTTATCAATGGTGAAAACATCGATGATTCTGCCGTCGGCAAGATATGCCGTTGCAGTCAGGATATCGCCGTCGATTTCAACAAGAGTGTATGAACCCACACGGATTTCCTGCGGCCAGAATGCGGAATGCCAGATTTTCTGTGCGTTGGAATGATAGATGTTGCCGCCGCCGTTGCCGACAATATAATGAACCGTACCCTCGGAGGGTTTATCAAACATTTCGTCATTCTTTATCGGAAAAGTTCTTGCAAACGAATGCTCGTGACCTTCAAAAAGAATGTCGAGTCTGCCGTCTTCAATCGGTTTTCTCAGCCAGGGATAGCCGTCGTTGTTCTGACCTTCGGGCATGACGGGATAAATCGGGAAATGATACGCACCGAGCTTCCATGTTTTGCCGCTTCCCTGAAGGTCGGCATATGCCCAGTCTTCAACAGTCTGCGGTGCATTGATGCCGAGAACAAGGAAATGAGCGTTGCCGTAGTCGAAAGAATAATTTTCGGTGGTGTAACCCTCGGGGCCGTTCTGCGGATAAGCTTCTTCAAACTGAAAATCAAAAAAATCGGCGTGTTCAAGATAGAATTTTCCCGTCGGTTCGGGGAAATAGGTGATGTAGCCTCTGTTATCGTGGTTGCCCGTTGTCATCATATAGGGCTTGCTTTCGATTATGCCCTTCAGACCTTCAAACATGCCGTTCCACTGCAGATCGTTCTGTCCGTTATCGCAGTTATCGCCTGCGGTGAAAATGAATTTGCATTCGGGATGTCTTTTAAGTGCGGTTCTGAGCATATCACCAACCATGCTGTAATCGGGCAGGTGGCAGGGGTCGCCCTTCTGATGGTCGGTTATGATAATAAAGCTGAATTTATCGGTGTTTTCTGCCTCGGTTTCAAAGCAGAATTCTTCGCTTCTGTGATTATCGCAGCCGACGGTATAAACATATTCCGTGCCTGCTTCAAGTCCGCTGAGCTTGATGGAATGATAATTGCTGATGTCAATATCGGTTTCTTTGTATCTGACCTTGCTTTCAAGCTTTGTCCATTCGGAACCGTTCTTTTTACGGTAAAGAATATAGCCGTTTTCTGTTTCTGTACTCGTACGCCAGCTTACAGCCATTTCACTTTTTGCATCGCCGCAGAATGAGAGCATAATATGGTCCGGTGCGGCGGTTGAGCCTCTTTCGGGCTTGTAAAAATTTCCTTTTTCATCAATCATAACGGTTGTTCTCCATGCATAGATTTTCAATTTAATTTTAGTAATTACATACAGTTTTGTCAATAAAAAACTGACGATTTTTAATCAAATTCCAAATAACTTCTTGATTTTTGATTTAGTATACTATATAATATATAATGCGAAAAAACTACCAAGGGGGACTACACATGAAAAAAATCGCAAAAGCAGTAAGCTTGCTTCTTGTGATGATATTTGCTTTTTCGGGAATGACGGTATCTGTTTATGCCGCAGGAGAAAGCTCGCTCACAATAAAGGATTACGGCGATTTTGCAGCAGTAACATCGTGTGCGGAATATGCATCGGGTGTTATTGACATTCCGTCAGAGAAAAACGGTGTTCCTGTTACCGTGATTGCAACGGGTGCTTTTGAAAACTGCAACAAAATCACTCAGGTGAATATTCCTGCAAGCATAACCAAGGTCGGCAACAATGCTTTCGATAGCTGTGCGGAGCTTGCAAAGGTTGTTTTTGCAGGTGCAGACTGCAAGATAGACTATGCAGCATTCAAAGCCTGCTCAAAGCTTACCGATATCACTCTTCCCTCGGGTCTGAAGGAAATTGCAGACGAAACCTTCTATGACTGTGCTTCGCTTGTTGAGATTGATATTCCCGAAACCGTTGAGGTTATCGGCAAGGAAGCTTTCAGAATCTGCAAATCACTTGCTCAGGTCAATATTCCCGCATCCGTCAAGGTAATCGGCAAGAATGCTTTTATCGGTTGCACTTCCGTTACTGCATATAATGTTGCGGCGGAAAACGCTGTTTATTCATCGGCAGACGGTATTATTTACGGACCTTATCAGAGCCCCTACGATGAAAATTATTCATCTCCCGTAACGGATAAAACTCTTATTCAGTATCCTGCAGGCAAGGCAGATACATCATGCACCGTTGAGGCAGATACTCTTGTAATCGGCGACTGTGCTTTCGGCAGCAGCAAAAATTTAACAGCCGTAACTCTTCCCGAAGGTCTCAAGAGAATTGATGCATATGCATTCAGCGAATCCGCAATCACTCAGGTTGTTATTCCTTCAAGCGTAACCAAAATCGGCAAGCTGGCATTCGCCAAGTGTGCATCTCTCAAAAACATAACAATCCCCGCTTCCGTAACGGATTTTGACAGTGCATTCTATATGTCGGGTCTTGAAAGCGTTACCCTGGCAAGCGGTATCAGAACTGTTTCTCCCAAGGCTTTTGAGGGCTGTGCCGCTCTTACAAGCGTAAGCATTCCCACAAGCGTTGAGAAAATCGGAATGGGTGCATTTTACGGATGCACGGCGTTGAAAAATCTTGAAATTCCCGCATCGGTCAAAACAATCGAAAACGATGCTTTCGGCAGATGTGATAACATAACACTTGTTGTTACGCCCAGTTCTGCGGCTTACAAGTATGCGTATGATAATGATATCTTATTCATACTCAAACCGGTTGTTGAACCCACAACAAAGCCTACAGAAACAACAAAACCCACAACAAAACCCACCCAGCCTTCAACAAAGCCCACAGAACCTTCAACAAAGCCTTCGCAGAAAGAAATCGCTTCGGTTGTGATTTACAAGCTTCCTGTGAAAACAGATTATTACTATAAAGACACAATTGACACAAGCGGTCTTGAGCTTGAAGTTATTTATACCGACGGCAGCAGCGAAATTATCAGAAGCGGTTTTAAGGTAACTCCTTCGGTATGCACCGAAAGAGGAAATCAGTCCGTTAAGGTTGAATATAAGGGCATGACCGATTCATTTGAAGTGTCGGTATCCTTTGCGTGGTGGCAGTGGATAATCTGGATTCTTCTTCTCGGATTCATTTGGTATTAATGCATAAAGAACAATCTGAAAATGCATAATATATCACCAAAAAATGCATAAACTATTGCTTTTTTTGCAGTATTAGTTTATAATTATCAAGTAATTGAATTTATGGTGGCTGAAACTTTCAGATCCGTAGTTCACAATAACAGGAGGTAAACAAAATGAAGAAAAAGTTATCAATCGTTCTCTCGCTTATCCTTGCATTTGCAGTAATCTTCTGCACAGCATGCGGCGACGCAAAAGACCCCGCAGCAACTCCCGATGCTCCCGCAAATGATGCTCTTGCAGGCGGCGACCTTTCATCAATCAACATTCAGGTCGGTACAGGCGGTTCAACCGGTACATACTACGGCTTCTGCAATGTTATCTCTTCTCTTCTTAAGGAAAAGACCGGTGCAAACCTCATGATTCAGTCATCAGGTGCATCAAAGGCAAACATCCTCAACATTGAAGATGGTATTGTTGATATGGCTATCGTTCAGAACGATGTTATGGACTATGCTTATAACGGCACATCACTCTTCGCTGAAGACGGCGCAATCAAGAGCTTCTCAACTCTCGGTGCTGCATATGCAGAAGTTTGCCAGATCGTTGCAAAGGCTGATTCAGGCATCAAGACTGTTGCAGACCTCAAGGGCAAGAAGGTTTCAGTAGGCGACAGCGGCAGCGGTGTTGAATTCAATGCTCAGCAGATTCTCGGTGCATACGACATCACATTTGAAGATATCGACAAGCAGAACCTCAGCTTCCAGGCATCAGCAGATGCTCTTAAGGACGGCAAGATTGATGCTTTCTTCTGCACAGCAGGTGCTCCCACAGTTGCTATCACAGACCTTGCAACAACAACAGGTATCGTTCTTGTTGAAATCGATGCAGAACATCTTGCAAAGCTTCAGGAAGACTACGGCTTCTATGCTGCTTACACAGTTCCCGCAGGCACATACACTGGCATTGATGCAGACGCAACAACAGTTGCAGTTAAGGCAACATTCATCGTAAGCAACGAGCTTGACGAAGAAACAGTTTATCAGCTCACAAAGGCTATCTACGAAAACAAAGACGAGTATTCACATGAAAAGGCATCAGAAATGAACCTTGAATATGCAGTTTCAAGCATTTCCGTTCCCTTCCATCCCGGTGCAGAAAGATACTTTAAAGAGGTTGGCGCACTCAGCTGATGAGTTCGAGCATAAAGCCTGACTTCAGAAAAAAGTTAATCGCAGCAGCCGTTATAATGGTTATCATTACAGCGGCTGCTTTCACTATTAATATGATGTCGACAGATTATCTGGTTTTATACAGCTCCGATACCGGTAAGAGATATATAACCGAAAAAGCCGAAGACGGAATGATGTTTTCGGTTGAATTTGTTCATTCAGTTAACCAGACCCCGGTTAAAGATACCTACATAATCGAAAACGGCGAAATCAGAGCGTTTTCAACTACCTACCGTTCGTTTGGTGCAGGAGTTCAGACCGCCCTTGAAGACGGTCAGCAAATGACTTATGATGACGAAGGAAATATGATTATAACGGGTTTTGACATAACATATGACCCGTTGAGATATATTGTCGGAACGGTTTCCGACCATATTCTTACCCTGGGCGGTGAAGAAATCAGCCTCAGAGACACTTGCGGAAGAAGTGCTCCCGTTGCTTTTGAGATTTGCACCGCTTATGAAATTCTGACGAAAGGAATGTGATTAATGTCAGAGGTAAATACAAAGCCCGTCGGCATGCAGGCTGACGAGGATGAAGCTATTGATGTTGACAAACTCATGGCGGAGTTTGACAAAGAATCCAACACCCGCCATTTTTCAGGTATATTTCAGAAAATAATCAAGGGAGCCATGGTGCTCTTTTCTCTGTATGTTATGTTTGACGGTTGGACCGGAACAATGGAGGAAAGACAGAAGATGGCATGGTTTATAGGCATTATCGTTTTCTTTGCCTATATTCTTTATCCCGTAAGCAGAAAAGAGAAGATGAGAGTTAACCATGTGCCGTTTTATGACTACATTCTTGCGGCGGTCGGTGCAGGCTCATTCTTCTATTATGCAATCAACTGTCAGGCTATTGTTGACAGAGCATCAAGAATCAACGAAATTGATATCACAATTGCCATCATCGGCACAATTCTTCTTTTTGAAGCCTGCCGAAGAGTAGTAGGTCTTCCGATTGTGTGCGTTTCGGCGGCATTCATTGCCTATGCATTCATCGTTGTTGACCGCAGTCCGCTCAGAGTTATCATGTATAAGCTTTTCTACACAACGGAAGGCATTGCGGGTACACCTCTTAATGTTTGCGCATCGTTTATTGTTCTTTTCATTATATTTGCATCCTTCCTTGAGCAGTCGGGTATCGGTGCATTCTTTGTTGACCTTGCAAACTCAATTGCAGGTAAGGCAACAGGCGGTCCCGCAAAGGTTGCTGTTATTTCAAGTGCAATGGAAGGCATGTATTCGGGTTCATCCGTTGCAAACACAGTCGGCAGCGGCTCTGTTACAATTCCCACAATGAAGCGTTGCGGTTATAAGCCCGAATTTGCGGCGGCTGTTGAAGCGGCTGCATCAACAGGCGGTCAGATTATGCCCCCGATTATGGGTGCGGCAGCATTCCTCATGACCGAATACACAGGTATGCCCTATTCGCAGATAGCTATTGCGGCTATTCTTCCTGCTGTTCTTTATTTCACAGGCATCTTCATGATGATTCATTTTGAAGCAAAGAAGCTCGGTCTCAAGGGTCTTCCTGCAGACGCAATTCCCAACTTCTTCAAGCTTCTTATCTCAAAGGGCTATCTTCTTCTTCCCGTTGTTGCCCTTGTTGTTGCAATGAATTCATTCTCACCCGCAAAATCGGCGATTCTTGCAATTCTTGTTGCAATCGGCGTTAAGTTTATCGAGGGTGCAGTTAAATCAATCGCTCACAAGAAATTTGAGTTTGATTTCAACCTCTATCTTCAGTCACTTGCAAACGGTACCAAGAATGCAATCGGCGTTGCTCTTGCATGTGCGGTTGCAGGCTGTATTTCAGCAATGGTTCAGCAGACGGGTCTTGCAAATGTGCTTTCGGCACTTGTTCAGTCGGCAGCAAAGATTCACCCGATTCTTGCTCTCGGACTTACCATGCTCATGTGTATCGTTCTCGGTATGGGCGTTCCCACCACGGCAAACTATGTTATCATGGCATCAATGGTTGCTCCCATCCTTATGAGAAGCCTGAGCATCCCCGTTCTTGCGGCTCATATGTTTGTTTTCTATTTCGGTATTGTTGCCGATATTACTCCTCCCGTTGCACTTGCGGCATACGCAGGCTCGGCAATCGCAAAATCCAATCCGATGAAAACGGGTGTTACCGCAACAAGGCTTGCAATCACCGCATTCATCGTTCCCTATATCTTTGCATTCAGTCCCGAAATGCTTATCATCGGCTCTGACAAGCCCTGGTATGACATCGTTCTTCTTGTAATTACAGCTCTCTGCGGTATCTTTATTATTTCCGCAGGTATGGAAGGCTATATGTTCAAGAAAATGCCCGTATGGGAAAGAATTATGGCTCTTGCAGGCGGTCTGCTGATGATTATTCCCGGCTGGCAGACGGATATAGCAGGTATTGCATTGATGGCAATTATTATTATTCTCCAGAAAATCGGAGAGAAGCGAGAGAAAAATAAAACAGCCGCCAAAGCGGCATAAATAAAGAACCACCGAAGTTTATTCTTCGGTGGTTCTGATTTTATCAAGATATTCTTTATCTTTTTTTGTGAGCTCGGCTTTTGCGAGCATATCGGGGCGGCGTTCGAGGGTGCGTTTCAGGCTCTGCTCACGCTGCCATTTTTCGATATTTGCATGATGACCCGATATCAGCACATCGGGCACCTTTTCGCCGTGCCATTCATAGGGGCGGGTATACTGAGGATGCTCCAGAAGTCCCGAATAGTGACTTTCAAGAGTGAAGGCATCTTCGTTTGCGAGCACTCCGGGAAGCATTCTTGAAATGCTGTCGGCAAGAATGAGTGCAGGCAGTTCACCGCCTGTTAAAACATAATCGCCGATTGAAATTTCTTCATCAACGATTTCATCGATAACACGCTGATCAATGCCTTCATAGTGACCGCAAAGAAGGGCGATATTATCAAGCTGCGAAAGCTCTTTTACCTTCTCCTGATTGAGCACCTTACCCTGCGGTGAAAGATAAATAAGATGAGGCTTTGCTCCGATTTTTTCGCACAGAGCGGTGTAGCAATCGTAAATCGGCTGGGTCTGCATTATCATGCCCGTGCCGCCTCCGTAGGGTGCATCGTCAACTCTGTTATGCTTATCGAGGGTATAATCCCTGATATTGTGACAGTTGATTTCAACGCAGCCGTTGGCTCTTGCCCTGCCAATAATGCTCTCACCGAGTACGCTTTCACACATCTCGGGGAAAAGAGTTAAAATATCAATCCTCATCGTCAAAAATACCTTTCAGGGGTCTGATAACAATACGGTCAGCCTCAACATCCGTTTCAACGCAGACATCGGGAATTGCGGGAATGAGATATTCCCTGCCGTTTTCTGCTGTGATGTGCCACACATCGTTTGCACCCGTGGGGCTGACATCGGTAAGCGTGCCGTAAATCTTTTCAGGCTCATCCGCATCATAAACGGTGCATCCGATAAGCTCTGCGATAAAATAGCTTCCCTTGGGCAGCTTTGCATCGCTTCGCTTCATATAGAGAATTTTACCTCTCATTCTCTGCGCAGCTTCAACGGTATCTATGCCTGAAACAGACAGCAAAACAATATTGCCGTGCGGCCTTGCAGATTTAATCTGTGCCGCACAGCTTCCTTCGCTGTCGTAGTATAAAGTTTTAAATTTGCATACAAAATCGGGCGAGTCGCACCACGGATTGACACGCATTTCGCCTCTTATTCCGTGGGTGCCGACTATTTCACCGATTTCAAGAAAATTCTTAATCAATTTCTACAACTACCCTTGCATTCTGACGGGTTGCGGCTGCACGCATAACTGTGCGGATAGCCTTTGCGATTCTGCCCTGCTTGCCGATAACTCTGCCCATATCGTCTTCACCAACATGAAGATGATAAACAACAGATCCGTCTTCTGCAGGCTCGTCAACGGTAACTGTTACCGCTGCGGGATCGTCAACAAGACCCTGTGCAATGCTGATAAGTAAATCTTTCATTGGTTAACTCCGTTCTTTTTCCGATTGGAATTAAAGAACGCCTTCCTTCTTAAGGATAGCCTTAACAGTATCTGTGGGCTGTGCGCCGTTTGCAATCCACTGCTTTGCCTTTTCAGCGTCTACCTTAACTTCTGTGGGAGTAGCAACGGGATTGTATGTGCCGATTTCTTCGATAAATCTGCCGTCACGGGGATATCTTGAATCTGCAACAACGATACGATAGAAAGGTGCTTTCTTTGCGCCCATGCGGCGAAGTCTGATTTTTACTGCCATGATAAATTCCTCCAAAAAATTATATATAAATATTATTTATTAATGCATCAGCTTTTGCTGTATTACATTCCGAACTGTGAGGGATCAAATCCCTTGGGCATACCGAAACGCTGCTTTCTGCGGCGTTTACCGCCCTTTTTGCCGCCCATCTGCTTGAACATTTTCTGCATCTGTCTGAACTGAGCGATGAGTCTGTTGACTTCCTCAATAGACTGACCGCAGCCTGCGGCGATTCTCTTTTTGCGTGAGGGATTGATGATATCGGGATTCTGACGCTCTTTTTCTGTCATCGAATAGATGATAGCCTTCATGCGGTCAAATTTGCGTTCATCAACCTCAATATCCTTTGCCTTGTTGCCGATACCGGGGATCATTGCGAGGATATCCTGAAGAGAACCCATTTTGCGGATCTGGTCGAACTGATCGAGAAGATCGTTAAAATCGAATTTATTCTGCATGAGCTTCTTTTCAAGCTCTTCCGCTTTCTTTTCGTCGATAGCCATTTCGGCTTTTTCGATAAGCGAAAGAACATCGCCCATGCCGAGAATTCTTGAAGCCATTCGGTCGGGGTGGAAAGCATCGAGATTATCGAGCTTTTCGCCCATACCGACAAACTTGATGGGCTTGCCCGTTACGGCTCTTGCCGAAAGAGCGGCACCGCCTCGGGTGTCACCGTCAAGCTTTGTGAGAATCAGACCGTCAATTCCGAGTGCTTCATCAAAGGATGTTGCAACATTGACTGCGTCCTGACCTGTCATGGCGTCAACAACAAGAAGAATTTCATGAGGCTTGACCTCGGCTTTGACAGCCTTGAGTTCATTCATGAGTTCTTCGTCTATATGGAGACGGCCTGCTGTGTCGAGAATAACATAGTCGTGGCCGTGGTCCTTAGCAAATGAGATTGCCTCGCGGGCAATTCTTACGGGGTCTGACTGACCCATTTCAAATACCGGAGCACCTACCTGCTCACCGACAACCTGGAGCTGCTTGATAGCAGCGGGGCGGTAAATGTCGCACGCAACGAGCATGGGACGGTGGTTTTCTTTTTTGAGCTTGAGTGCAAGCTTTGCACAGTGGGTTGTTTTACCCGAGCCCTGAAGACCGCACATGAGGATAACTGTCGGCGGATGGCTGGCATATGCAAGACGGCTCTGAGTGCCGCCCATGAGGCTCACAAGCTCTTCCTTAACGATTTTGATAACCATCTGGGAGGGGGTGAGGCTCTCCATAACCTTTTCGCCGATTGCCTTTTCGGTTACGGTATTTGTGAAATCCTTGGCAACTTTATAGTTAACATCAGCTTCAAGCAGAGCCATTCGTACTTCACGCATCGCACTGCGTACATCAGCTTCGGTAAGGCTGCCCTTACTGCGTAAATTTCTGAACGCAGATTCGAGTCTGTCTGAAAGTCCTTCAAATGCCAATTGTTTCACCTCTTACTCAATATATTATAATGTATGTATTTCAGCTTTCGAGAAGTGCCATTGCGGCGGCTTTGATACGCACGCTGCAATCGTTGATTTCTTTTGAAAGACTGTGACGCAGATTATATTCGGAAATCTGATTTGAGCAATCTATGATTTCGGTGAGGCTGCGGCGCATGTCTTCAAACCGTTTTGCAACTCCGAGACGGCTTTCCATCTCCTGAAGCTGGGTTTCGGCACGCTTTATTGCATCACGCACACCCTGACGGGTGATGCCTTCGTTTTCTGCAATTTCTGAAAGAGAAAGGTCGTCATTATAATAGTATTCCAAAAAATCACGCTGCTTGGCGGTGAGCATTTCTCCGTAAAAATCAATGAGCACTGCCATTTCATAATTCTTTGCCAAATCTGACCCTCCTTTCTCAAAATCATAAAAAAGCGCAAAAAATAAGAACCTCCGACGGCAAAAGCGTCTGAGAATCTTAACGCTGAAAAAACCGACCTGTAAAGTTTAATTGCTTTACAGGTCGATATTATACTAAAAATATAAGCAGATGTCAAGTGTTATTTTAACGGCATTTCCACCGGTTTTTCACCTTTTTCTCACATTTCAGACAAAATTATGTGGAAAAAACCACGGATTGTGGAAAAATGCGGCTTCAAACACAAGATGTATCCACTTTTTCACATTTTAAAAGTGGAAAACTTTTTGCACACGCTGTCGGTGTTTCATAATTGTAAAGGGAAACGGCTTTACAAAATCTTGGATTCACGGCGGGATGTGGGCATCCCGCCCTACTGTTCCTGCTGATTTTGCGGAGTGTCGGGTCGCCGACCCCTACGGTTTGTGCGGGTAGGAGCGAAACTCGCTGTCAGGCGGATATCACTTTTGCCATCGGCAAAAATATCACATTGCGTCAGCAATATATAACACGCATTTGCGTATATCACTCGTGCAGGTAGGAGCGATTCACGAATTTTCCGAAAAATTGCGAGAATGAAAGAATGTTTTTCTCTCCTTCAGTCCTACGGACAGCTTCCTCGTCAGAGGAAGCCCAAGGAGTAAGCAATATTATATAAAAATCGGAGCGAAGGAATTCTTAATTACACATTAAATTGTTATTTCAGAACAACTATTGTAACGCCGTCTTCGCCTTCGCCGTAAAGACCGAGTCTGCTTGATTTTACATAGGGAGAAGCTTTGAGATAACGTGTAACCGCGGCTCTCAGGGCACCCGTTCCCTTGCCGTGAACGATGGTGAATTCGTTGAGTCCCGTGCGAAGTCCCATGTCAATGAATCTGTCAAGCTCAATAAGGCAGTCATCAACCGTCATGCCTCTCAGGTCAAGGCGGGTTGATGCCGTAAGATTAAGACGGCTTTCGCCCTGCAGACGGGCGGTTGATTTTGTTTCTTTTTTCTTCGGTGCGTTTTCGCACAGACGGAGATTTGAAAGCTTGACTCTTGTTTTGATTGAGCCTGCCTGCACCTCAACATTGCCGTTTTTATCGGCGGGGGAGAGCACTTTTGCGGTTTTGGCTATGTCGCGGATGATAACCGTATCTCCTGCGACAAGAGGACGGGGAAGCACATAATCCTTATCGTCGTCATCAATGCCGATAATCGGGTCAGCGGCAGAGTCGATGGATTCTATGCCTTTTCGGACAAGCGATTTTGCACGCCTTGCAAGCTCTGCGGCATCCTTGGTTTTCTGCTGCTCCTTTTTGAGTTTATCAAGCTCCTGCATGAGGGCGTATGCCTCGCGTTTTGCGTTTTCGACAACTCTCATTGCCTGCCCTCTTGCT
>JAZOVN010000023.1:0-5966 GCA_045658725.1 Acutalibacteraceae bacterium
GTATATGTTTTTAATTTCATATCGAATCAAAAATCAATTAATGACATTAACAAATCCGATGAATAAAAAAAGCCATCTGACTCTTTAAATGAATCAGATGGCTTTTTGGTTTACTGTTATATGAACACCCCGTCATCGACCGGGGGATTTTTCAGCAAAGGGCGAAGCCGCAGTCGGTTAAGACTGCGGCTTCTTTGAGGAGTTGTATATAAGAGGGTGAGAAGTGGTCAAAATTATTCGTCAATTCCGAGAAGCTCGTTTACTGTCATGCCGAGCACTTCGGAGAGGGCTTTAAGTTCAAAATCCGTAACGAAGCGAAGCTGTCCTTCAAGCTTTGAAAGACCCGATGCGTTAAGGTCGATGCCCTTGATCTGGAGCTGTGTGAGAAGATCCTTCTGCTTCATGTTGATTTCTTTGCGTCTTGCTTCAACTTTGGCACCTACGATGTTTCTGTCACCGAGAGCCTGTTTTCTGATTCTCATGGTTATGTGTCCTCCTAAGAAATTCACGCCGGGCGACCTTGCGGAAATTATACAATATGTATAATCTCTCTTTCGTCAAGCACCCGAAACGACACTGTTTTTGTTTACGGCAGACATTCTAACACAGAAAATCCGAAAATGCAACTGTTTTTTCGAAAAATAACCAGTCAATAATAAGATTTTAACATATTCGAAAATAAATTTCAAGTTAAATAATTTTCGCTTAAAAAATCGTGAAAATGAATTTTTATTTGAAGAAATTTCGGTTTTAATATTGTAAAATCCGTAATTATACTGCATAATAACAGTTAACGGCATATGCCGAATACCGATACTGAAGAGGCGGATATTATGAAATACACAAAACCGCAGAGAAATCTGACCATGCTGACCGATTTTTATGAAATCACCATGGCAAACGGTTACTTTAAAAATAATTTCAAGGATACTATCGGATATTTTGATATGTTTTTCCGAAAAGTGCCCGACGGCGGCGGATTTGTTATTATGGCAGGTCTTGAACAGCTTGTTGACTATCTTTCCGACCTGACCTTTGACAGCGAAGATATTGAATATCTCAGAAGCAAGGGTTTCGGCGAGGATTTTCTTGATTATCTTGCGAATTTCAAATTCTGCTGCGATGTGTGGGCGATTCCCGAAGGAACTCCCATTTTCCCGGGTGAACCGATAGTCAAGGTAAAGGGTCCCGTTATTCAGGCTCAGTTTATTGAAACTATGGTTCTTCTTTGCATAAATCATCAGAGTCTTATCGCAACAAAGGCAAACCGTATCTGCCGTGCGGCAGGCGATAAATCCGTTATGGAGTTCGGCTCAAGAAGAGCACAGGGTGCAGACGGTGCGATTTACGGCGCAAGGGCTGCGTATATCGGCGGATGCGTGGGTACTGCATGCACAATTTCCGATGAGATGTTCGGCGTGCCCGCACTCGGAACGATGGCTCACAGCTGGGTTCAGCTTTTTGACAGCGAATACGAAGCATTCACGGCTTATGCAAAGGAATATCCCGACAGCTGTACGCTTCTTGTGGATACTTACAACACCCTCAAATCGGGCATTCCCAATGCAATAAAAGTTTTTGATGAGGTGCTCAAGCCCATGGGCAAGCGACCCAAGGGCATCAGAATCGACAGCGGTGATATTGCCTATCTTTCACGCAAGGCAAGAAAGATGCTTGACGAAGCAGGATATCCTGACTGTTCGATTGTTGCATCGAATTCACTTGACGAATATATAATCAGAGATATGCTCATGCAGGGAGCAAAGGTTGACTCCTTCGGTGTCGGCGAAAGGCTGATAACATCGTCTTCAAGCCCCATGCTCGGCGGTGTTTATAAGCTTTGCGGAGTTCAGAAGGACGGAAAAATCATTCCCAAAATCAAGCTCAGCGAAAATGTTGCAAAAATCACCACTCCCGGCAACAAGAGAGTTTACCGACTTTATGACAACGAAACGGGCAAGGCTATTGCAGACCTTATTACCCTTGTTGATGAAGTTGTTGACGATTCAAAGCCCTATGAGCTTTTTGATCCCGATTACACATGGAAGCGTAAAACCGTAACCGATTATGTTGCAAGAGAGCTTCTTGAACCCGTTTTTGATAAGGGTGAATGTGTTTTCAACAGAAAGAGCACAAAGGAAATCCGTGACTATTGCAAGCAGCAGGTTGAAACCCTCTGGGATGAAGTCACAAGATTTGAAAATCCCCACAATTATTATGTTGACCTTTCACAGCCCCTCTGGGACCTCAAGCGTGAAATGCTCAGCAAAAACGGTAAATAAGTTGATTTCAGGAGAATACGGATATGAAAGCTAAAATAACTCTCGCAAAAGAATTCAGAATAGGCGATATTGATAAACGAATCTACGGCTCATTCATCGAGCATCTCGGCAGAGCTGTTTACGGCGGTATTTATGAGCCGGGTCATCCCACGGCAGACGAAAACGGCTTCCGTCAGGATGTTATTGAACTTGTAAAGAAGCTCAATGTTCCCGTTGTGCGTTATCCAGGCGGTAACTTTGTTTCGGGATATAACTGGGAAGACGGAGTAGGTCCCGTTGAAAACAGACCCAAAAGACTTGACCTTGCATGGGGTACAACCGAACCCAACACCTTCGGCACGAATGAATTCATGGAATGGTGCAAAAAGGCGAATGCCGAATGCATGATGGCGGTCAATCTCGGCACAAGAGGTGCTGACGAAGCAAGAAATCTTGTTGAATACTGCAACCATAAGAGCGGTTCATACTGGTCGGATCTCCGACGCTCCCACGGTGTTGAAGAACCCCACAATATAAAGCTCTGGTGTCTCGGCAATGAGATGGACGGCGGCTGGCAGATGGGTGCAAAAACTGCTGTTGAATACGGAAGAGCGGCTCTTGAAGCATCAAAGCTCATGAAGTGGACAAGCCCCGGAATCGAAACAGTGCTTTGCGGTTCATCAAGCAGAAATATGGCAACATTTGCAAAGTGGGAAGCCGAAAGCCTTGAAATTGCATATGACAGCATTGATTATGTTTCGCTTCATCAGTATTACGGCAACCACGATGACGATGTTATGAGCTTCCTTGCAAGAAGCCTTGAGGTTGATGATTTCATTTATTCCATCATCTGCACCTGCGACTACATAAAAGCAAGAAAGCGTTCAAAGAAAACAATCAATCTTTCATTCGATGAATGGAATGTCTGGTATCATTCAAACAACGCTCCGTTTGAAAGATGGAGTCAGGCTCCCGCACTTCTTGAAGATATCTATAATTTTGAGGATGCTCTTCTTGTCGGTTCGCTTCTCATAACCCTTCTGCGTCATTGCGACAGAGTCAAGGTTGCCTGCCTTGCACAGCTTGTCAATGTTATTGCTCCCATCTTCACAAAAACGGGCGGCGGAGTTTTTGAGCAGACAACATATTTCCCCTTCATGCATCTTTCAAACTACGGCAGAGGAAGTGCACTTCTTCCGCTTGTTGACTGCCCGAAATATGACTGCAAGGCATTCACGGATGTTCCCTATATTGAAACAATCGCAACCTATGACGAAGAAAACGAAGAAATGGCGATTTTCTGCGTCAACAAGAGTCAGGATGAAAGTGTTGTTCTTGATGTTAACCTCATGGATTTCGACGGCTTCAGGCCCTGCGAATTCATTTCAATGGACGGTTACCACAGAAAAGACGAAAACACATTTGACAGCATAAAAGTAAAGCCCCATAACAATCCCGTTCCCTCGGTTGACGGAACAAAGCTTGAGGTTGAGCTCAAGCCCTTCAGCTGGAATGTTATAAGACTCAAGAAATAAAAAAATTCCGTGCATAAGCATCTTCGCTTATGCACGGTTTTTGATTATCTGCAATTTTTAACTGCTTCGTAAACCATCTGGGGATAATCGGACATGATGCAGTCTGCTCCGTTTTTTATAAGAAGCTCCGCTTTTTCCGCGTCATTGATTGTCCAGTACTGAACGGCGATATCATTTTTGTGAGCATAGTTTATGAACTCTCTTGTGCCGAGGTTGACAAATCCTTTGATACCGCTCTTTCCGTAAGGAATCTGCAATGCGATGTATGAAACATCAATGTCATTCAGATCCCAGTTCATTCTTGAATAGATATAGAAAAGAATAACTTCGGTTGTTCTTGCGGAACGGGGCATATCGGGATATCTGTGTTCCATATAAACCGAAACAAGCTCTTTTGAAGAAGCCCAGATAACTCTGTCCTGAAGATTTCTTTCGGTTACGATTGAATAAAGTCTGTCGGCAGCCTTCATTCCGTTTATACCGGTGCTTTTTATTTCGATTATGTAACAGAAATCCTTGTTGCCGCTGTTTTTCTCGATAAAATCAATAACGGTTTCGCATTTGACAACACGGAGATTTTCGGGAATATCCTTGCCTCTGAGACCTCTGTAGGGATAATTTTCGCCGTCAAGGGTGAAGTTTTCTCCGAGATTAAGGGTGTCATAGGCTTCTTTGTAGGTGAGCTCAGAAACTTTTACATCCTCGTGACCGAAGGCTTCAACCGCATTGGAGGTTGCATCGTAGGTTGTGTTGTGCAGAAGAACAAGCTCGCCGTCAGCCGTGATGTGGACATCGAATTCGAAAACATCAACTCCGAGTGATTTGTTCTCTTCAAGAACATATTCAAAAGCCATGAGAGTGTTTTGCGGAGCGATTCCCGCACCCGAGCGGTGAGCGGAAACATCGGTGTCAAGATATTCCCTGATATAGGAATTCCGGCTGTTTTCGTTGACATAGATGGGGGTAGCGGGATTGCCGGGATGCGGCATGGTTACGATCATCGGAATTATTGCAACTGCAAGAACGATGGTTTTACAAATGCTTTTTATAAATGGAAATATTATATACATTTTATTTTTACCTTATTTAATTCTCAGAAGTTTAAGCATGGCATTATAGAGAAGCTCAAAAATGCCGAAAAATCCGTCAACATAAACCATGCTTGTTGAGTCATCGATACCGACATTGCCTGAGCCTTCGCCCTTTGCACCGTCATAATCCGAAGTCTGACTGCAGAGCCATGAAATCATTCCGTCGGGATATTCAAGCTCAACATTTTCGCCAAGACCGTTGACGGTTGTCATGTAGGGATAAGCACCGTTTTCGGCAGAGAACATATCGTGATTGATTGCAAACCATGCGTGATGGCTGCTTGATGTTGCTTTTCCGTCTTCATAGCAGACTTTTGTCATTGTTGAAAATCTGCATTCTTCGGCAACATTTGAAATTGCGGCAAGTCTGTCCCATGTGGGAGAAACGCAGAGATAATAGTTAACAAGAGGGTCGCGTCTGCTTGAAGTGAGCCAGATGGGCATATCTGCAATCTTTTCAAGCTTTTCGTCTGACGGTGCCCATGCGGGACAGATGGGGAATGCCGCTGCGAAAAGTTCGGGATAAGCAATTGCCATTTTATAGGTCATTTTACCGCCCATGGAGTAGCCGCCGACATAGATTCTGCTCAGGTCGATGTTATCTTTGTTTTTTGCAATGAAATCGTCGATTGCCGCACGGAGCGGTTCAACAAGTTCGTTGGGCCAATACATATTATTTTCTTCTCTTGAGCGTGCCGCAAGAATAAACGCGCCGCCTGCAGGCTCAAAGCGTGCCTGGAATTCATCACTTGCCCAGTATGCGATGTTGCTCTTTGCAACCTGAACTCCGTCGGATGCACCGTCACCCATGCCGTGAAGCCACACAACGAGGGGATATTTTGTTGTGTCGCCGTCTTTTACGGGTGAAAAATAACGGTAATCAACAGTATAACCGCCTGCTTCGGGACCTTCGCCGAAAACAAACTGCTCTTTGATAGGATCGAGTCCGCCTTCAACCGAAAGTGCACCCGCTCCGAGAGGATAAGCGGCAAGGAGAATAAATGCGAGGAGAATTGCTGTGAGTTTTTTAATGTTTTTCATTTTCATACCCCTTTCGTTAACAATAAGTTAACATAAAT
>JAZOVN010000024.1:0-3536 GCA_045658725.1 Acutalibacteraceae bacterium
CATTTGGAAAGGAGCGGAGATAAAACGGTTATTCCAAACAATACATTTTCGGATAGTAATACAGCCTTTGATGCGGCGTGTAATGCTTTCAAAACAGTATTAAAAAACAATGAGATGAAAGGATAAATTATTATGTCAGGCTTCATAAAACTCGGAATAATAGGCATTGGAAATATGGGAAGCAATCACGCTAAAAATATTCTTGCGGGCAAATGTCCGGAAATAAAATTGGTTGCTGTTGCCGATAAAAACCAAAAAAGGCTTGAATGGGCAAAAGAGGAATGCGGAAAAGAGATCGCTTGTTTTGATACTGCTGAAAAAATGTTTGACAGCGGTTTAATAAATGCTTGTTTGGTAGCTGTTCCGCATTACGAACATACAAAGTATGCAATTGAGTGTATGCAAAGGGGTATTCATGTTCTTGTTGAAAAGCCTGCCGGTGTTTATACAAAGCAGGTTATAGAAATGAACGATGAAGCGGATAAGCATCGTGATATTGTATTCGGTATGATGTTCAATCAGCGTACAAATTGCGTTTATAGAAAGATGACAGAACTTGTTGATAGCGGTATTTCCGGGCAGATAAGAAGAACTAATTGGCTTATCACCAACTGGTACCGTTCTCAAGCATATTATAATTCTTCGGATTGGCGTGCGACTTGGAAAGGCGAGGGCGGCGGAGTTCTTTTAAATCAATGTCCGCATCAGCTTGACTTGTGGCAATGGATTTGCGGAATGCCGAAAAAGGTTGATGCTCATTTGCATTACGGACTTTGGCACGATATCGAGGTTGAAGACGATGTTACAATTTATGTTGAATACGCAAACGGTGCAACGGGTACATTCATAACAACAACAGGCGACTATCCCGGCACAAACCGCTTTGAAATCACTCTTGACGGCGGTAAGCTCGTTTGTGAAAACAATAAGCTCATGCTTTATAAACTTGAAGACAGAATTTCAAACCACTGTGCAAACGCCGAGGAAGGCTTCGGCTCAATTGAAGGCGAATGGATTGAGGTTGAAACAGACGGCAGAAACAAGCAGCATTCAGAGGTCTGCAACAAGTTTGCAGCTGCTGTTCTCCGCGGTGAAGCACTCGTTGCTAACGGCGAAGAAGGCATCAGAGGTCTTTCAATCTCCAATGCCGCTCATCTTTCTGCATGGCTCGGCAAGGAAATTGAGCTTCCCGTTGACGAGGATGTTTATTACGCAGAGCTTCAGAAGAAAATCGCTGCAGGCAAGGCAGAAAAAGACAATGTTGTTGCCACAGTGCAGAGCGATATGTCATCTACCTTCTGATTGAAAGGAACTTCGGTATGAAAGTTGCCGTTATCGGCTGCGGAAATGTTTCGGTCATGCATTTCAATGCACTCAGAGATAATCCCGACACCGAAATAATTGCAGTCGCAGATATAAAGCCCGAAAGGGCAGACGAAAAAGCATCGGAATTCGGTGCGAAGGCATATTACAGCTTCGATGAGCTTCTTGAAAAAGAAGCTCCCGATTGCGTTCACATATGCACCCCTCACTATCTTCATACACCCATGGCAATCAAGGCTCTCGGAAAAGGGATTAATGTTCTTCTTGAAAAGCCCTGTTCTGTTTCCGCAAACGAAATCACGGAGCTTCGCAAGGCTGAAAAAGAAAGCGGAAAACAGCTCGGAATCTGCTTTCAGAACAGATATAATCTCTGCGCAAGAGAAGCTAAAAGAATAATTGACTCAGGTGAAATGGGCAAAATAAAATCCGCAAGAGCTTTTGTAACATGGTTCAGGGATAAGGAATATTACAGCGATGACTGGCACGGCACTCTTGAAAAGGAATGCGGCGGTGTGCTGATAAATCAGTCCATTCACACGATGGATCTTGTTCAGTATCTCTGCGGAAAGTGCAAAAAAGTAACTGCCCATGTTTCAAACGACAGCCTGAAGGGAATAATTGAGGTTGAAGATACCGCAAGTGTGCTTCTGGAGCTTGAAAACGGAGTTAAGGCTGTATTTTACGCCACTCTCGCTTTCTCTGAAAATTCCGAAGTGTTTATTGAAATTACCCTTGAAAAAGGCAGACTCCGCCTTGAAGGCGAAAAGCTTTATTCAATCGGTAATGACGGAAGATTAAACGAAATCACGGAAAGACCCGATGCCGTTTATCACGGTCAGCAATACTGGGGCTCGGGTCACTCCGTTCTTATTGATGATTTTTACTATTGCCTTAAATCGGGCAATAAATTTGAAATTGACGCTGTTGAGGGCGGCAGAGCGGCAGAAATAGTTGCGGCATGCTATAAATCCTCGGAAAGCGGCAATGCAATTGAACTCACGGAAGGAGCAAACTGAAAATGTTTCATGAAAATTTAAAGGGCAGAGTAGCCGTTGTTACGGGCGGCGGCGGAGTTCTCTGCAGCGGCTTCGCAAAGGATCTTGCAAAGCTCGGTGTTAAGGTTGCAGTTCTCGATCTCAGAGAAGAAGCGGCACAGAAGGTTGTTGACGAAATCGTTGCCGAAGGCGGCACAGCTCTTGCAGTAGGCTGCAATGTTCTTGAAGCAGAAAGCCTTGAAGCCGCAAAAGCAAAGATTACCGCTGAACTCGGCATCTGTGATATCCTTATCAACGGTGCGGGCGGCAACTCCCCTCTCGGCACAACAACAAAGGATACACTTGAACTCAAAGATATGGCAGAAAAGGCAGAAGGTGTTAAAACCTTCTTTGACCTTGATGCAAAGGGAATTGAATTTGTTTTCAATCTCAACTTCCTCGGCACACTTCTCACAACACAGTGCTTTGCAAAGGATATGGTCGGCAGAGAAAACGCAACAATTCTTAACATCTCATCAATGAACTCCTTCAAGCCTCTGACAAGAATCCCCGCTTATTCAGCGGCAAAGGCAGCTATTTCAAACTTCACACAGTGGATGGCTGGTCACTTTGCGGATGTCGGCATCAGAGTCAATGCCATTGCTCCAGGTTTCTTCTCAACAATCCAGAATGCAAAGCTTCTCTATAACGAAGACGGCTCACTCACCGAGCGTTCAAACAAAATCATCACCCACACACCCATGCGCCGCTTCGGCGTGCCCGAAGACCTCACAGGTGCACTCGTTTTCCTCTGCGACGAACAGTATTCCGGTTTCATCACCGGCGTTGTGCTCGCAGTTGACGGCGGCTTCTCGGCATATTCGGGAGTGTAATTTCATGTAAAGCAACAAGGACTGTCCTTAATGAACAGTCCTTGTTTTTTTGTTGTTCTGCCTCCCCTTCAGGGGAGGTGGATTTTGCGGAGCAAAAGACAGAGGGGTTATCAGTGCGTTTTTTCTGACACATCAAAACCTACGCAAAACCCGAAACTCCCTCAGAGCCTACAGCTCAGCTCCCTCTTGAGGGAGCCGAAACAATAAAATTTATTTTTATTACCCGAAATCTACCGACACAGTACCGTTCTCAAAAAGATAAGTACCGTCAACTTTAAGATAACAATAATAATATTCCGCATATTCATCCGTGTCTATCGATACCGGCACCAAACCTTCTGCAAAA
>JAZOVN010000025.1:0-15151 GCA_045658725.1 Acutalibacteraceae bacterium
TAATTTTAAAATTTCTATATATATTTATATTTTCTTATGTTTAGTTAAATTTTCCGTATTTTTACGCCGTCTTTTGTTCATATTGACAACAATCAATAGACCAAAGCAGGGCAAAACTGCAAAAAGTCGCTTGAAATGAGCGAAAAACGGATTCCGTCGCACTCGCCGATGAAGGCTCCGTTATGGGAATATGAATGAAGATGACCGTAATAACAGCGTGTTATTTTTTCTTCAACAAGCACATTGTAAATCTCGTCGCATTTCTGTGTTATGTTGAGCGGCGGATAGTGAAGAAACACAACGGGTTCAAGCCCTGTTTCCTTTGCCGCCGCAATTGAAGCACGGAGTCTGCCTGCCTCGCGGAGAACAACCTTTTTATCGGCATCGCTTTCGGCATCAAAAAACCAGCCTCTTGTGCCGCATATTGCAAAATCGCCTGCGGTATATGTGTTGTTATGAAGAATGTTGAGGGTGTCAAACGAATGCTTTGTAAAAAATTCGTCTGCCTTCTTTTTGGTTGCCCACCAGTAATCGTGATTGCCTTTGAGAATTATTTTTTTGCCCGGCAGAGAATTGAGAAATTCAAAATCACGAAGTCCCTGCTCAAGATTCATGCACCAGGATATGTCGCCTGCGATAACAACGGTATCGTTATCGGTTATGAGCCTTCGCCAGTTTGTTTCAAGCCGCTGTTCATAATCGCTCCAGCCGCCGAAAATATTCATCGACTTGCCCGTAGAGAGCGAAAGATGCGTATCTCCGATTGCAAAAAGAGCCATAAAGCATATCCTTTCCAAAAATAATTCAGCACCGTTTTGTCAATAATATAAACACGGAGTTCTTCCGATTAAACCGAAAGGAGAAATAACCATGAATAAAGAAATCGGTGCAATTACCTGCTTTGCGAAAAACTGCGTTTACCACAAGGGTAACACATCCTGCACAGCAGGTACAATCGAGGTCGGCAACTCAACCGCATGCAAATGCGGTGAAACACAGTGTTCAACATTCAAGCTCAACGAAAATGCAGTTGGTGAATCACGCGGATGCTGTGACTAATATGCTCAGATACCGAGCATATTGAATACTACGCCGTCCATGCTGTCCTTTGAGCAGCAGCCGTCAAATCTTACCGCCTTGTTGCGGAGATTTGCAAGCTGCTCGGGGCAGCATTTGCCTGTTACTTCTGCAAGACGCTCAACCATTTCGAATTCGTCAAGACCGTCATTCTTGCCTTCAACAGCTTCAAGAACTGCAGCGCTGAATTTGAAGGGGCTTGCGGTTGATGCGATAACAGCGGGAGTTGCATCGCCTGTCTGCTCTTTGTAGTCATAGTATACCTTGACTGCAACAGCGGTATGAGTATCGCAGAGATAATTCTTCTCATTGAAAATCTTTGCGATGGTTGATTTTGTTTCTTCGTCGTTACAGCATCCTGCGGCAAAGAGAGCCTTGATTGCAGAAAGAGTTTCTGCATCAACCTCGTATTTGCCGTCAGCCGAAAGCTGCTTCATCCATGCGGTAACATTTTCGCTGCCCGCGATTGAATAAAGAAGTCTTTCAAGGTTTGACGAAATGAGAATATCCATTGAAGGGGAGATTGTTGTGAAAAATTCGCGGTTTCTGTTGTATACACCTGTTGTGAGGAACTCGGTGAGAACAGAGTTGCTGTTTGAAGCACAGATGAGCGTCTTTACGGGAAGACCCATTTCTCTTGCATAGTATGCGGCAAGAATATTGCCGAAGTTACCTGTGGGAACAACAACATTGATTTCGTCGCCTGCGTTGATTTCACCGCTTGCAACAAGATCGCAGTAAGCCGAGAAATAATAAACAATCTGAGGACAGAGTCTGCCCCAGTTGATTGAGTTTGCGGATGAGAATGCCATTGAATTTTCAGCAAGCTTTTCACCGATTGACTTGTCGGTGAAAATTCTCTTTACTCCGCTCTGTGCATCGTCGAAATTGCCTTCAATAGCACAAACGGCAACATTTGCACCTTCCTGAGTGCACATCTGAAGCTTCTGCATGGGGCTTACGCCGTCGCTGGGATAGAAAACGAGAATCTGAGTGTTTTCAACATCCTTGAAGCCTTCGAGAGCAGCTTTGCCCGTGTCACCTGAAGTTGCAACGAGAATAACGATTTTTGTGCCGGGAGCAGCCTTACCGCTTGAAACGGTGAGGAGTCGGGGCAGAATCTGAAGTGCCATATCCTTGAAAGCACAGGTGGGACCCTTGAAAAGCTCAAGAATATGAACGCCGTCTTCGATTTTTGCAAGGGGAGCAACCTTTGCATCCGAGAAGCCTGTTTCGTATGCACCTCTGACGCATGAATCAACCTCAGCCTCGCTGAAGTCGGTGAGGAACAGAGAAAGAATTGACTTTGCTCTGCCGATATAGTCAAGACCTGCAAGCTTTTTGATTTCATCAATTGAAACGGCAGGAAGATTTTCGGGAACGAAAAGTCCTCCTTCAGATGAAATACCCTTGGTTATTGCCTGAGAAGCCGTAACCTTGACCGCAGTATCTCTTGTGCTTACATAATTCATTTTCATCATCCTTTTCGGAAAAATTCATAATATTATATCACATTATTTTACTTTTGTAAAATGTTTTTGAAGAATATATATGCGTTTTCATAAAAAATCTTTTCAATCAGTCCGGTATCGAAGCCTTTATCTCTGAGAAAAGCGGCAAGTGCGGGGATTTTGTCAACTCCCGCAAGCTCGGAATTGATTTCGCAGCCGTCAAAATCCGAGCCGATTGAAAGAATATTTTCACCGCCCATATCAAGAATATGAGCCATATGACGGTAAACCGCTTCAAAGCCGTCATCGTTTTCGTCACCAAGAAAGCTTTTGCAGAAATTGATGCCGATAAGACCTCCGCATTCAACGAGAAGACGGATTTGTTCATCGTCAAGATTTCTGCGGCATGAGAAGAATTTATCCTCACTGTCTTTGCGGAATTTTTCAAGAACGGATTTGCTTGTCGAGTGCGATGCAATCACTTTTGCACCGCTTGATATTGCATCAAAAAATCCTGCTTTGTTGAGGTGGGAAACATCAGCGGCAATATTCAGCTTTTCCATATCTCTCAGGAGCCGTTTGCCTGCTTGCTTCAGTCCCGAATCAATGCCCGACTGACATCCGAAGCCGATTTCGTTTTCGGCATTCCATGTCAAGGTTATGAGCTTTACACCGAAGTCTTTTGCAAGATAAATTCTGTCGTTTTCCGCAAACGGAGAAGCACCCTCGCAGGTGAGGATTGCAGCACATTTATCGGAATTAACGGAGTTTTTCAGATCCTCAAAGTCTTTGCACAGCTGGATTTCCGACTCGTTTTTTGAAATTTCTTTTCTGAAATTGAGAAAAACCTTCTCAAAATAATCTTCAGTGGATTTCCCTCTCAGTTCATCGGGAATCCATATTGCGAAAAGCTGACACCATTTGTCAAGCACTTCGCCTTTACGGAGGGTGATGTGCAGATTTCCGTCGGAGAGCGGCTGATTTTTGTTATAACATTCTCCTGCCGTGTCACAATGAAGGTCAAAAAGGTTCATTTTATCACCTCAGAATGCGTTTTCGATATAGTTTATTCTCACGAGTGCATTATTGTCATCAACAAAAACTTCGCAGACATCAAATCTTGCCGTTGCAATCATTTTTGCAAAGGAAAGATAGCTTTTTGCCGCCATTTCAAGACGGTGTTTTTTGCCTTCGTCAACCGCTTCCATGGGGCTGATCTGAGTGTTCTGATTTCTTGTTTTGACTTCAATAAAACAGACGGTGCCGTTCTTTTCGGCAATGAGATCAAGCTCACCGAAACGGCAGACATAATTGGAATAAAAAATTTTATATCCGTTATCACGCAGATATCTTGCGGCATAGGTTTCTCCCCATGCACCCGTTTTATTTTTAATCATTTTTTCTCACCGAAGAAGCTTTTGAGAAAACTCATGCGGTGGCAGTCGGATACTCCGTGCTCCGTGAGCATTTCATAGTGAAGCTTTGTGCCGTAGCCCTTGTGCTGAGAAAATTTATACTGAGGATATTTTTCGTCAAGCTCAAGCATGAATCTGTCTCGGCTGACTTTTGCGAGAATTGATGCCGCGGCGATTGACGGGCTTTTGGCATCACCCTTGACAACCGTTTCTCCGTCAATTGAGAGGGGAGGCATACGGTTGCCGTCGATGAGTGCATAGTCTGCAGGCACATCAAGACCTTCAACCGCTTTTTTCATCGCAAGATAGGTTGCCTGAAGAATGTTGATTTCGTCAATCGTTTTTTCGTCAACGCTTGCGATACTGAAGCTGATTGCTTTTTCTTTTATAACATCAAAAAGAGCTTCTCTTTTCTTTTCGGATATCTTTTTTGAATCGTTGAGACCCTCGATAACGCAGTTTTCGGGCAATATAACCGCTGCCGCAAAAACGGGACCCGCAAGCGGTCCTCTGCCTGCTTCATCAACACCGCAGACCGCAGAAAAGCCCTTGGTTTTTGCGTTTATTTCAAATTCAAAATCCATAATTTTTCTCCTATTAAAAACGGGGCGACACGGAGCCGCCCCATGATTTTTATTTCAAAAATTGCTTGTCTATAACTTCGTTGACAATATCATGAAGATACTGAAGGCTGAAATCGGAGGTTTTGCTCAGAACACCGTGTTTTGAAGCAAGCTCCTGGGTATAATCGGCAAGGGGATAAACTCTTATGTTTGAGCAGCCGTAGCCGTAATGAGTAACAACGCCTGAAAACTTAACATTTTCAACTGCAATTTCGCCTGTGGTGTTGTTTTTGACAATTTCAAAATTCAGCATGCCGCCGAGCATTCTCGGACCTCTGTTCTGAGCTGAAATGAAGTTGCCGAGCGAATATGCAACAAGAGTTTTTCTGCCGTCTTCATTCTGAATATATTCAACGGGCTGAATAACATGGGGGTGATGACCGATAATAACATCCGCACCCCATGAAGCCATTTTTTCGGCAAGCTGACGCTGATTTCCGGTGGGTTCATGGGTATATTCATTGCCCCAATGAGCATTGACGATAACAACATCCGCAGCCTGCTTTGCCTGAGCAATTCTTTGCTGAATGCGTGTTTCTTCGCTTGCAAGAACAAGGATAACTTCTGTATCATCGGGAAGTGAAAGACCGTTTGTTGATTCGGTAAGTCCGATATATGCAATCTTTACTCCGTTGACCTCATGCATCGGAATATCCGCATAATCCTCGCTGTTGAGATATGCACCCGTTGTGATTGCGTTTCTTTCTTTCCAGTAATTGATTGCGGAAATAAGACCTTTTTCGCCGCAGTCAATCGAATGGTTGGTTGCAATGTTGAAAACATCAAAACCGATTTCAAGCATTTCATCGCCAAGCTCAACGGGGGAGTTGAACATGGGATAGCTTGAAACATTGTGTTCGGTTGAAATTATTGTTTCCTGATTGAGGATCGCAACATCAGGCTCTTCGATGAGGTGGGCAATGCGTTCGTATGCATCGCTGAAATCATAGCCCGTGCTGCTTCGTGCAGCCGCCTGCTCATAAACCGTATCGTGGATAAGATTATCGCCTACCGCAACAAAGCTGAGACGGGAAAAAAGTTCGGGCTGAGTTGTTTCGGGTACAGTTTCGGAAGATGATGTATCTGCAACGGGAGCATCCGCTCTGACGGGCACACGCTCATTGTCGCGGGTAAAAAACATAACACTCAATGCTATAATGTCGAGAACAATAACAACGGCAAGAAATGCCAGCATCTTCTTTTTCAAGAGCGTCAGATCCTTTCTCAGTCAAGCGTAAGCTTTCCGAGCTTTCCGCTTCTGTATTCATCGAGCAGCATAACCGCAGCGCGTTCGGTGTCGGTTTCGCCGCCTTTGATAAGCATACCTCTTTTTGCTCCGATAAGCTCAAGAAGCTCATAGGGCTCAAGGTCTTCGAAATCTTTGATTTTATATCTTTCTTCAAGTCGGTCGGGATAGTTTTTTTGCATAACGAGCAGAAGTCTGACGGCGATTTCCTGGGCATCAAGAATTTCATCCTTGACGGAGCCGATAAATGCAAGCTTGAAGCCGACCTCGGGATCTTCAAACTTTGGCCAGAGAACGCCGGGAGTATCGAGAAGTTCAATTCCCGAACCGATTGCAAACCATTGGTTGCCTCTTGTTACACCGGGCTTATCCGCAACCTTGGCGCGGTATTTGCCTGCCATACGGTTGATGAATGAAGATTTGCCCGTGTTGGGAATGCCGACAACCATAACACGCAGAGCCTTGCCTGCCATGCCTTTTTCTGTGTTTGCCTTTATTTTTTCTTTAAGAACTTCTCTGACGGCAGGCTGGAATTTTTCAAGACCTTTTCCGCTTCTGCAGTCAACGGGAAGAGCAACTATGCCCTTTTCCGAAAGTTCTTTTATTTTTTTTGCTGTTGCCCTGTCATCTGCAAGGTCACATTTGTTGAGCAGGACTATTCTCGGCTTTGAGCCGACTATTTCGTCAATCTCGGGATTACGGCTGCTTTCGGGGATTCTTGCATCCACAAGCTCGCATACGGCATCAACGAGATGCAGACTTTCTTTCATCAGTCTGCGGGTTTTTGCCATGTGTCCCGGGAACCATTGAACAATCATATTTTCGTTCATAATCTTAACCTATCTTAAACTGACCGAAAGGCATCATTCTGAAAAGTGCCTTTCCGAGTATATATTCTTCTCTTATCATGCCGATTCTGTTGTCACGGCTGTCGGTTGAATGATTTCTGTTGTCACCCATAACGAAAACATAGCCTTCGGGTACGGTGACGGGCTTTGAGAAATCCTCTCTGTCACGGGTGGGTTCATTGATATAAGGCTCGTCGAGTGCCACGCCGTCAACATAAACAATGCTGTTTTCAAAGTCAATATCAACCGTCTGTCCTTCGGTGGCAATGATTCTTTTAACAAGAACATCTTCAATAAAGGGGGAGTTGTCGGGCTGGCAGGTAACAACGATGTCGCCGTATTCGGGAGTGAAGTTATATGCCGAAAGAATTATTCTGTCACCGTTGTGAAGAGTGGGGAACATTGAATCGCCCACAACACCTACTGTTCTGAAAATGAAGGTAAAAGCAACGGCAACGGCAACAACCGCTGTTGCAACGATTGAAACAAATTCATAAATGCTGTTCATTGATTTTTGATTATTCATGCTTTTTCCTCCTTATTCTTCATAAATCTTCCACTCATCGAGAGGGTAGATTCTTACGAGTGCTTTGCCGAGAACATATCTTTCGTCAATAAGACCTATCTGACTTGAACGGCTGTCGATGGAGTCGTTTCTGTTGTCGCCCATAACGAAGAGCTTTCCTTCGTCAACTGTCAGGGGGAATTCGATATCATACGAAAGCCAGGTGGGTTCTGAAATATACGGCTCATAAAGCTTGATTCCGTTAACATAGACTTCCCTTTTTTCGAAGTCAATGTTGATTGTGTCACCGCCGACGGCAATGACTCTTTTGATGATGGGAACATTGCGTTTCCACGGCTGATTGATGATAATTATATCGCCTCTGTCAAATTCGGTGACTGAGCCTGCAACCGCAACCCAATCCTGATCGTTGAGGGTGGGATTCATTGAATCGCCGTCAACACCGACCGCTCTGAACACAAGGGCAAAAACAAGGAAAACAACCAGCACGGCGCCTTTGATTGAATCCGTTATGTCGAAAAGAAAAGTAACGGGAAAAGGCGGCTTTTTTTCTTTCACTGCGGTTTCCACAGGATTGAATTCAATCCAGAATTCTTCTATACGGCGCATGGCGTGGTCCTTTCTGATATATTGTAATTAAATAAAAGAAATAGAATAAAGGTGTAACAACGCGAATTGTTACACCCTCGAGCTTTTTTATCTGATCTGTTCCTTAACCTTAGCAGCCTTACCGACTCTGTCTCTGAGGTAGTAGAGCTTGCTTCTGCGAACACGACCGTGTCTGACTGTTTCAACCTTTGCAACATTGGGAGAATGAACGGGGAATACTCTCTCAACACCTACGCCGTATGATACGCGGCGAACGGTGAAGGTTTCAGAAACGCCTGAACCCTTGCGAGCAATAACAGTTCCTTCAAAAAGCTGAATTCTTTCTTTGTCACCTTCGCGAATCTTAACGTGAACCTTAACGGTGTCACCTACTTCGATTGCGGGTACTTCGGACTTGAGTGAGTCCTGTGCGATGAGTTTGAGTGCATCCATTGTAAATTTCCTCCGATTTTTTCAGAAGTTCATAACCGCAGAGCGGAAAGCGGAGCTTCCTTTTTAATGTTATTGGCATTAAATCTCGTCTTTGAGCGCAATTACTCTAATGACGGCACAAATGCAGGTAATATAATATCACATGAAAGTGAAGATTGCAAGAGTTTTTTTGCTTATTTCAAATATTTTTAACAATTTGAGAGTTATGCACCAAAACGCCTGCGATTAAGGCTGTTATATCATTCAAAAATACTCAAATCTTCACGCAGAAGCTTTGTCCGCACGATGTTTCTGTCGGTTTCTTCCGCTGAAAGTGCGGAAAGAAGTGCGTTGAGGAGCAGCTCTGCATTGAGGTTAACCGTATTTCCTGCCGCAAGAACGGATTTGACAAACACTTTGTTTTCGTCTGCGGAAATCTCAAACGAACGGACAAGCTCACAGAGATTAACGGTTTTTATGCCTTTTTTGCTTCGTTTTTCGGCATTGAGAATGCCGCTGTCAATAATGTTTTTTGCTCCTGCGGAAAAAGCTTTTGCTGTTTCGGAATTTTCAAACCACACATCAATTTCGTATTCAGCCGCATCAATTTCGTTGGGCTTGTGTTCGGGCTTTGCGACATCAACGATTTCAATGCCCTCGGGCATAACCGAATTGAGCCTTTTTTTGATTTCACCGAATGACATTTCGCCCTCAATTCTGATATCAAGAGGCTCTTTCATGCCTGACTGACCGAGAGGAAGAGGCATGAGGAATGTCATATAGGGATGGGGGTTGAAGCCTTCGGTATACCAGAGCGGGATATCCGCACGGCGCACGGCACGGGTCATGCATCTGTTCATATCGAGGTGGGAAATGTAGACGGCAAGCCCGTCTTTTTTAAACCACAGTCTTACAGGTTTCATCACACACACCTCCGTTGAGTCTGTTTGCACCGCAGCCTGCACATTTTTCGCGGCAGCTTGCGGTTGTTTCACCCTTGTGAGCTTTGACACTTTCGTTCACAAGGAATTTTTTGGTAACTCCGTAGTCCATATGATCCCACGGAAGAATTTCATCATATTCACGGCGTCTTGCGGTGTAGAAATACGGGTCAATTCCGTTTTCTCTGAAGCTTTCTTCCCACATATCGGGCTTAAGATGCTCAGCCCATCCGTCGAATTTGCAGCCTTTACGCCATGCGGTTTCGATAACATCGGAAAGGCGTCTGTCACCTCTTGCAAAAACACCTTCAAGGAAGCTTGTGTGGGGCACATGCTTTGAAACGGTGACTTTTCTTGTCTTAACGCAGGAAACGAGATAATTCTGCTTTTCAATCAGCACATCGGGTTTATCCTGCGGCTCCCACTGGAAGGGAGTGAAGGGCTTGGGCACGAGCGATGCAACGCTTATGCTGACATTAACGCCCTTGCCCTTGGGCTTGTCGGGATTTTTATAATATTCGTCAACAACCGCCTGAGCAAGATTTGCAATGCCTTCAATATCCTCTTCGGTTTCGGTGGGGAGACCTATCATGAAATAAAGCTTGACTGCAGTCCAACCGCCTGCAAAAGCCTGTGCGGCGGTGGTCAGCACTTCTTCTTCGGTTATGTTTTTGTTGATAACATCACGCAGACGCTGAGTGCCTGCTTCGGGTGCAAAGGTGAGTCCGCTTCTTCTGACGGCGTTAAGCTGTTCCATAAGCTCTTTCGGGAAATTATCCGCACGCAGAGAGGGGAGAGCAATATTGATTTTCTGCTCGATTGTCCACGGGAGCATATTTGTTATGAGCTTTTCAAGACCCTTGTAATCGCTTGTGCTGAGCGAGCAGAGCGAAATTTCGTCATAACCCGTGCTGTTGCAGATTGCCTTGCACTGTGCTTCAACGGTTTCGGGAGACTTTCTTCTGAGGGGTCTGTTGAGGAAACCTGCCTGACAGAAGCGGCATCCTCTGATGCAACCTCTGAAGATTTCAACGGTTGTTCTGTCATGCACAACCTCAAGAAACGGAACAACAAATTCCGTGGGAGAAAACATGCTGTCGAGGTCGGCAACATTTCTTTTTTCAACTTTTTCGGGTGCTCCGCAGGTGGGAGTTATTGATTTTACCGTGTTATCTTCGTTATATTCAACCTCATAGAGAGAGGGCACATAAACGCCCTTTATCTGAGCTGCGGCTTCAAGGAATTCCTGCTTTGTTGCACCCTTTGCCTTGTATTCTTTAAGAAGGTCAATCAGCTCGTTGGTGACCTCTTCACCGTCACCGGGGAGAGTGATGTCAACAAAATCCGCAATCGGTTCGGCATTGCATACGCACGCACCGCCCGCAACAACAATCGGAGTGAGAGCTGTTCTGTCTTTTGATCTGACGGGGAGCTGTGCAAGGTCGAGCATGTTGAGAACATTGGTGTAGCTCAGTTCATACTGCATTGTGAAGCCGAGAATGTCAAAATCCTTTATTGCGTCACCGCTTTCAAGACCGTAAAGAGGGATATTGTTTTCACGCATGACCTCTTCCATGTCGGTCCACGGAGCAAAAACACGCTCGCACCATGCATCCTCTCTTGCGTTGACGAGAGAATAGAGAATCTTCATTCCGAGATGCGACATGCCGATTTCGTAGGTGTCGGGGAAGCAGAAGGCATAGCGGATATCAACGGAATTTTTATCCTTTACAACGCTGTTGAGTTCACCGCCCGTATACCGTCCGGGTTTCTGCACTTTGAGCAGAAATCTTTCTATTTCTTTAGGATACATAAGTTATCTCCTGTTCAAAAACATATATAATGAATGATATCACATAATTGATAAAAAATCAATGAAAATAAAATCTTCCGCACCTGACGGGTCGTCGGGTCGCCGACCCCTACGGTTTATATATCTGAAAATGCAAATTCAAACCCGTTACCGTAGGAATGACTATTGGATGTCCGCCATAACCGTCTGCGGTTTCGGGCGTTCAAAGAACGCCCATACGAACAATGTTTATTTTTTATTTGTAAAATTTTATTTTGAAACAAATTCATTTTATTAAAAATCGGGCAAGGGCGGAGCCCTTCCGAGACTTTTCACTCTTCATTTTTCACTTTTCATTAAAAACGGGCAACCACGCAGGCTCACTCCTGCCGTTACAAAAAACAACGGCGGGAACAAGTCCCGCCGCAGAATGAAAAATCATTAAATTTGTAATTACGAATTACGCATTATTTTTTGTCTTTTTCGATTGTCTGAAGGAACTGGTTTGCCATTGAGACTGCCTCGCCTGCACCAAAGCGAATATCATCCGCCTGAATGAGTCGGAAAAACTGTAGGGGCGATTCACGAATCGCCCGAATGCTCACGCATTCATCAATCCTCAGTCTCGCTACGCTCGACAGCTCCTTTTCAAAGGAGCCGAGGGGCAGGCAATATCATAAAAATCGGAGCGAAGCAACCCTTAATTACGCATTACGAATTACGAATTGCGAATTATTTCTTATCCTTCTCGATTGTCTGAAGGAACTGGTTTGCCATTGAGATTGCCTCGCCTGCACCGAGCTTTGATGCAAGCTTGCTGATGGGCTTGAGGGGGATTTTTGAGATGGGCTTGAGAATGGGCATATCGTTATCAATGGTAATCTTTGCGTGATTCTTGATAAGTCTCTGAACCTCGCTGTTGAAAATGAGGTCGCCCACACTGTCGTTGAGTGAAAGATTATCGGGGTTGATTTCGTCGCTTGCGCTGAACCAGTTGCGAACGAAGCTTTCGCATCCTTCGGGAAGAACATAGTCGGGGTTGGGAATATCCGTTCCGTTGACGGTGATCTTATGAGTGCATTTGCCCGACTTTGCGGCGATGACATTCTCGCCTTCGTTGATAACTGCATCAAAAATGAAAATCTTATCGCCTTCAAGCTCCTGCTTTTCGCCGTTGACGGTGAGAGTTACCTTGTCACAGTTTGAATAAACCTTGATTTTCTGCTCGCCCGTGGGTCTGTCAACAAATCTTTCGCCTGCGATGTGAACGAATTTTTCGTCTGACCAGTGTGCCTTATATACATAGAAAGCATCCTTCTTTATTTTTCTGTCGAAGGTAACAAGACCCTTGTTGTTTCTGCCCTTTACACCGCCTTCGTTACGGATTGCAGAACCGAAGTCAAACATATTCCACACATATGAGCCCCAGAGCCAGTCACGGCTGTTGATTGATTTGATATAGTGCTCGTGATAATATGCCTGATATTCTTGGGTGTAGTCGCCCTGAACGGGATTTGCGGAGTGAAGATTTGTCATACCCTCTGCACCGTATTCCGAAAGGCTGAGCTTGAGGTGAGGCTTTGCTTCATGGAATTTATCGAGCCACTTATCAATGCCGTCAACAGTCTGCATATACCAGCCGTAATAGTGGTTGTAGCCGAGAATGTCGGGAATTTCGTTGAGCTTCGAGTTGATTGAAGTCATTGTAACCTGTGCGGTAACGGTGGGGCGTGTTGAGTCGAGCGCATGAGCGATGTCATTGAGTTCTTTGATGCCCGATGCAAGACCGGAAGCGGCACCGTTGATGCCGATTTCGTTTGCAACGCTCCATGTATAGATTGAGGGGTGATTATAATTCTGTCTGATAAGCTCTTCGAGCATGAATCTTGCCTGTGCCTGCTTTTTCTTGCTGAAATTCGAGATAACGGGAATTTCTGCCCATACAAGGAAGCCTGCTTCGTCGCAGAGATCATAGAATTTTTCATCGTGCTGATAGTGAGCAAGTCTGATTGAGTTTGCACCGACTTCTTTGATGAGCTCGATATCCTCTGCGTGCTCTTTGATGGTGAGGGCATTACCCATCTGCCATCTGTCCTGATGTCTTGAAACGCCCTTCATTTTAAGATGCTTTCCGTTGAGGAAGAAGCCTTTTTCGCTGTCAAAATAAAATTCACGAACGCCGAATCTGTCGCTTACTTCGTCAATGATTTCACCGTCTTTGAGGAGACGGGCGGTCATTGTGTAAAGATAAGGATTTGCGGTTGAATCCCAGAGAACGGGATTTTCAATGAGGAGCTTAACGGCATCCTTGTCTGCCTCAACTTCTCTTTTTGCAACCTCGTTGCCCTCCGCGTCGGTGATGATGAATTCTTTGGTAAGACCCATGCAGCTGCCTTCAATGAGGCTCTTGACGAAAACTCTGCCGTCTGCCTTGGGAGTGATATACATGCCGCAAAGGCTCATGTCAAGAAGTGCAAAATGTGACTTTGCAACCTCGCTGATGATGTTGACATCACGGTAAATACCGCCATAGAAGGTGAAGTCTGCCATTTCGGGATAGAGGAATTCGTTTGCACTGTTGTCAACGATAACTCTGATGCTGTTTTCACCCTCTTCTTTGATGAAGTCGGTGATTTCAAAGCGGAACATTGAGTAACCGTTTTCGTGGCTGCCGATATAAACACCGTTTACGAAAACTTCGCATACGGTATTTGCTCCGCCGAATTCAATATAAACCCTGCCGTCAAAGTGGGGGATTGTTCTTTCGTAAACGCATCTGCCTCTGTAATATTCATCGGCACCGCCCTGACCGTCAATCGCATTCCAGGTGTGGGGAAGGTCAACTTTTTCGGCAACGCCGTCTTTGATGAAGTCCCAGCCCTGATTGATGTTTGTTATTTTTCTCATTTATGTCACCTTTACTTTCTCTTATTTTGCAACACAATTTATTCCATTTTAAATTATAGCATTATCGCAGTAAAAAATCAAGAGCTCTCCGAAAGGAGAGCTCTCTGTCAATTCAACCTGTGCAGAAAAATTATGCTTTGCTCTTTGTTGCCGCTTTGATAACAGCAAGAGTAACGATTGTGATTGCAATGCCGAGAGGAAGGGTGATGACCCAGCTCTGAATGAAGCCTGCAATGATATACATTACAAACGAAATGCCTGCAACGGTAAGTGCATAGGGAAGCTGTGTTGAAACATGGTTGATGTGGTTGCTCTGGCTGCCTGCGGAAGCCATGATTGTTGTATCCGAAATGGGTGAGCAGTGGTCGCCGCAGACCGCACCTGCCATACAAGCCGAGATAGCGATGATCGAAATCGGACCTGATTCATAGGGGAATACATTGAGAACAAGGGGAATGAGAATACCGAAGGTACCCCATGATGTGCCTGTTGCGAATGAAAGACCAACCGCAATAAGGAATACGATAGCGGGAAGGAAGTTTGAGAAGCCTTCTGCTGACTGCTCAACGATGTCAGCGATGAATTCTTTTGCACCGAGGCTGTCTGTCATTGCCTTAAGAGTCCATGCACATGCAAGAATCATGATTGCGGGAACCATTGCCTTGAAGCCTTCGGGAACAGATGCCATGCAATCCTTGAAGGAGATAACACGGCGGATCATGAAGTAAGCGATTGAAAGGATCATTGTGATGAATGAACCGTAAAGAAGACCTACGGATGCATCAGAGCATGAGAATGCTTCGATGAAGTTGTGGAATGCAGCACTTTCAGCATCGAAGAAGCCGCCCGAATAAATCATGCCGATAACACAAGCGATGATAAGCACAACAACGGGGATGATAAGATCGATAACCTTGCCCTTGGGGTTTGTGTTGTCGTCTGAAACGGAATCCTTGAAGCTTTCAGCATCTGTAGTGAAGAGGTCGCCTTTTTCAAGAGCGTTTCTTTCGTGGAGCTTCATCGGGCCGTAATCAAACTTCATAACGGTGAGTGCAACCATCATAACGATGGTGAGAAGTGCGTAGAAGTTGTAAGGAATAGCGTTGAGGAAGAGCTGGAAGCCGCTGACTTCTTCTTCTGCAACGAAGCCTGCAACTGCTGCTGCCCATGATGAAACGGGAGCAATGATGCAAATGGGAGCTGCGGTAGCGTCAATAAGATAAGCAAGCTTTGCTCTTGAAACTCTGTTTTTATCGGTAACGGGTCTCATGACCGAGCCGACTGTAAGGCAGTTGAAATAGTCAT
>JAZOVN010000026.1:0-7233 GCA_045658725.1 Acutalibacteraceae bacterium
ATTTTGAATTCTTCATGTTGGGAATAGCGGCAAGAATGGGGTAGGGATATGTCTGGGTGAGATACTGTTCTTCTCTGACGAATACATCAAAGAGCTCTTTAAGAACTATAATTGCTACGCTGAGGAAAATACCGAGTATTACGCCAATGAAGGTGTTTTTTGCATAGCTCGGTCCTGAACGGGAGGTAGGAACAATTGCGTAGTCAACAACTCTTACCGAGCTGCCGTCAACTATTTCGGCAATACGCTTGGGAAGCAATGTTGCAATTGCGTTTGCGATTTTTTCGGATTCAACGGGATCGGTGCTTGTAACAACAACCTCAAATATTTCGGTTGAATTGACAGGTGCCGCCGAAATCATGCTCTGAAGCTCGGTATAGCTTCTGTCAAGCTGTGCATAGTCAATAATTTCATTGAGTGAGGTTCTTGCTTTAAGAATAACAATATAAGTGTTAACAAGCTCCTGTGCCGCACTGAGTGTCGATGTTGAAATGTTCAAGCTTGTGTTTCCGACCCAAAAGTTGCTGTTATTAACATAAAGCAGAGTTCGTGCTACATACTCGGGTTCAATAAACACATAGGTGAAGCCGAAAAGTGCGCTGCCGAAAACAACGGCAGCAAGAATAACCGCCCAGATTTTCTGCATAACTGCTTTTGCCAGTCTGAGAATATCTATTTCAATGATTTCGTCTGTTTTTTTCATTATGATTTCACATCCCGTAAAATTATCAATATTCTTATATATTATAATATATCTATGTTTAAAAATCAACAGTTATAAATGCAAAAAATCAACAAGTTTTATCCGTGCTTTTCCTGATGATTTGTTGTATTGTTGACATTGCAATCAGTTCGATTGTATAATATCGATGAAAGGCGGTGCAGCAATGCAGAAAATATTGAGTTTTATACTGAGCTTTTTTACGGCGATAAGCCTCGCAAGTGAAGGTCTGCCTTATTTTTTCAGACCGACACTTGAAATTGATGCGGCAATCAGCGAAGGAAAAATTTCGAGCAGGGCAACAGGCTTTCTCTACGGTCTTGCCCAAAGCGGAGTTCCTGACGAAGCTATGACTGAAAGCCTTGATATTTCAAGCGTTTCACAGAAGGTTATCGGAGGTTTGCAGCATCCGATAGGAGATGTTGACGATGTTGCACCTGCACTTGATAACTGTGATTACATAACGGTTTATCTCCAGGATTGTTTTGATACATGGTATTATTGCCACGATGAGATATGGGAAATGCGTAAAGAAGGCAGTTACGATTGTGTATCTTTTGTTGAAAACCGTTTTCTGCCGCAGGTAATAAAAAATGTTGCCGCTCTTTCAGAAAAAGATTACTCAGACCGACTTGTTTACTGCCCGTATAACGAAACAGATAATGCCGTGTGGTTCGGAACTCTTTCCGAAGACGGAACATGGCTGATGTATGACGCAGAAGCCCGCCAAAGATTTTATGATGCATGGAAGACAACATATGAGCTTATCCGTTCGGTTGATTCCGATGCAGTAATCGGAGGACCGGGATACTGTGATTATGACAGCTTTGAAATCCGTGATTTTCTCGAATACTGCAAAGAGAATGACTGTGTTCCCGATGTTATGATTTATCATGAACTCGGCGAAAAATCATCGTTGTATTGGCAGGATCATGTTGATGATTACAGAAGCATGGAAGACGAACTCGGATTGGATGAATTGCCGGTAATCGTTACCGAATACGGAACCATGCAGGAGTGCGGTGCACCTGCCGATATGCTCAAATATGTTGTGAATATTGAAAAATCGGGTACCTATGCAAATGCGGCATACTGGCGGCTTGCCAATAATTTATGTGATACTGCGGCTGATAATAACAGCCCGAATTCAAATTGGTGGCTTTTCCGATGGTATGCCGATATGGAGGGGGACAGACTTCAGACAAAGATAATCGATATTCTTCATTCTGATTTTGCGAATGTTATCAAATATAACTACAAGCGTTTTCACTACAGCGGATTTACAGGGATTTCTTCGCTTGACACAGATAAAAGCAAAATAGATATTCTTTGTGGGGGATGTGATTATTCAGGTGATATCAGGCTGATAAATCTTGATGAAACAGAGCTTGACGGCAAGGTTGATATAAGGATTGAATGTGTTTATTATGAAGGTCTGAGCGGAGTTGTGACATCACCCGTGCTTGTGAAAGAATATACGGATAATGCTTCTTCTGGCAGATTGAAAATAAAACTTGATGAGATTGATCCATATGCCGTTTATCATGTTACCGTAACTCAGAATGACGGAACAGAAAAATGTTATGTCAATAATAATCTGCCCGCCCGTTATGAATTTGAAGAAGGTGTTCTGTCGGGAGGTGCATATACTTACGACAGTGCATATGCAACAACAGGGCAACAAAGCGGAATGGTGGGAGGTCTTGAAAATATCGGTGATTCCGTTACCGTCAGTTTTGATGTTCCCGAAAGCGGATATTATGATTTGTTGCTTATTTTCGGCAATTCCAACGACGGAAAAACGCCCGATGACCGTGTTGACAGCTTCGCAAAAATGACTCTTGACGGAGAAGCTTCGGTTATCTCATTCCCGAATACAATCAAAAGCGAATATACCGATAAACTGACTTTTGTCCGTTATCTTGAAAAAGGTCCGCATTCAATTACGCTTGCACATGAGAACGGCACTTTTGTGGTTGACAGTATGCTTCTGAAGCCTCATTCCGAGGAAAAAGAAATAGCCGTTTTAAAGGATTCGGACAGAAGTGCGGATGGAGTCAAATCCTTCCTTGCTGTTGCACCGTATGACGGATTTTATGAAATGGAAACAAGTACTGATGCTGATTTTATAACAGACGGAGCAAAAGGTAGCAATAACGGAGAAAATACACTTGTTTATCTTCGCAGAGGATTGAACTATATTGATTTTCTGACAGAAAATGAAACTTCATGCATAATCAGGAAAACAGAAAAAACAGGATTTTCTGTTTCTGTTCCGACAGACGAAATGAACCTTACGGGCAGTGCGGAAAAAGCGGAAGGTATAAACGGAAAATATATCTGCGGTATATCTTCTGCAGGCGGCAGTGCGGATTTCAGAATCAATGTTCCCGAAGCGGAAAGCTACAGAATGACCGTTTCTTACGCAAATAACGATGAAGGCGGTGTCCACAGCTATAATGTGGACCTTATCGAACGGTATATAACGGTTGATGTGAACGGCAAAAAATCCAATCTGTGGTGCAGAAACACATACAGTTGGGATACGGTAAAAACCGTAACGATGAACATTGAACTTGAGGCGGGGGATAATGAGATAATATTATCAAATGACGGTTCAAACAAATTCAATAACCGTGATTCATATGTGCCTCATATTTACGGAGTAACAATCAATAAGTTATCATAAATAAAACCCGTCGGAATCAAAACCGACGGGTTTTTACTTTATTCTGTTGCTGTAATCATTTCTATTCCTTGTTGCAGAGTTGCGGTATCAATTGCACCCTGTGCCTGTGTAATAAGAAGTCCGTTTGCATCAATGAAATAAGTGACGGGTATTGAATATGTGTAATATTTACTTCCTGCATCCTCATTTATATCGTAGAATACAGGGAATCCGTAACTATGATTGCTGATAAATGAGTGTGCCTGTTCAAAATCCTCACCGTTATATCCGTTGGTGAGATTTACCATCATGAACTGAACCTCATCACCTTGTTTTTTATAAACTTCATTGAAATGAGGCATTTCCATTTTGCACGGAGAACACCAGCTTGCCCAGAAATTAAGAACAACGGGTTTTCCTTTGAAATCAGAAAGTTTGTGTTCATTTCCGTCTGCATCAATAACAACAAAATCGGGTGCGGTTTTATATTGCCGTTCGGTTGTGTTTTCTGCGGGATAATTCTGTGTTTCTTCCGAAACAGCAGAGGTTGTGAATACATCGGGCTTGTATTCTTCGCTGAATTTATCATACGCAACATACGCTCCGACGATAATGACTGCGAAAACAAGAATACCGACAATGAGTTTTATTTTGTTGTTCATAGATTTCACCTCAACTTAAAATTCCGAGCAGTCTGCCGAGAAGTCCTGTCATCATGGCTATCCCGACGGTGATGAGCAGGCATCCGCAAATCAGATTGATTGTTTTATAGTTTTTCTTGATAAAAGTGAAAGCGTTCTTCAGTTTATCAATAAGAATTGCACTTGCAACAAAAGGAATTCCGAGACCCATTGAATAACAAAGAAGCATTATGATTCCCGTAACTGTCTGACCTTGTTGAGAAGCAAGCATAAGTGCCGAACCGAGAAATGCACCGACGCAGGGTGTCCAACCGACAGAAAAAACAATTCCGAAAAGCAAAGACGATAAAAAGCCAAGCTCTTTACCTGCAAGAGGATTGTTGATTCCTTTGAAAATATTGATTTTGAAAACTCCGATATAATTAAGTCCGAAGAATATAACAATCAGTCCGGAAACAATATTTACAGCGGTCTGATATTCCCTGAGAAATCCGCCGATTGTGCCTGCAAGAGCACCCATAATCACAAAAACAACCGTGAATCCCGAAACGAAGCCAAGTGAATTTTTTATTGTTTTTGATGTTGATCTTTCGCTTCCGCCTGCAAAATATGAAACATAAATCGGCAGCATAGGCAACAGGCAAGGCGAAATAAAAGTTATTATTCCTTCTAAAAATGAAATGAAAAATTGCATGTTATACCTTCCGTAAAGTAATAATGGTATTTTTGCCTTTTATCCGAAATTTATGACTTTTTTGTGAGCTTACCTGCAAGCATGCAGATTAAGAATGCCGCAATGTTTGCCGCAACAATTGTTGAACCGACGGGAGTACCGTAAAGAATAGCAATGAAAATTCCGACAACGGCGCAAACAACCGAAATGATTGCAGAGCTTACAATAACCGAGAAAAAACTTTTGAAAATTCTCATTGCAGAAAGTGCAGGGAAAATAATGAGAGCCGAAATAAGAAGTGCACCCACAAGATTCATTGCAAGAACAATTACAATTGCGGTGATAACTGCAATCAGAGTGTTGTAAGCTTTTGTGTTTGTTCCGGTGGCAGATGCAAAATTTTCATCAAAGGTTACGGTGAAAATTTTATGGTAAAAAATAACAAAAACAAGTAAAACAATAACCGTAAGAGCAATGCAGATTATAACATCGGTCTGTGAAAGCGTGAGGATTGAGGTTGAGCCGAAAAGAGTTGTGCACACATCTCCGCTGACATTCGATGAAGCGGAAAAAATGTTGAGCAGAAGATAGCCGAGTGCAAGTGCACCTACGGAAATCATTGCAATTGCGGCATCTCCTTTTATTTTTGCACTGCTGTTGATTCCGAGAAGTATGACAGCGGCGATAACGGTAACGGGTAGTGCAACCGTCATCGGAGCAAGATTCATAACCGTTGCAATTGCAAGTGCACCGAAGGCAACATGAGAAAGACCGTCACCGATCATTGAATATCTTTTAAGTACAAGACTCACTCCGAGAAGGGCAGCGCAAAGTGCAATCAGAACCCCTGCAATAAGAGCGTATCTTACGAACGGATAGCTGAAATATGTGGTCAGTGTTTCAATCATGGTCGTGTCCTCCGTCGCAGATAAAGCAGTGACAGCCGTCGCTGTTTTTATAGTCTTCTTTTGTTCCGAAAAACAGAGGCTTGTTGCCTATGTGAAGAATGTGGGATGCAAATTCAATCGCAGCATGAATATCGTGAGAAACCATTATAACCGTTATTCCCGATTCATTGATATCCGAAATCAGTCTGTAAAGATTCTTTGTAACAACAGGGTCAAGACCTGCAACGGGTTCGTCAAGAACAAGCAGTTTTTTACTTGCACACAATGCACGGGCAAGCAGAACCCTTTGCTGCTGACCGCCCGAAAGCTCTCTGTAGCATTTCTTCGAAATGTCGGAAATGCCGAGCTTTTCCATGATTTCATATGCTCTTTTTTTCTGCGATTTTGAATAAAACGGATTTAAGCCGCATGAATTAAGGCATCCCGAAAGAACAACTTCTTTTACTGAAGCGGGGAAATCCTTCTGAACCTCAGTCTGCTGAGGAAGATATCCTATTTCTTTTTGCTTCAGACCGTCTGAAAATTCTATTTTACCTGACAGAACATTTTTCTGACCGAGCAGGGTTTTCATCAGAGTGCTTTTTCCCGAACCGTTTTCACCAACGATACAAAGATAATCACCGCTGCCGACACTGAAATTCAGATCGGTTACAATTGATTTTCCTTCGTATCCGAGGGAAACATTTTTAACATTTATAAGAGCCATCAGTTGAGTGCCTCCCGAAGAATTTCAAGATTTGATTTCATTATTCCCGTATAGCTTGTACCGCGTGCGATGTCTGCAGACGAAACAGATTGGCAAGAATCAAGAGAAGCTGTTTTTGCTCCCGTTGCATCACAAACCGTTTTTGCAAGCGAACCGTCTGAACCGTCAATGGTCAGAACAACGGGAAGAGCAAGTTCTTTTGTTTTATCAATGAGAAATGCCATTGTTTCAAAGCTTGCTTCGCTTTCGGAAGAGCATCCTGCAAAAGCGGCAAAACAGTTCAGTTCATAATCTTCCGCAAGGTAACGGAAGGGGAATCTGTCTGCGAAAAGAAGCGTTTTTCTTGCTGATGAGTCAATAAGAGCAGAATATTCCGCATCAAGAGCTTTTAATTCCGAAATATATTTTTGGGAATTTGAGCGGTAAGCCGCAGCGTTTTCGGGATTGACTTTGCAAATCAGTTCGCAAAGCTTTTCTGTTATTGTTACGGCGTTTTTCAAGGAAAGCCAGATGTGTTCATCCTCGTTGCTGTGGTCACCTTCGTGTGCACCGTTATGTTCGTGCTCGTGGCTTTCCTGCTGCATACCGACGAGATATTTTTCTTCAAGCGTGTCAACAAGATCCATTGTTGCAACAACTTCAAGATCAGGATTGTTTGCGGAATTCAGAACACCTTCAACCCAGTCATCGGAAACTCCGCCGCCGTAAATAAAAATGTCGGCAGAGCCTATTCTGATAATATCCTGTGCGGTTGGCTCATAGCTGTGAAGGTCGGCACCGTCATCAAGCAGAAGAGTTAGTCCGTTTTCGGTTCCGATTATGTTTTTTACGAAATCATATTGAGGAAATGCCGTGCACACAATGCTCAGACCTTCGGTTTCACTTGTTGATTTTCCGCAGGAACAGAAGGTAAGAA
>JAZOVN010000027.1:0-2972 GCA_045658725.1 Acutalibacteraceae bacterium
AATTTTATTGATTTGATTTTTTAATTGAATTATCTCGTTTTCAAGTCTTGAAATTTCCTGAGCAATGGGGTCGGGAATATGAATCTGATCAAGATCATCAACACGCATTCCGTCTTTTTTGACAACCCTTGCAGGAACACCGACAGCAGTTGAATTTGGCGGAATATCATTAAGAACAACCGCACCTGCGGCAATTCTCGAATTATCTCCGATAACCAAAGGTCCGAGAACCTTCGCACCTGCACCGATCATAACATTATTACCGATTGTGGGATGTCGTTTACCGGTATCTTTACCGGTACCGCCGAGGGTAACACCCTGATAAATTGTTACATCATCGCCGATAACAGCCGTTTCACCGATAACAACACCCGTTCCGTGGTCGATAAAGAAACGCTTTCCGACTTCAACGGCAGGATGAATTTCAACACCCGTTTTCTTTGAAGCACGCTGCGAAATCCAACGGGCGGCAAAAAACATTTTTTTCTTATAAAATTTATTGGCAAATCTGTGAAGTCTTATTGCCTTTAAACCGGGATAAAGAAGAAGTATCTCCATTGCCGATCTTGCGGCAGGGTCGCGGTTTTTAACGCAGACAATATCTTCCCTGAGCTGTCTGAACATTTAATCACACCTTATAAAATAAAAAACTCCGCAGTCAGAATGACTACGGAGGCGTAAATACGCGGTTCCACTCCTGTTTATTACTCAAGAACGGGCTTTAACGCAGCCATACGCACAGAGATACTGCTGTTTCCCCCTGTGTGCCGACGGGTGCATTTCGTCAAAACCGCATAAGAAGCATTTTCAGCTGCCTGCTTCCTCTCTGATATGCTGAGAATTGATTACTCTCCCGGCGATTGCATTTAAATATTTTGCTTTAAATTATTATATGTTGTTTACATTGAAAAGTCAATTACTTTTTTTCCGTCAACAAGATACTTTATACCTGAAATAACAGTCAGGATCGCTGTAATCCATAAAAGGATGTTTGAAACGAATGAAAAAGTTTCAAAATTCCATCCAAGCGGCTCAACAAAATGAATACCGAGCATAATGATAATCGAGAAAACCATCTGACTTACAGTCTTGAGTTTTCCCCATATGCCCGCCGCTATAACAACACCCTGAGCCGAAGCAACAAGACGGAATGATGTAACAAGAAATTCACGCGTAAGAACTATCATAACAATCCATATATTGCATATTCCGAGCTGCATAAAAGCGAGCAAAGCAGCGGTAGTAAGCATTTTATCGGCAACGGGATCACAAAGCTTTCCGAATGTTGTTACAAGATTATTCTTCCTTGCAATTTTACCGTCAAGAAAATCCGTTACGGATGCAACGATAAATATAATTGCCGCAACAAGATAATGATAATCAAAATCAATAACCATTGCTGCAAGATAAAACGGTGTTAAAATAATTCTTAACACAGTAAGTTTATTAGGTAAATTCATATTATCTCCTTAACAGTTAACATCTTTTCCGATTAAGTCATAATCATTTTCGCCGATATCAATAACATCGGCAAAATCACCGACTTCATAATTGTTTTCGGTTGTAAACGAAATATATCCGTCGATTTCGGGAGCATCCATATATGTTCTGCCCTTGTAGCTGTCGCTGTAGCCGTCATAATCTTCAACAAGAACTCTGAAAGTTTTTCCGATTTTTTCCTGATTCTTCAAAGTAACTATTTCGAGCTGATCCTGCATGATTATTTCGCCTCTGCGAAGCTTGACATCTTCCTCAACCTGATTATCCATATCATATGCGGGAGTACCTTCCTGAGGCGAGAAGGCAAAGCATCCGAGACGGTCAAATTCAGTTTCATTAACGAAAATCTCAAGATTTTCAAATTCCTTTTCTCCCTCACCTGGGAAGCCGACAATGAATGTTGTTCTTATAACAGCATCGGGAAGTGCTTCACGGATTCTTCTGACGGTATCACGGAGGAATGCACCGTCTCCCCTTCTGTTCATTGCTTTGAGAATACTGTCATCCGCATGCTGAAGAGGAAGGTCTATATAGTGAAGAACTTTCGGCTGACGAGCCATTGTTTCAAGAAGCTCATCGGTAATTTTATCAGGATAACAATAAAGCATTCTTATCCACTCAATGCCGTCTATCTCACAAAGAGCATCAAGAAGCCCCGGAAGTCTTAATTTGCCGTAAAGGTCAATTCCGTAATTTGTTGTGTCCTGTGCAATAAGGATAAGTTCTTTTGTACCTGCCTGAGCAAGAGCTTTTGCTTCTTCAACAAGAGTATCAAACTCAACGCTTCTGAAATCACCTCTGATTGAAGGAATCGAACAGTAAGTGCAGCGATTTGAGCATCCGTCAGCAATTTTGAGATATGACCAATGCTCAGGTGTAGTCAGAAGTCTTTCGCCCGTAAGAGGAAGTTCTTCGTTACAGGGCATATCATAAATTCTTTCACCGACAATAACATTTTTTACAAGCTCGGCAATTCTGCCCTCTGCTCCAATGCCGATAACAGCATCAACTTCGGGCATTTCATTGAAAATTTCTTCTTTATGGCGCTCTGCAAGACAGCCGGTGACAATTATTTTTCCGACAGTTCCTTCTTCTTTGAGTTCTGCCATCTCAAGAATATTTTCAATAGCCTCCTGCTTGGCGGCATCAATAAAACCGCAGGTATTGATAATAACGGCATCAACTCCGTCATAGCAATCGGCAATCTCAAATTCATTTTTATCAAGCTGAGCCAGCATTCTTTCTGCATCAACCTGATTTTTGGGGCATCCGAGTGAAATCATTCCGATTTTATACATCGTCAAAATCCTCCGTTTCTGTTTCAATACTACGAAGAGCACTTTTTATATCTGACCAACCGTAACCAAGCCTTTGAAGCGAAGCAACAGTTTTTCTTATGCCCTTTTCATCCGAAAGACAACGGGCATATTTTGTGTTTAACAGTTCTATAATACGCAAAATCGGATCAAAGT
>JAZOVN010000028.1:0-2763 GCA_045658725.1 Acutalibacteraceae bacterium
AAATATTCAAAGGCTGTTTCAAAAGGTTCAACTCTCAAGTCGGTGGAATGTCATGACGGTTCCAAAACTGCTGTTTATCTTCACGGTGGCGGAACAACCGGTAAGAGCAAAACAATAATGCTTTCAAGCAATAACCTCAATAATCTTGCTGAAAAGCTCAATACTCTTGATGTGCCTCATAAACCCGGCGATGAGTATTCAATTATGGTTCTTCCCATTTTCCATGCTTTCGGTCTCGGAATTGCAATGCATTTCCCTATTACTCACGGATTCACTTCTATTCCCGTGCCGCAGTTTGATGCCGACAGCGTTTGCAAAATGATGAAAAAGAATAAAGTAAGCTTCCTTCTCGGTGTTCCAAATATGTTTAAGAAGCTTATGGAATCCGAGCATTTTGACGGACCTCATCTCAAAAATCTTCGTCTTGTTTTCTGTGGCGGTGATTTTCTTGCAGAAAGACTTGTTAAGGAATTCAACAAAACAGTTGCCAAAAACGGCGGTAAGGGCAAGCTTTTCAGAGGATATGGCTTAACAGAGGTTTCATCGGTTTGCACCGTTAACACCTATGAAAACTGCCGTGAGGATTCAATCGGTAAGCCTCTTGGCGATATAACGGTTGAAATATGGGATGAAATGCACAAAAGGGTTCCTGCAGGACAAACGGGAGAAATTGCTGTTAAAGGCGATACCGTTATGCAGGGCTACTTTAACGGCAAAGATACCGTTAAAAATGAAGGCGTTCATATTGATTCGTCAGGCAACAGATGGGTTCTGACGGGTGACCTCGGATATATGGATTCAGACGGGTTCATTTTCTTTACGGGCAGAAAAAAGAGAATGATTATCATCTCGGGATATAATGTATATCCTGCCGATATCGAAAATGTTGTTCTTCAGCTTCCGTTTATCGGAGAGGCTTGTGCCGTTCAGGGATATCAGAAAAACAAGCCATGCGTCAAGCTTTGCGTAACTCTCAATCAGTCAATGGATAAAGAGCAGGCAATTGATAAGATTCAGCTTTATTGCAAAAAGAATCTTGCCAAGTTCTCCTGCCCGAGAAAGATAGAAATTCTTGACAGCTTCCCCAGAACAAAAATGGCAAAGGTCGATTTCATGAAGCTGTCTGATAAATATAATCCCAATGAAAAATAAGTGAGGAATAATACTATGAGCAAGCAGATAAGAGCTCTTCAGCAGGGCGATACAGTTGCTGTTATGAAAACTAATCTCGGTGAAATCAAAATTCTTCTTTTTTCCGATGCAGCACCCAAAACAGTTGAGAATTTTACAACTCATGCAAAGAACGGATATTATAACGGAATTATTTTTCACCGTGTAATTCCCGATTTCATGATTCAGGGCGGTGATCCCACAGGAACAGGAAGAGGCGGCGAAAGCATCTGGGGCAGAAGCTTTGAAGATGAATTCAGCGTTGATTATCACAACATCCGTGGCGCTCTTTCAATGGCTAATGCAGGTCCTTCAACAAACGGAAGCCAGTTCTTCATCGTTCAGGCAAAAGAGGTTGATGCAGGTCTTCTTTCTCAGATGGGACAGCTTTCAGACAGAGGCTTCCCCACTGAATGCGTTGAGGATTATAAAGCTCTCGGCGGTACTCCCTGGCTTGACTTCAAGCATACCGTTTTCGGTCAGGTTATCGAAGGCATGGAAACTGTTGATACTATTGCAGCAGTAAAAACAAGCTACGGCGACAAGCCTGTTGAGGATGTTGTTATCCTCGGTATTGATATTGAAACAGTCTGATTTGATTTTTACAGCACTCTTTAAGGGTGCTGTTTCTTTTTTTGAAAAGTTCACAGTTTCTTAACAAAAAAATTTTCACATTTTAAGCTTTAAAATTGTGTCCTTATTGAGCGTTATTTTTTAGGAGGTGTTCTTGGCTTTGGTATCTAAAAATAATATTTCGGAAGAGGAAATAAGAACACTTGTCGATAAATACAGTCCCTTGATTTTCAGAATATCCTATTGCATTCTTTGCAATTCGGCAGATGCGGAGGATGCTGTTCAGGAAACCCTTTTGCGATATATTACAAAGGCTCCCGATTTCAATGACGAAGAGCACCGCAAGGCATGGCTGATTAAGGTTGCGGCAAATATCAGCAAAAACATGCTCATGTTCAGACTCAGAAGGGAAACAGTAAATATTGAAGATATTGAAAACATCGGTATTGAACAGAACGATTATGAAATATTTGAGTTGATAATGAATCTTCCCGCAAAACATAAGATTGTTCTGACTCTTTATTATGTTGAGGGCTATAAGAGCAAAGAAATTGCAGAAATTATCGGCATAAGCGAAGAAGCGGTCAGAAAACGCCTTCAGAAGGGCAGAGAATTACTGAAAAAAGAGATGGAAAAGGAGAACTTTTATGATTGACGGCAGCATCAGAGAATATATAAGGTTAATTAATTCGATTTCAATTTCCAAAAAAGAAAAAGACCGTATTACAGATTATTTAATAGAAAAAAGCTGTGAAAAGAAAGAAATATCGGGTAAATATGTTGCTGCGGCATCTGCATTGGCTTTTATCGCCGTCGGAACATATCTCATCACCCGTAATTCAAAGCAAAATATAAATATAATGTGAGGTTAAAATGAAAAGTACAATTGTAAACCCGTTTTATAAATATGAAAATGCATCTTTTCCCTACGGCTTTGAGATTCCCGATACTTCAATGTTCGGAATGCTCAGAATTTCCGCAGAGAATCAGCCTGATTCGTTGGCTTATGAATATTTCGGT
>JAZOVN010000029.1:0-2583 GCA_045658725.1 Acutalibacteraceae bacterium
GGGCTGTAAGAACATACAATCCGTAACCGATTTTAAACATAGCAGTTAAATCCATAAATATCACCTCTTAACTGATTTTACATTATTATTTTTTCAAAGTCAATCATATTTTTCAGGCAAAACACTCTGATATTCTGATATTTTCGCCTTTGATATTAAATTTATTCTTTGCAGCATCAGGCATTAAGAAATAATCACCTTTTTTTGTTTCTTTTACATAACCGTCACCCGTAATAAGTCCGAAACCTTCGGTTACAACATAAACAGCTGCGCCTTTATCAAGCGAAAAGCTTCCGTCATCAAGAGTGATATTCCTTACATTGAAACTTTTTGTGATTGATTCATCAATCATTGCTTCGTATTTTGTGCCGTTTTCATCATAAATCAGCTTGGGCTCAAGAGGAGCAGGATATTTTTTTTGCATATCAAAACATTCAAGAGCATTTTCTCTATTTAATCCGAGATACATTTCTCTGTCCGAAAGCTTATATTCACCGCAAAAGCGTTCGGGCTGAATAGTGAAGTCCGTCGGCTCCTGAACTTCAAGAAGAAGGCATCCGCTACCGATTGCATGAACCATTTTAGCAGGAATATAAATTACATCCCCTGCCTTTACATCAATTGTGCAAAGAAGATTTTCCATTGCATCCGACCCTGTTTCGCTTGCATCAATAGCAGCAGAAAACTCTTCAAGAGTAACGCCGTCTTTGAAGCCGTAGAATATTTTTGCGCCGGGTCTTGTTGCAAGAATTATCCAGCTTTCTTCTTTTCCGTATTTTGAGGAAAAATATTTTTCGGAAAAAGCTTTGTCGGGATGAGCCTGAACAGGGAGTCTTATTGCAGAATCAAGAATTTTAGTCAGAATTCCGATATCTTCTCTATCACCGAGAATTTCCTTTTTATATTTTTCCGTTGCATCATTAAGATAAAGGTCTGTTCCTTTTATTTTGGAAACTCCTTCGTATTCATCCGTGCTTCCTTCATTAAGGGCTTTTACACTTGATGCAACCCATTCTTCAGGATAATAACCGTCTGTTGAATCATCACCGAAAAATTCCGAAAAAAGTTTTCCGCCGGTATAAATTCTGAAAACTCTGTTTTTCTCAAAGAAAATGGGTTCATTATAAAACATAATCAAATCTCCCTGTACTTAATCATTTTGCATGCATCATTAATGCTGTCAAAACATCCGATCGAAACAGAAGCGGCGAGTGCCGCACCGTAAGATGCTTCTTCCGCATAAAGCGGAATTTCAATTTCACAACCGAACATTTCAGAAACTATCCTGCGAAGGGCAGAGTTCTTTCTTATTCCGTTTCCTGAACAGACAAGCTTATTCGCTTTCATTCCGCCATTACTATACATATCAAAAAGCTCTGCTGACATTCCGCAAAGAACGGAATATGCAATATCGGCAGCAGTAAAATTACTCTCTGAAATATTATTGAAAGAACCTCTTATCGAAGGATTGCTTCTTGTACCGCAGAAGCGGCAATCTGCAACAAGTGATGCAGATAATTTATCTTCAAGAATTTTATTGATCTGAGGATACATTGAATCTGTATCGCATCCTGCAAGAGAAGCAATTTCTCTGAAAAGTTTTTCGACCATTGCAAACGCTCTTCCGCCGCAAAGAGCACACCCTGCAGCAAGATATCTCTTGCCGTCAAAAGGTCTGTTTTCAACACCGTCAGCAACAGTCAGTTTATCGGAAAGCCATGAAATCTGAGAGCCTGTACCGATATTGATAAGAGCGTTTTCCGAATCCGAAACAGATCCGATAAAGCTTGCCTGATTATCACCGAGAGCAACACAAACAGGAACTCCGTTATATGTTCCTGCAACTTTGAATTCTGATGTTACATCGGGTAATCTCGGATTATCTATCAAGAAACAATTATTTTCAATATCAAAACATCCGAGGCTTGCTGCATTGGTGATGTGAATAAGAGGTTTATTCAGTCCGCAAAGCTGCATAACCGCATAATCGGCAATTGTTGAAAGATATTTTGCATTTTCGGGAATCAAATCATTTTTTTCATTATAAAAATCGGTTGCAAGTCCATAACCCGAAAAACATCCGAGAAACTGTGCATAGGACTTTCCGTCTTTATATTCGACAGCCGCACGCTCATCCTGCCATATGTAAAGAGGGCTGACGGCTTTTCCGTTTTCGTCGGAATAAACTATACCGTGCATCTGACCTGAAAATCCGATAGCGGAATAATCATCATCCTTGAATTCCGAAAGCAAATCATAAACATTTTGCATTATAATTTCGGAATCCTGAATTTTTTCAAAATCATATTTGCTATTTATAAAAGAATTATTCGGCAGAGTAAAAGATTTTATGATTTCACCGCTGTCAGTGTTAATAAGGACACCGCAAATACTAGTTGTTCCGATATCAATTCCAATTATTTTCATAAAATCTCCTTATGCAATTGAAGCTGATTCAGGGTCAAGACGGGTAATGATATCCTGCTGAATTGCAGGAGAAAGATCAAGGAAATTAACAAAAGTACCGTGAATTCTCATGATATAAACGCCGCTCGGAGCATATTTCTTGGGATTCGCAAGAAC
>JAZOVN010000030.1:0-8308 GCA_045658725.1 Acutalibacteraceae bacterium
AACAAGGATAAATCCGTTCTGATTGCATATCCCGCAGGTCTGGAGACTTCATACACCGTTCCCGCTTTTGTTGAAAGAATAGAAAACTATGCTTTTTATTATGCAAAGATAATCAGATTATACTTTGCCGACAACAGCAGACTGAAAGAAATCGGTGAATATGCATTTTATAACTGTGACGGTCTTGCAGGAAGACTAGTTTTACCCGAGGCCCTTGAAACAATAGGAAATAATGCTTTTAATAATTGTGCCTGTATCACAGATATCAGCATTCCTGCAAGCGTAAACTCAATCGGAAGCGAGGCGTTCCGATTGATATACAATCTTGCATCAATCACGGTTGATGCGGATAATGCTTATTATTCATCCGATGAAAACGGTGTTCTCTTTAACAAAGATAAATCCGTTCTGCTTCTCTACCCTTGTGCAAGTGCAGATGATCTCTTCGCATATGAAGTTCCCGCTTCAGTAACGGAAATTTCGGAATATGCTTTCTATAATGTTTCAAAGCTTTCGGAAATCAGCTTTGCAGATAACAGCAGACTTACGGCAATCGGTTACCGTGCCTTCGGCAACTGTAGTGAACTTGCGGAAATCGTTCTTCCCGAAACGGTTGAATATATAGGCGGCAGTGCTTTTTCTGATTGTTCAAGTCTTGTCTCAATCCATATTCCCGATGCGGTTACGGCTTTGAACTCATCCACATTCTCTTATTGCACAAGCCTTGAATCTATTACTTTCGGTGAAGACAGCCGACTTTATGTGATTGATTCAAATGCAATCAGTTTTTGCAGTGTTCTTGAAGAAATCACAATTCCCGCAAGAGTAAAGAGCTTTTCGTCAGACAGAAGTAATCCTTTTGATGGCTGCCAGGGTCTCAAAGCGGTTAAGGTTGATGAAGATAACCGATATTTTACTGCTGAAGACGGCGTTCTTTACAGCTATGATAAGCAAACCGTTTATTGTTACCCCCGTGCAAAAGAAGCTGCTTCATATACCGCACCCGTTGAACTTACAACAGTTGCCTATCGTGCTTTTGCAAACAACGCGAACCTCAGCAACATCACTCTCTATGATAACATAACCTATATAGGTTATTATGCATTTATCAACTGTGGATATTACAACGATGCAAGCAACTGGGAAGACGGAATGCTCTATATCGGCAAGTATCTTGTTGCTACAAATTATGATTATTATGATGATGAAATTCCCGATGTTCCTGCCGACTGTACAATAAAGGATGGCACACTGCTTGCGGCATATAACACATTCGATGGTTGTTATAACCTGGAAATTTTAAGAATCCCCGATTCGCTTCTTTATTTATACAGCGACTTGTTATATGGATGTTCTAAACTTAAAACGATTTACTACGGCGGTTCACCCACGGAATGGCTTGATCTTAAGGCAAGAAGCAATTACGACAACTATTATTGGGAAAGACTTGAAGAGAAAGTAGAAATCATTCCCGGCAGAAGCGACGAAAAAGCAACCGTTTCCGACGAAGACACCGATATCAGCATTGAATACTATGAAGATATCTATAAGGATAAGGGCGAGGTTGATATCAATGTTGAAAAATCCCTTGACGAAACAGCATTTGATATCATCAGCACTCAGCTTGATGTCAATCAGAAAAATCTTTATGATATCACAATGACTATTGACGGTGAAGAAATTCAGCCTACAGGTAAGGTCAAGGTCAGAATCCCCGTTCCTGCAGGCTACGACCCTGCAAAAACCTTCGTTTATCATGTTGATATCGAAACAGGCAGAGTTGAAAAGATGAATGCCGTTGTTGAGGTTATCGACGGCAAGAATTATCTTGTGTTTGAAACAACACATTTCAGCTATTATGCGATAGTTGAAAAGGTGATGGAAGACCTTCCTGTTCCTCCTCCCACCAAGCCTTCAGAACCTTCAACAGAACCTACAACCAAACCCACTGAGCCTTCAACAAGGCCTACTGAACCCACAACCAAGCCCACCGAGCCTTCAACCAAGCCTACCGAACCTACCACCAAGCCCACCGAACCCACCACAAGACCTCCCGTCACGGAACCTGAAAAGCCGATTGAAATCAAAACTCCTTCCGTGACCGTGATAAGATACGGTGACAGCATCAATCTTCACGCAAAGCTTGGCAAGGATGTCGGTCTTCCCGAGGGCAGTTACATTGAATGGACTGTCGACAACAACAATTTCCGCGTTGTTTCAACCTCACTTGACAATATGTCATGCAACATCACACCTGAAAACAACGGCGATTCCGAAATTACCGTTACGGTCTATGACTATAAGGGCAGGGTAATTTGCAGCGATTCACAGACCATGACCGCAAAAGCAGGCTTCTTCCAGAAGATATTTGGTTTCCTGAGAAGAATTTTCGGTCTGAATAAAGAAATCCCTGCACTCATAAGAAAATATTTCTGAATGCACAACCACCCCGAAGCAACGGCTTCGGGGTGGTTTACTGTTATGCTGTAAATAAGTGCACAAACTCCAGCCTCCTTTTGAAAGGAGATGGCGTTTTCGCAAGAAAACGACGGAGGATTGATTATTCTTCCATCTGTTTTCCGAGAAACGAAGCGGCAATCTGTGCGAGCTTTGTTTCGGTCTGTGTGGGACATGAGCCGTTGTCGTTCATAAGCATGACTATCGCACCCGAAACATCGCCGCCTCCGATAATCGGAAACGCAACCGCAGCTTCTCTGTCGTAGCCCTCAACGGGTCTCATTCTTTCGCTGTCAGCACAGCAGACATAGTTTTCACGCTTTTCCATGAGGGATTCAAGAGTGTTGCTTATCCGACGGTCAAGCACTTCTTTTTTTGAAACGCCCGCACATGCAATAACGCTGTCACGGTCGGTTATGATGACCGCAAGCCCCGTGCCTCTTGCAAGCACATCGGCATACTGTGCCGTAATCGACGACAGCTCACCGATGGGCGAATATTTTTTGAATATAACCTCACCATCCGAATCCGTATAAATCTCCAACGGGTCGCCTTCACATACAACATTGACACCGAAAGCCTTGTCCTTCTGATTGGTTGCAGATTGGACTATTGTGGCTTTTACGATACTCTCGGTGTCCCACTTAAAATTTACGGCTTTACCTACATAGTTTGATTCTTCAATCAACTCTTTCGTAACAGTTCCGCATTCAAGCAGCATCGTTATATCGGCTTTAAGCCGAATTTCAATGTTGTTTTCAAACACAGTGATTTTGTCAACAATCAGCGATAAATCACTCTTATCAAGCTTATCTTTTTCAATTATTTCACGAAAAATATCAATTGCGGTTTTTGCAATTCTGTTGACCTGAATTGTCATATTGCGTCGCTCGGAAGCAAACTCAATCTGTTTTTCAAGTCCCTCAATTTTTGCTTGAAGCTCTTCTTCAATCTCCGCAAAGGTTTCTTCGATAAGCTCCTGATTATCTTCGTTTTTCATTAATTCCTTGATTTTTTGTTTCTTTGTTGCCTTGAATTCATCCTTTGCTTTTGCTAAATCTACTTCGAGCATTTCAAGTGTGGACTGCGAGTTTTTCATCATCTGCGGTTCATCTTTAACCGCTTTTTCAAGCTCGGCTATCATTCTTTCTGAGTTCATCATAACACGCTCAACATATTTTTTTATCATTATGTCAAGTGTATCTGTTCTTGTGTGATGCGATGTGCAGCCTTTAAGACCACGCTTGTGATATGTACCACAAGTATAGGCAGGTGCCAAATCAGGTCTGCTCATCGAAAACATCGGACTTCCGCAGTCACCGCAGAATAAAAATCCCGAATACGATGTATCGTATTTTTTTACACCACGGTAATTTGATTTTGACCTTGCTTTGAGCTGTTCCTGTGCTTTAGCAAAAGTTCTGACATCAATAATCGCTTCATGGTTATTCTCAAAAACGATGTTTTCATCCGAATCAAGCTTTTTATCCGAGCCGTTGATTTTGGTTCGGGTATATTTTTTCTGTCGAAGTGTTCCGATATAGAAATCATTTGTCAAAATACCGCTGATGGTCGGAATCGCCCATGCGGAGCTTGCTCTGATTTTAGTTGTTGTGCCGTCAGCTTCACGGCGTTCCTTTTCAAGCATTCGGGGAGTCGGAATACCCTCATCTGTCAGATAATTGGCAATCTTTTTATAACCCCAACCGTTATTGTAAAGTTCAAAAATCTTTCTGACTATTTCAGCCGCTTTTTCATCAACTTCAAAGGTCATCTTCTTAGTGTTTGTGATGTAATAACCATAGGGAACAGCACAAATCCATTTGCCCTCATTCTGCTTGGTATTTATAACACCCTTAACCTTTTTGGATGCATCCGTAACTGGCATTTCGTTGACGAAAAACCTCATCTGAATCTGTATCCACTCGTCATAGGTCGGATAGTCAATATTGTCGCCAATTGAGATGATACGGACACCTGCATCACGCAGTTCCTCAAGTTCAACAAGACCCCGTCCGTTTCTTCGGGAGAAACGGGAAAAGTCTTTGATGATAAGAATATTATAATAACCATTCATCAGTTTGGGTCGCATCAACTGATAATTTTCCCTTTGCTCAAAGGTGTAACCGCTTCGGTCACGGTCCTCATAAAAATCAAGTTCGGCATCGGGAAAAGTTCTTTCAACGTAATTCTTTATTATCTCACGCTGATTCTCGATAGATGTGTTATCCCTGTCGAGTTCGGTATCAACCGAAATTCGCAGATAACCCGCTATTCGTTTTGTACTCATTATATCTTCTCCGTTCAATGTTGTCTATAAAATACCAACATTTTCTGAACAACATTGTAACATAAGTTATTCTAGTTTTCAACTCTTTTATAAAAATTAAAATTTGCATAATATGTACGGCAGATTATATTTCTGCCAATTGCTGGTTATTACAAACTTCACGTTCGGTTTCTTCTGTCGCTTTCTTTGCAATAATCAGTTTGTTATGAATCAACAATTCTTTTGTCAAGTCCACAAGGTTCCCGCTTCCTGAAACAAAGGTACAAACTTTATATCCTTTGCTCCTCCATTCTCCATACTTATCTTTTAGTTCATTCTGTATGTCTACATTGTCTTTTTCTTCACGAGAAAGCCAGTAATATGCAATGCGATTTTTCTCGCAGACTTCCAATGTCATCGATGAACATCACCTCCTTTCATTATTTTTATCGGAAATGTTTGGTATGATACAAAAAATTTCTATTCAATAATTTCTTGTTTTGATTTTTGTGTTGATTGCAATGATTGTTCTTGTTCCTGATACTTAACATTTGCAAGAACTTTTGAAATGATATATTTTGCTCGTTTGAGTTCTTCAAGGCTGCCGTAGTTGCTTTCGATTAAAGCTTCATCGGCGGCTTTTTGTTTTTGCAGTTTTTCGAGTTCGACTTTCAATGATTTTGTTGTAACATTCGGATTGTCATCAATCCAACATTTGGCTCGGTAGAAAGAATTTAACTCCTTGCTATGTTCGGTTTTGAATTTATCTCTGCCGAATTTCTTTTTGCCGTATTCGTCTGCAACGGATTTGTATTTTGTATAATCACCGAGGAATTTAATTCCTTTTTTGAGTTCTTTTATTCTTTCGTCTGCGTTGTCGATACGGCTTTGGATTTCGGAAACTTTTTCAATCATCTCCCATAAAGAATCGGCGGAAGTGATATTATGTTGTTGAAGAAAAGCGAGTGTTTTTGAAACTTGCTTCAAATCAACCGCTAAATCTTTATTGTAATAGTATCTGCTTTTTCCGTTATGTGTTTCTTGCCGTGAGTTCAGATAGTCGATGAGAATATCTGCGATTGTCGGTTCTTTTTCTTCTTTGAGTTCGGAAAGAATTTTCTTGATTTCTTCAATCCATTCTTTCAATTCTGCAAGCGCTTTTCGTAAATGTTTTATTACAGAGTTGAATTTCACAATGTCCCGATTCAGAGTGCCGAGAATTGTTTCTTCACCTCTGCGTTCCATTTCCGATGCAGCGGGTCCGAGATGAACTGTTGGCACTAAATCTATTCCTTGCCGTTCATAAGAACGCATATCAATTCTTTCGGGTCGGTTATTTCTGATGAGATAATCATTCACTTTTTCTTCCCAAGCGTGACGCCAGATTTCTGCATTTTCTTTTTTATTCCAATCAACTATATCTTCACGGTGACTGCCGATACGGTTGCCATGCTCATCAAGTTCATAAACTTTTCTGCACTTCGGAAGCCACTTTCCGTTTTCATCAATCGCTCTCATTGTCAGCATAATATGTGTGTGCGGATTGCCGTCACCTTTATCGTGAACGGCAAAATCACAACACATTCCTTTTGAAACAAACTGCTCGTTGCAATAATTTCTGACGAGCTCTGCATACTGCTCGGTTGGAATTTCTCTCGGAAGTGCGATGATAATTTTTCGAGCAAGTTGTGAGTTCCATTGTGTTTCAACTTTCTCGGCAGAGTTCCACAAAGTTTCTCTGTCGAGATATTCTTGCGGTGCGTTCTGAGGAAGAAGAATTTCGGAATGGATAACTTCGTTTTGCTTTCGCAAATAATTTTTGGTTCGGTTATCATATTCCGAGAAAAGTTTGGAGCCGCTCTGGTAAGCGGCTCCTGCAACAGCGGATTTGTTTTCACTCCGCTTTTGTATTGATATCTGAAAATGAGTACAAGCTATTTTTTATCACTCTCCTTATGTTTTTAAAATTGGGGTAGACGAAGTCGCAGGGGTGAAACCCTTGTCTGATGAAATCAGCGGAACTGTGTTCCGAGTATTTTCGAAGAAAATCGCAATTACACCGTCAACGGTGTATAATTGCGCACTTTTACAAAGTGGTGTTTTCGTTGCTCTCTCTGAATTGCTCAATCGCTATACCGACAGCTTCGGGTTGAAACGCAATTTTCAAAATTTCTTCAACCTGCTCGTCGGTCAGTTCGTTGGGACAACCGAGAAATTTTTCAAGCATAGCTCCACGGGTGCAGAGTCTGTGAGTACGTTCTTTCCGTGTCAGCAATTTTATCTGCGAATCATAATATTTACTTTTGTTATGTAACAGCTTCATTTCAGCTTCACCCTTCGATAACATTTCACGAAGTTCGTCAATGGATTTGTTTTTTAGATTTTGATTTGACATTAATTTTTCACCTTCTTTCTGTTTTTTGTAATTGAATTTTTCAAGCATCTCTTGAAAGCTATTCAAAGGATATTTTATTGTTTTTTATATTTCGATGCGTTATTATATGAACAGACCGGTCAATGAATCTAATCAGAGGTGACGATACCAATGACAATTTATTTAAGCGAAAACATCAAAAGATTAAGGCGAGAAAAAGACCTTACTCAAGAAACTCTTGCAGAATTTTTGGGAGTAACTTTTCAGAGTGTCAGTAATTGGGAACGTGGCGAAAGTTATCCCGACATCACTATGCTTCCTGAAATTGCAGGGTTTTTCAAAGTAAGCGTTGATGAGTTGCTCGGTGTTAACAGAGTTGAGGATGAAGCAGAAATCACCAAAGAACTTGAAGCTTATGATAATATCAGAGATAAAGAATTAAAACTGGAAATAATAAACAGACTTAAAGAAAAGTTTCCTAATGATTTCCGTATTCTTTTGAGATATATGTCTTGCCTTGTTCATTTCAAAGAGAACATACCTGAAAACGTTGCGAAAATAATTGCAATATATGAAAACATCAAACAGAACTGCAACAACGACAAAATACGTATTTCTGCCAAAAGACACATTGCCGAACTCTATAAGGGTCTTTCAGAAAAGGAAGGAAGCGGCATAACATTTGAGGACTGCGAAAAAATCATAAAAGAAATGCCGAGAATGAGAGATGGTCAGGAAATGTTCTGCTTTTATTATCCTGAAAACTATCCAAATGGCGATGAGATAATAATGAATACTCTCGAAGAATTATTCTTGTTACTCAATACAGTTTATTCTCATTATTTTCATTACAATGGTTTTTTCTATGACAGAAGCTTTTCTGATGAATGGGTGCTTTCAGCATTCAAAACAGAACTCGACTTTTTGAATTTTGTGTACGATGATGGTCATTACGGCAAAATGTGGCGAACTGTAATTTACAATTATGGGCATTTAGGCGTAAGGTATTTCAAGCTCGGCGATACTGCTAATGCATTGGAAAACTTCAGAAAGATGTGCGAGTTGGCAATCAAATTTGACAATTTGGACAGAATAACAACTATGCACTCTGTAATGTTTGAAGGCAATAAATTTGATAAAAATACATTAGGTACTACTTATGTTGCTAAAACGCATATAAAAGAGCTTTAACCAAAACATACCCTCTG
>JAZOVN010000031.1:0-8559 GCA_045658725.1 Acutalibacteraceae bacterium
GCTCTTGCAAAGAACTGCCCCTGCGTTTCCAGCGAATTTGACAGCCTTACAGGCGTTCCGCTTTCTGCTATCGTATTCGGCGGCAGACGCGCAAAGCTTGCTCCCCTCGTTTATCAGTCAAGAGACTGGAACCACGGGGAATTCATTGGTTCAATCATGGGTTCTGGAACAACTGCTGCAGCTGCAGGCGCAGTAGGCGTTGTTCGCCGTGACCCCATGGCAATGCTTCCCTTCTGCGGCTATAACATGGCTGATTACTGGCAGCATTGGATCAACATCGGTGCAGGTCTTGATCCCGAAAAGGCTCCCAAGATCTTCAATGTTAACTGGTTCCGTAAGGATGACGAAGGCAACTTCATGTGGCCCGGTTTCGGCGACAACCTTCGCGTTCTTGATTGGATTATCGACCGTTGCGAAGGCAAGGTTGAAGCTGACGAAACAGCTATCGGCTTTGTTCCCAAGGCAGCAGACATCAACCTTGAAGGCATCGAAGACGAAGTAAGCGATGCACAGCTTGCAGAGCTTCTCAGCGTTGATGTTTCACTCTGGAATGACGAAGTTGCAGGCATCGAAGAATTCTACGGCAAGTTTGACAGACTTCCCGCAACTCTCAAGGCAGAGCTCGAAACTCTTAAAGCAAACATTAAATAATATCAAGGGCATCGTGAAAACGGTGCCCTTTTTACAATGCGGTGATAAAATGATTGTTTTAATTATATTTATCCTTATTCTTTTGTCTGTCGGAATCTCTCTTGCATTCTACGGCAGAAACGATAATGTAACTTTCCGCGAAGATGCGGTTATTGTTCTCGGCAAAGGTCTTGACGGAGATAAAGTGCCTGTGAATCTTGCAAAAAGGCTTGATAAGGCGATTGAATATCACGAAAAAAATCCCCGTGCTCTGATTGTTGTTTCGGGCGGCAAGGGGAATGAAGAAAAGCTTTCCGAAGCGCAGGCAATGGCTGATTATCTTATTTCAAAGGGTATCGCCGAAAATATTATAGTCATAGAAGACAAATCAACAACCACCTATGAGAATTTTATATTCTCAACCGATATTCTGAAACAAAAGCTCGGTGATAATTATTCGGTTGCCTTCATCAGCAACAGTTTTCATATCTGGCGTGCGGAAAAACTTGCCAAAGAGCTTGGCATTAACGCAACTCACCTCGGTGCAGAAATACAGTGGAGCACCGTGCCTGCAAATTATCTGCGTGAAATATCGGTGATTTTCGGGTTGATTGTACTGAAAAAGAAATGAGAGGAAAAACGGAATGAGCAAATATGATATAATTCTTTTTGACCTTGACGGCACTCTGACCGACCCTGGCATGGGAATAACCAATTCCGTTATGCATGCTTTGAAAAAATACGGAATTGAGGTTGAAAACAGAGAAACTCTTTATAAATTTATTGGTCCTCCTCTGATTGATTCTTTTGAAAAATACTACGGATTTTCGCATGAAGAGGCGGTGAAATCCGTTGATTATTACAGAGAATATTATGCCGATAAGGGCATATATGAAAATGAAGTTTATAACGGAATCGAAGCTATGCTCCAGAAACTGAGTGAAGAGGAGAAAAAGATTATTCTTGCCACCTCAAAGCCCGAACCTTTTGCAAGAGAAATTCTGCGTCATTTCGGTCTTGATAAATATTTTCTCTTTGCTGCAGGCAGCACGATGAACGAAACGAGAACCAACAAAGCGGATGTTATTGAATATGCACTTTGTGAGTGCGGTATAACCGAAAAATCATCGGTTGTTATGGTCGGCGACAGAGAGCATGACATAATCGGAGCAAACAAAAACAGAATTGATTCAGTCGGCGTTCTTTTCGGTTACGGAAGCCGTGAAGAGCTTGAAAACGCAGGTGCAACTTATATTGCGGAATCGGTCGAAGATATTATTAAATATGTTTGACATGAGCAGGCAAAATGAGAAAATCTCAATTTGCCTGTTTTTTTCTTGACAAATCCGTTCTAATGCGTTAGAATAAATCTGTACTAATGCATTAGAATAAAATTAAAACGGGGGGATTATTAATGCAGATACCCAAAATTTTTGAAAGTGAATACAGATTTTGTCTTGTTCTCTGGGAAAATGAGCCCATCAGCAGCCGTGAGCTTTCAGAGCTTTGCAAGGAAAAGCTCGGATGGTCAAAAACAACGACTTATACCGTCATAAAAAGGCTTTCCGACAGGGGAGTGCTTAAAAACGAAAACACGGTTGTGACCTCGCTCGTTTCAAAAGACGAAGCACAGATTTCGGAGATTGACGAGCTTATGGAAAAGAAGTTTGAAGGCTCAATTCCCGCTTTTATTGCCGCTTTTGCCAGAAGCCGCAGGCTTTCACAAAAAGATATTGAGGAGATAACGGAAATAATCGAACGGGGAGGCAAGTGAAATGGCAGATTTCTTTATTGAACTCCTTAACATAAGCATTACCGCAAGCTATCTGATTCTCGCGGTTATACTTATCCGTTTTGTTTTCAGAAAAGTTCCCAAAAAGTTTGTTTGTGTTTTATGGGGGATTGCGGCAATAAGGCTTGTTTTTCCGTTTTCAATCGAAAGTGCTCTCAGTCTTATTCCGAGTGCTGAAACGATACCCGAAGATATTGCCATGTGGACTGTTCCTGCAATTTCAAGCGGAATAGAAATCGTTAACAGCTCTGTTAATCCTGTCATTGCCGATGTTTTTACTCCGAATCCCGGTGACAGCGTTAACCCTTTGCAGGTTATTACCGCCGTAGGTTCATATATATGGATAATCGGTCTTGCGGTTATGGTTTTATACGGAATCATCAGTTATCTTCGGGTAAAAAAGAGTGTTAAAACGGCTGTTTTGCTTGAAAATAATGTTTGGCAGAGCGAAAGTGTTGTTTCTCCGTTTATTCTCGGAATAATCAGACCCAAAATCTATATTCCGTTCAATCTGGATGATGAAACACGGAATCATGTCATATCCCATGAGAATGCACATCTCAAGCGGCACGATCATTTTATAAAACCGTTCGGATTTCTTGTTCTTTCCGTTTATTGGTTCAATCCTCTTGTGTGGATTGCTTATATCCTTCTTTGCCGTGATATTGAAGCGGCATGCGATGAAAAGGTTGTTGCTTCAATGGACGGCGAAACCCGAAAGGAATATGCCCATGCACTTCTTGACTGTGCCGTTAACCGCCGAAGAATTGCGGCATGCCCACTTGCTTTCGGAGAGGTCAGCGTCAAAAACAGAATAAAGAATGTTATGAATTACAAAAAGCCTGCATTCTGGGTGATAATTCTTGCGGTTGTTGCCTGCATTGTTGCGGCTGTCTGTTTTCTTACAAATCCCGAAAACAAGGAATATCACGATATAGGCAACAGACTTAAAGTGACAGTATCTGCCGACGGAGAGATTAAAGAAACAAAGGTTGTTCAGGCAAAAATCGGCAATAAAATCACTCTTTCAAACGGAACGGAAATTGAAATAACCCTTGTTGACCTTCAGCGTGATGAAATGGAAGTAAAGTTCAGAGGGGAGCCTCTTTTTGGAGAGGATTCTTCTGTGCCGTCAAAGGGATTGTTTTTAACTCTTTATTCTTCTCATAACCATAAAACCGAAAACGGTGAAACTGTTGTTATTGAATATGTTAAAACGCAGTCGCATGATGATGCGATAAGTGCTGCGATTATGGAGCATAACAGCGGAAAATACCTGAAAGGTACTTATGCCTGCTGTTACCACGAGATTCTCACAACAGAAACAGTCAGCGAAGCCACTGACACCGAAACTGTTACGGCATATGTTATTGCCGCATACGGTGAATATGAAATGAAATACGGCGTTATTCAATCTGTCAGCGGAGGCAGCGGACCGATTGCGTTGACTTTTGCTGTCGGAGAAACGGAATACACCCTTCTTGATTATTGGGAAGCTGAGGATGGCAGTAATTATGCCGACTCAATCAGAGAAAAGTTTCCGTCATCGGTTGCGGAATCCGTTATCAAAGATCCTTATACCGTGTCAAAGCTGTGTGATCAGAAGGCGGAGACTTATTTCAGAAACAATATGCAAGCCGATGAAATGCATACGGTTGAGGTGAAATGCTTCTCGACCTGCGAAAAGGTTGATGTTTATGCAGATAACATTATTCTCGGCGGAGAAAACACGGGTCTGAATCTGCAGATGACAAATAATTCTTCCGAAACCGTTATGACGGGCAGACCTTATTGGGTTTATCGCTATGAAAACGGCGAATGGGTCAGCTGCGGAGTTAAAGAAACGGAATATATATGGACAATGGAGGGGCTGTTGATTTTACCCGGTCAGACCCGTGAATTGCCCTGTATGCTGAGTTTGTTTGATATTTCTGAAAACGGATATTACCGCCTGACAAAGGATTTCTCTCTTGACGGCGAAAACCATACGGCAAGTGTTGAATTTTTTATTGATACCGATGATGAATGGGAAAATCTTGAATTTCCTCCGGGAGTAAATATGATTGTTCCCTCGTCACTTTACAGGGTTTATGAAAACAGAGTCAGCAGTAAGCACAGCGAGTCGTGGTCTGAATTTGAAAAGAAGGCGAATAACGGCTTTGTTGAGTATGATGAAACTGTTGAGCCGATAAAGGGAATTATAATAAAAACCAAAGCGGATTTTGATAAATTCATCAAGGAAATGTCTGCTCATTTTGAGTTTTACAATAAAGAGAAAGGTGTTGATTTTTCAAACACCGCAAAGCTTTTTGATGATAAATTTTTTATGGATAACAGCCTTATAATAATGCATGTCAGAGAAAGCACTTATTCAATAACTCATTCCATAGGCGATATCACAAGGCATCATCAGAAAGCTCCCGAAGAAAGCAGACATGAAGACAACGGTTATGCATTGTCTTTTCAGGTGCACAGAGAAATACCTTATGAGGATGGCGATCTTGAAAGTGAACGCTTCATAACCCTTGCGGTGAATAATGCCGCAATCGGTGATATTCACTCTGCATATATCACCTACGGAGAGAATATGCGTAAGCCGAAAGCCGTTTACAGTTACATGGAAAATGATGATAAGCCGCTCGTTGGAGCAAAGGTAATCTTATACAGCGACACCGAAATCATGTTCAGCTATTCTCTTCTGAGCAGTTATATTCCTCATGGCACATATACCGTTGAACACGGGAAGCTTGTTATGAAAACCGATGACGGAAGATATACCTATACCTTTATTTTCAGCGGTGACAATCTTATTTTTGATGCCGCAAATTCATCGGAGCTGCCCGAATATAACTACGGTGACGGCACAAAATTCAAACCCGTGCCCGACGGAGCGGTGTTTGAACTGCAACGCTCACAGGCACAGGTTAATGAATAATATTATAATTTAAAATTGTGCGGATTTTCGTTCTGATACGGCGGAAATCCGCCTTTTTATTCGTCGCAGGAATGCTCAAAGCGGATATCGTAAATGTTTTCAATCGGAATAATTCTTCCGTCAGTCATAATAACATCATGCTTATATGAATCGATTTTCTTTACATTGCCCGTGACGGAAACATATTCTCCGCCGAATTTTCTGCCGTCAGGCACAAAGAAAACAACTGTTACTTCATGAGCATTTTCTGCCGATTCGGAAATAAACATCAGCTTTTCGTTGATTGCTTCCTTGCGGCTTTCGTCAAGCTCTGCAAATTCGTCTGTCAGCCTTGCGGTTTCTTCAATTGCCGCACCGTGACCCGTCAATGCCGCAAAAGGGCTGAACTGTGCCGCACGGTCATGGAGCGACATATGCGGATGAGTTTCTGAAACATGATGAGGCAAATCAATGATATCATCATAGCTGTTCATGCCTTGTGGCCTCCGATCTGACCGTTTCTGTCTTTTGCTGTTGCACCTTCTTTGAAATTCATGCCCTTGAGAATGGAATTTTTTCCGTATTTGTGCTTGATGCTGAGCAACGCATCCTGAACCCTGCGTTCTTTTTCAAGAGCTTCGTTTTCTTCGGCGGTTTTACGCTTTTTTTCTTCGTAATCTTCAAAAAGGCTGAGCTGTTCGGGAACATACGATTTATCAACCGCGTCTTCATGAATAACTCTTTCTGCGGTTATATACATTCTTCTTACAAGTAGGTTTTTGTCAACGATTTCATCATAAACTTTTAAAACTGCATCGGTGATAAGCTTTGTTGATGATGTTTGTCTGCCGATGTTGGCTGTGCCTCTTGCCTGCTTCGGCACTTCTCTTCCGTAAAAATCGGTTTTGACTTCACCCGTATAGGATTTTCTTCTGCCCGAATCGGTAAGATTTTCAATGTCATAGCCCACAACAAGAGTGATTCTGTCTGTCACAAGCTTCTTTTCAACAAGGTCAAGCGAAAGTGCATCTGCCATTTCACGGATAACAAGCTTTGCTTTGTCAAAATCATAAGGGTGCTGAAGCACCTGACCGGACTGAATGCTGTTTGTCTGCGGCTTATATGACTTGATATCGGCAATTGTGCAAGGCTCCCATCCCCATGCGTGGTCAATAAGAAGCTCGGCATTGATGCCGAAAATGCGGTAAAGCAAATCCTCGTTCTGAAGAGAGCATTTGGCAACATCGCCCATTGTGAACATGCCGTATTTTTCAAGTTTTGCGGAAATTCCTTTTCCGACTCTCCAGAAATCGGTCAGAGGGCGGTGATTCCAGAGAGTGCGTCGGTATGTCATTTCATCAAGCTCTGCAATTCTGACTCCGTCTTCATCGGCGGGAATATGCTTTGCAGTTATATCCATGGCAATCTTACAAAGATAAAGATTCGGACCTATCCCTGCAGCGGCGGTAACTCCCGTTTCGGCAAGCACCTCTTTAATGAGCATTCTTGTGAAATCATGAGCATTCATGCCGCTGAGTTTAAGATAGCTTGTTGCATCAATAAAAACCTCGTCAATGCTGTAAACATGAATATCCTCGGGGGCAATATGCCTCAGATAAACCTCATATATCCGTGTGCTGTATTCAATGTAAAGAGCCATCCTCGGCGGAGCAACTACATAATCAATCGAAAGGGCAGGGTTTGTTTTCAATTCGTTTGCGTTGTACGATGAACCCGAAAAAACTCCTCCCGGAGCATTTTGTTTTCTCTGTGAATTTGCAAGTCTTACCTGCTGAATCAGTTCAAACATCCTTGCTCTGCCCGAAACTCCGTATGCTTTGAGACTCGGTGAAACGGCAAGACAGATTGTTTTTTCTGTTCTTGAAGGGTCGGCAACAACAATGTTTGTTGTCAGAGGGTCAAGCCCCCTTTCCATAGCCTCAACACTGGCATAGAAGGATTTAAGGTCTATTGCGATGTAGGTTTTGTTTTCGTTCATTTTCTATGCCTCCGTTCTGTTTTTTGTCAAATGAAGAATGAAAAATGAAAAGTGAAAAGTTAAGGGTCGCTTCGCTCTGAAAAATATAATTGCTCCGCAAAAAAAGACCGAATTCCTTCAGTCCTTCGGATATCACTGTTATCTGATATGTCGTAAGGTAATACGGCTTTGATAAACATATTATATCATCCCGAATAATATTTTTCAACTGTTTATCGAACATTTGTGCTGAAAAGTTTTTTAAAAAATCAGCGTAAGAATATCAGATATATCCTTACGCCGTGATGTTGTGTTATTTAAGATAAGCTTCAAGTCTGTAAATGGGCATTCCCATTGAAGCAAATCTGTGTTCGTATTCTGTTTCAATATTGCCTTCGAATTCGCTGTTGTGAAGGTCAAGCGAAACATTTTTGAGGCTGAAACCGAATTCGGTAAGCTGTTCAATCGAATATTCGAAAAAGTGCATGTTGTCGGTCTTCTGATGAATTTCCGCACCTTTTTTGAGAATTGATGCATAGCTTTTTAAAAAGCGGGAGTTGGAGAGCCTGTGATTTGCGTATCTGTTTTTCGGATAGGGACATGAAAAATTGAGATAAATGCGTTCAATCGACTCAGGTACAATGTATTTTTCAAGATATTCCGCACCTGTACGAAGGAATTTTACATTTTTAATATTTTCGTTCATTGCTTTTTCGCAGGCAATGACAAGCACATTCGCACATTTTTCAAGAGCGAGCACATTGATATCGGGATTCTGCTTTGCAAGCTCGCAGGCAAATTTGCCTTTTCCGCATCCGATTTCAAGCACAACGGGATTATCGTTGCCGAAAAGCTCCTTTGTGTCAATATATTCTTTCTTTTCAATTGCGGTTATGAAATTTGCATCATCGCTGAAAAGGGTAGTGATATTGTTGCAATTCTCAAGTCTTTCCTCAAGATGTTTTTTCTTTCTCATTCTCATAGCTGTTCACCTTGCTTTTAAAATACCTATTAATTTTACATTCCGTTTTCTTTAATGTCAACATATTTTTTGAAGATATAAGCTTGAAATTAAAAAGCATTAAGTTATAATAAGAAAAGGTGATGATAATGGCAGAAAAATATATCCGTGACCGTCTTTTTGAGATGCAGGATACGGAATACCGTGATTTTCATGCAAAGCTGATGCCGACGGTGTCAAAAGAGCTTATAATCGGAGTGCGTACTCCCGAATTAAGAAAATTT
>JAZOVN010000032.1:0-4038 GCA_045658725.1 Acutalibacteraceae bacterium
AACTACAGACTTCCTTATTATTCAATTTCACCCACTTATTCCGTATGTAAGGATCACGGATATATTGCAGGTGAGCATTTCACTTGCCCCGAATGCGGAGCAAATGCTGAAGTTTACAGCCGTATCACAGGTTACTACAGACCTGTTCAGAACTGGAATGACGGTAAAACTCAGGAATATAAAGAGCGTAAGGTTTATGACATGGCAAGCTCAGACATCACAAAGCACGGAACCGTCAATGTTCCCGCTGCTGTTGCAGAGGCTCCTGCTGCAGATGAAGGATGCGGACTTGATAACGGTCTTTATCTTTTCAAAACAAGCACTTGCCCCAACTGCAAAATAGCTCTTTCACTTCTTGATAAAGCAAGCATCTCCGTTAACGAAGTTATGGCTTATGAAAACGAAGATCTTGCAATCAAGCTTGGTGTAAGACAGGCTCCCACACTTGTGGTTGTCAATGACGGTGCATTTGAAAAATACTCAGGTGTTGCCGAAATCAAAAAATTCATCGAAGCTGCAAAAGGTGCGGCTATCTGAGGAAGATTTTAATGTATGATATTATAATAATCGGAGCAGGGCCTGCGGGACTTACCGCAGCGCTCTATGCTCTCAGAGCAGATAAAAGCGTTCTTGTGCTTGAAAAAGGCACATTCGGCGGTCAGATTACCTATTCACCGCAGATTGAGAATTATCCCGGTTTTGCAAAGATGAGCGGTAATGAATTCGCTGAAAAGCTCATTGACCAGGTTCTCGGTCAGGGTGCTGAAATAGAGATGGAAACAGTTACCGCTATCCGTGATAACGGTAACACAAAAACCGTTGTTACAGAAGACGGCGAGCATGAAGCAAAAGCTGTTATCATTGCAACGGGTGTCAAGCACAGACAGATTGGTCTGCCCAATGAAAACGAGCTTGTCGGCGAAGGCATTTCATACTGTGCTGTTTGCGACGGTGCATTCTTCAAGGGTCAGACTGTTGCGGTTCTCGGCGGCGGAAATTCTGCATTGCAGGAAGCTGTTCTTCTTTCCGAAGGCTGTGAAAAGGTTTATGTTATTCAGAACCTTGATTATTTCACAGGAGAAGCAAGACTTGTTGAAAATCTTAAAAAGAAAGATAATGTTGAGTTTATCATGGGCACCGTTATTTCAGAGCTCATCGGCGATAAAACCCTTGAAGCATTAAAGCTTGTAAAGGAATCCGATAAAACTGAAAGTGAACTCAGTGTTAACGGTCTTTTTGTTGCAATCGGACTTATTCCCAATAATAAAGATTTTGCTGATATTGCAGGTCTTGACGAATGGGGATATATTGATTCCGATGAAAGCTGTTTCACAAAAACCGAAGGTGTTTTTGTTGCGGGTGACTGCCGTAAGAAACAGATAAGACAGATAACAACCGCAACCGCAGACGGCTCTGTTGCTGCTCTTGCAGCTTGCAGATATATTGACTCAATCAGTTAATTTTTTGTTGACTTTAGAGTAACATTATGTTATTATTTTATCATTAAATATGTGGAGGTTTAGTGTAATGGAACACATCAAGACACTTGAAACTCGCAATCTTTGCGAAAGTGCTAAGAACGGCGGTTGCGGCGAATGCCAGACATCATGCCAGTCAGCTTGCAAGACCAGCTGCGGTATTGCTAACCAGCAGTGCGAAAACACAAAGGAAAGCAAGTAATTGCAGAGTATAAAATGCTGCCGTAATGGCGGCATTTTTTATAGGAGATATTTATGATACATCAGTATAAATTAAACGGATATAACATTGTTCTTGATATATGTTCGGGTTCTGTTCATGTTGTTGATGAGGTTGCTTATGACATCATTTCCATGTTTGAAAACGAAACCCGTGAAAATATTATCAATGCTTTGAATGAAAAGTATTCATCAAGAAACGATATCAGTATATCCGATATCAGCGAATGCTATGACCAGGTTGTTTCTCTCAAAGAAAACGGAAAGCTTTTTACTCCCGAAACCTTTGAACCGATGGCAGGTCATCTTAAAGCAAAAACTGCAGGAGTTGTTAAAGCTCTTTGCCTTCATATTGCTCACACCTGCAATCTCAATTGTTCATACTGTTTTGCAAGCCAGGGTAAATATCACGGTGAGCGTGCTTTGATGAGCTTTGAGGTTGGTAAGCAGGCACTCGATTTTCTTGTTGCAAATTCAGGTAAACGACATAATCTTGAAGTTGATTTCTTTGGCGGCGAGCCTCTGATGAATTTTGATGTTGTCAAGAAGCTTGTTGAATATGCAAGAAGCATCGAAAAAGAACATAACAAGAATTTCCGTTTTACTCTTACAACCAACGGAGTGCTTATCGATGACGATGTTATTGACTTTTCAAACCGTGAAATGAGTAATGTTGTTCTCAGCCTTGACGGCAGAAAAGAAATTCATGACCGTTTCCGTGTTGACTATGCAGGCAATGGAAGCTGGGATAATATTGTTCCCAAATTTCAGAAGCTTGTTGAGGCAAGAGGCGGAAAAGATTATTATATGCGCGGCACTTTTACCCACGCTAATCCCGATTTTCTCAATGATATTCAGCAGATGCTTGATCTCGGTTTTTCTGAATTGAGCATGGAACCCGTTGTCTGTGCATCGGGAGACCCTTCAGAGCTTACCGAAGAAGATAAAGAAATTGTTCTTGACCAGTATGAAAAACTTGCAGAACTCATGCTTAAAAAAGATGAAGAAGGAAAGCCCTTTACATTCTATCATTATATGATTGATTTGACCGGCGGACCTTGTATCTATAAGCGGATTTCAGGATGCGGTTCAGGCACGGAATATATGGCTGTGACTCCTACGGGCGAGCTTTATCCCTGCCATCAGTTTGTCGGTGAAGAGAAATTCAAGCTCGGCGATATCTGGAACGGAGTTTCAAACACCGCAATTCAGAATGAATTTATGGAATGCAATGTGTATTCCCGACCCGAATGCCGTGACTGCTGGGCAAAGCTTTATTGTTCAGGCGGATGTGCTGCAAATGCGTATCATTCAACAGGTTCGGTTAAGGGTATTTACAAATACGGATGCGACCTTTTCAAAAAAAGAATGGAATGTGCAATAATGGTTGCAATTGCCCGTGCTTTCAGAGGGAAATAATATGAATACTCCGATCTGCGATTTTGTTGATAACTATGCAAAATCAAATGCATTAAGATTTCATATGCCGGGTCATAAAGGAAAAAGTTTTCTTGGTTTTGAAGAGAATGATATAACCGAAATTAACGGAGCCGACAGTCTTTACGAAGCAGACGGAATCATAAAAGACAGCGAGGATAATGCGGGTAAGATTTTCGGATGTCCTACTTTTTATTCAACCGAAGGATCGTCGCAATGTATCCGTGCAATGATGTTTCTTATTTCTCAATATGCAAGAAGCAGGGGAATAAGACCTCTTGTTCTCGCAGGCAGAAATGCTCATAAAACATTTATAAGCGCTGCGGCGATGATTGATTTTGATATTGAATGGATTTATCCGCAAAGCGATGAGTCTTATCTTTCATGCAAAATAAATGCTTCAAAACTCGATGAAATCTTAAATGATATGCCGCAAAAACCCGTTGCGGTTTATCTTACAAATCCCGATTATCTCGGAAATTGTGTTGATATCGGAGCAATATCCGATGTATGTAAAAAGCATAATGTTATTCTTGCTGTTGATAATGCACACGGTGCTTATCTGAAATTTCTTTCTCCGTCGGAGCATCCGATTGATAAGGGTGCGGATATATGCTGTGATTCCGCGCACAAAACACTTCCTGTTTTAACCGGAGGAGCATATCTTCATATTTCCGATAACGCCCCTGAAATATTTACAAATCAGGCTAAAAATGCATTGGAGATGTTCGGTTCAACAAGCCCTTCTTATATAATCATGCAATCGCTTGATGCTGTTAATCCGTATCTGTCAGACGGTTATGCTGAAAATACAGAAATAATAATCAATAAAATTTCAGAAATCAAAAATGAACTTGTTGATTACGGATATGATTTTATCGGCGATGAACCGTTAAAACTTACA
>JAZOVN010000033.1:0-3482 GCA_045658725.1 Acutalibacteraceae bacterium
CTCAGCTTTGATTTTGAAGCTTTCAAGAGTAGAAACAAGTTTCTGTGCACCGAGCTGCATTTCAAGCATGCTGTCACCGGTACCTGAATTTTCAACAATATTAAGGCAGTCGATTGAAGGATAAACATAATCGGGCTGCTCCGTTTCGGCATCAGGAAGAATTTCAACCTGAATTTCCTCTTCAACGGGATTGCCGTCAGGCATAGCGGGAGCTGCTTTTCTGCGTTTCTTTTTCTCCTGCTTCACTGCTTCTTCAATCGTTTCTTCGATGATGTCGGTCTTTGCGGAATCAGGAAGTCTGACAACCGGTATTTCGGGCATGGGAGGCTCTTCAACGGGGGCAAATGTGGACTCATCGGTTATAAAATTATCCTCAAAGTTTTCAACCGCAACAGTGGGCTGTTTCGGAGGATTGAAGGTCTTTTTTGATGCTTCCCTGAGCTTTTCTTCCTCTTCTCTTTCACGCTCAGACTGTTCACGGCGCTGTGCTGTCTGCTCAATCTTTTCGTTGGCAATTTCACTCATACGGTTAACAGGTTTTTTGAGAACGCTGAAAAGACCGGGAAGAGTTGTTCCCGTAATAAACATGATAATAACGATAAGAAGAATAACAAATGTTATTCCTGCACCGACCTTGCCGAAAAACTTTGCAACAAGTCCGCCGATAACTGCACCGATAACACCGCCGCTTGAAAGCGAAGGTGCATTGCTCCAGACATCGGAAATCTGCTCGTGAATCATTGTTGAAGTTAGATAATCCGCCTGATTGGTAAAAATATGTATGGCTCCGCTGAGCAGAGCAACAAAGACTCCTGCCGCAGTAAGGTTTGCGGCAACGCTTCCCAAGGATTTATCCTTTGCAAAAACAAACGCAAGATAAATCAGAGACGCAGGTATAACATATACGCAGAATCCGAAAATACCGAATAATCCGTTATGCATGGAAAGCCATGCACTTTCACCTTCAATAAACACAACAAAAAGAAGGAAGGCTGCAACAGCCGCCATGATTATTGCGGATTTCTGTCTTTTTACCTCGGGAGGAATTTCGGGCTTTATCTTTTCTTTCTTTTGTGCAGCAGGCTTTTTGGCAGCAGAACTGTTTTTCTGTGCAGGCTTTTTTGCTGTTGATTTTTTGTTTTGGGTTGCTGGCATCAATGTCATCCTTTCGGAGTTTTAATATCAAAATAATCTTTATTTTCGTTTTTATCAATCATCTCATAAAGGCAGTTGAGAGCATCGGAAAGACTGCCGAGCGAATCGTTAAGCCCCTCTTTAACCGCCGCCTCACCGCTGAGAACGGTTCCGACATCCATAACAAGTTCGCCCGTTGCAAGCATCATTTCACGGAATCTGTCGGGAGAAATGTCCGAATTATCGGAAACAAAGCGGACTATTCTTTCCTGCATCTGTTCAAAATAAGAAAGAGTCTGAGGTACACCGAGAACAAGACCGTTCATTCTCACGGGATGAATTGTCATTGTTGCCGACGGTGTGATAAAAGAGCAGTCTGCAGACACGGCAAGAGGAACACCGATTGAATGTCCTCCGCCGAGAACAAGAGAAACGGTGGGAGTTTTCATTCCCGAAACAAGCTCCGCAATCGCAAGACCTGCTTCAATGTCGCCTCCGACGGTGTTGAGAATCATTATCAGTCCGTCAACTTCATCGCTTTCTTCAATTGCAACAAGCTGAGGTATAACATGCTCATATTTCGTTGTTTTGTTTTGGGCAGGAAGAATATAGTGCCCTTCAATCTGCCCGATAACAGTAAGACAATGAATAAGATGTCCGCCTTTTTTTACCGTTATTGAACCTGCCTCAACAATGCTGTCGAGTGCGGATGAATCATCGCATTCGGAACCGCCCGAACTGCTCAGATCAGGTGACTGCCACGGCGGTGACGGAAGAAAAAAATTATTCTTTCTGTTTTTACTGTTTTTCATTATCAAACGCCCTTTCAAGAAAATAAAGCAAAATTATTATTCCTCATAAGGCGATTAATAAACGGCAATATCCGATTTTAGTTATTTATAGTTTATTATAACATCATCTGCTTTTTATTGCAAGAAAAAACTCAATATTTTGTGTTGAAACAAAAAAATCGGGCAGTATAAAACCGCCCGAAAATATCATTTGTTTTTAATTTTATACGGAAGCTCCGTTTCGGTTGCAACATGCGAGAAAAAGAATTCGCATCTCTCTTCGCTGTTGATAATTGTTACGGGTTTGATCTGATTGAGCACCCTGCCCTTTTCGCGCAGACTCTCTCTGTAATCCCAATATGTTTTCGGTTTGAGGAAAAGCACCTCGGGTCTGTTAATCATACCCCAGCGACGGTATTTGAAATATTTCTCGTTGAACTCCTTGAATTTTTCATCAAGGATATCAATATATTTCTGTCTGTCTTCCTCGCTGACGGGATTAACGGGCTCTGCCAACATACAGTAACGGGGAGGATTGGTTGAATAATCGGCATACATACTGTGACCGACAAATTCATTACCCATCGCCTCTGCAGTCTGTTTTGCGGCAAAATCTACCATCTGGGTTGTTGTTTTTTCGTTTGCAATGTTCATTCCGAGATTTCTTCTGTAAAGGAATTCAATCATCGGAGTATTATTATGCATTCTTGTAACCTCAACAACATCCTCCATGCGGTATCTGTAAAGTCCCGAGAAATTTGAAACAATGATTTCATATTTCTTTCCGATTTCAAGCTGATTTATGAGAAGCGGAGTTGCATTTTCGTCTGCACCCTCTTCCTCATCATCAATCGGAAGGAATTCAAAGAAAAGACAGTGCGGAAGAAGCACACCGTCATGCACATCAAGCTCGGTTGCCATTGAGAAAAAGCCTTCTGCTGCTGCAAATCCCATGTTATGAATGGGCACATCGTCACCGATTGACTTGCGGAGCTTTTCAACATAAACCTTAAGATTTGAACCGACCATTCCGTATGCCCATGTGAGCTTCGGCCAGATACGGGGTGCAATCGGAGTATCAAAGCCCTTCTCAAATTCTCTGCGGAGCTCTGCCGCTCTTCGGGGATTGGGCTTGAATTTTTTAGCATATTCGTTATAGAGGTCGGGAGTGATTTTCACCTTGGGATTGATGATACCTTTTTCGATGTCATCGCAAAGCATCTCCCAGTTTTCCTCAAGATAATCAAACATCGTTGTTACAAGTGTTATAACAAGCGATCCGATATAGCTGACATTTGCATTTTCAAGTGCAAAGCGGAGCTGAAGATATGATGTATCAATAAGTTCCTCGTGTTCGGGATAAAGAAGCGATGTGGGAGAGGTGCAGAAAAACGGAGTGATCGCTTTAAGATATGTAAGGGGAACCTGACCTGCACCGTTGCACATTTTTCCGTCTTCGAGAGGATGACCCGTAAGAATAAGAACAAGCGGACCCATCTGAGCAGGCATCTTTATTCCCTTGACTTTTTTCAGATAATGTGCGGCAGTTGCAACGGT
>JAZOVN010000034.1:0-1849 GCA_045658725.1 Acutalibacteraceae bacterium
TCAACTCTGAAATATTCCTTTTCGGGTGCATGAAGAAGAAACGGTTCAAGCATAATTATTTTTGCATTTGTTTTTTCTTTGATTTCAGAAAGCACTTTTCTGTAATTAGCTTCAAAAACATCGTTGCCGAGCCATTTGCGGTTATCGGCACGGTGCCATGTATCGTTTACACCGATAAGAATTGAAACGATATCAGGCTGAATGTCGATAAAATCGCTCTGAAGTCTGTCAACAAGGTCTTTAGTCTGATTACCACTGATTCCGAGATTGATAAATTCAAAATCAATATCCGGATTATCTTCTTTTATGTATTGTGCCGCATAAAACGGATAGCCCTCACCGAGATTATGATAATCGGAGCGGTCTCTGCCTGCATCGGTTATTGAATCTCCCTGAAAAAGAATTTTCATGTTTTCACCTCAAAACTGATTTCTGACTTTTCTTAAAGTTTCGATTATATTTATATGCTGCGGACAAGCTTTTTCGCATTTGCCGCATTTTTTGCAAAGAGAAGCATTCGTTTCAATGTCGGGGAAGATTTCCTTGACAAGTCTTCTTCCGCCGTCAGCAATATTATTGAATGCAGAAAAAACCTTGGGAATAAGCACACCCTCGGGACAAGGCATACAATATTCACAACCCGTGCAGGGAACAAGATTCATTTCATCGTATGCCTTTTTAGCCTGCGAAAGCATTGCAAGTTCTTCTTCCGAAAGCATACCCGGAACGGATTTATCGGCATATCCGATATTATCATCAACCATCTGCATTGAACCCATTCCGCTCAGAAGCATAGAAACTTCAGGTCTGTTCCAGATAAAGTCAAGTGCCCATTCAACGGGTGTTTTATCTGACGAAAGCTTTGATGCAACATTTTCGTGAGGAGAAGCAAGCTTTCCTCCGAGAAGAGGCTCCATAACAATCACGCCGAGACCTTTTGATGCGGCATATTCAAGACCTTCGATACCTGCCTGATAATCAACATCGATATAATTCAGCTGAATCTGACAGAATTCAAATCCGTCATATGCGTCGATGACTTTTTTGAAAACCCATAGGTCATCATGGAATGAAAAGCCGAGGTGCTTTATCTTACCCTGCGCTTTAGGCTTTTCAAGCTTTGGCAGAATATCGAATTTAACAACACGGTTTTCCCACGAATCGTCATTTACCGCATGAAGAAGATAAAAATCAATATAATCAACATCAAGCTTTTCGAGCTGCTCGTTAAAAATTCTTTCAACATCTTCTTCGCATCTGACTTCACCAAGCGGAAGCTTTGTTGCAAGATAAGCGATATTACGATAGCCGTCTTTGAGTGCTTTTCCGACAAGGCGTTCACTGTTGCCGCCGTGATAGAAAAATGCGGTATCGAGATAGTTGATTCCGTTATCAATTCCGTGACGGATCATTTCTATGGCTTTTGCTTCATCAATTTTATCTCCGTCACCTTCAATAACGGGAAATCTCATGCATCCGAATCCGAGTGCCGATACCTCAACTCCCGTTTTACCGAGTTCTCTGTATTTCATTTGTTTTCTCCTTAAATCCCATAGAATTAATTAATTAATTAATTGTATCATATATATAAATTATTTACAAGAACAAAAACAAATAAAATCACTCGGTGAATATCTTGAGCGAATACTTACCCGATCTGAGTGCTTCGGCAACTTCCTTTGAATTGCTTACATATTCTTCAAAATAAACTCCGCCCGGCTCCATTGTATCGTTTCCGTGGAAATCTGAGCCCGAAAGCATTCTGTGGGAATATTTCTTTGCCCATTTATAGGCAATGTCATTACTTGAATTATGGTCGCCGTGTCCGTTATAAACCTCAACACCGTCA
>JAZOVN010000035.1:0-3169 GCA_045658725.1 Acutalibacteraceae bacterium
AACATAGCTGAAATATCCGCTTTCCTTATCCCACGAATGCTCTGAAAGTGCGTTTGTGAGTCTTTCGATATCATCGGAATAAACTTTGATATCTTCCGATTTTCCGAGCTTTGATGCAACCATGCGAAGAATCTTTCCGCATCGCATGACTTGTGAGGTTGAAATGACGGGTGCTGTTGTGTCACGGATATTTCTGTCCATCATCGCAACCTGTGCGGGATAATCGTCCATACCGCTTGTTGAATAGAAATAATCATAGGTTGTTGTGAGACCGCTTTTGAGCTTTGCTGTTGTTGAACCTCTGATTTTTCCTGCAAGAAAATCATAATAGAGCTTGACTCTCGGATAAAGAGCAAGGAGCTTTGATTTATCGTTTTCTCTCTTGAGCATTTCAAGATAGAGATACATCTGCACGGGAACGGGCGAGCCGTGATGAAGAAAAGCGTAATCGGGATTGGTTTCATCGCTCAGATAGGTGTTGAGACTGTATTCGGCAAAACGCTTTGAATAATCCATCATGCCGAGTCCGATAAAGCCTGAATCCCATGTATAAAGGCAATCCCAACGCTTACCCGGAGTGTGGTGAATGATGTATTCGCCGTGTTTGTAGATGGGATAAACTGCATTTACCATTGCCGTTGCACGAAGAATTTCATTGCTCAGCTCATATTTTTTTCCGTCCTTGTTGAGGTTGATTTTTTCGGTTTCGGCAAGGCGGGATTCATAGATTTTTTCGTATTCTTCCGCTGTTTTATATTCGGTCTTTCCCTTTGAAATAACGGCATATTCGATGTGCTCGCTGTCGGGATTGATGAAAATTGTGTGGATTATCGAATTGCGGAAGAAACCGTCATCGCTGTGCTTTCGTGAGAACGCACCCGTAAAGCTTTCTGCAACATCGTCAAAAGTCGGGTCGGAATTTGAAAGCCTTGCAGTCATGCAGTCTTCAAGTGCACCTGATTCTATTTCGCGGAAACGGGTGTTATCGTTGAAGGTACGGAGAATAAATTCACCGTCAACATTTTTGTATCTGCAGGATGTTGTGTATCCTTCATCGGCACATTTTTCTGTTGTGATTTCGGGTATGAAATCATAAGAGGTCATTTCTGCTTTGATTTCCGAAGCATCATTTTTTTCGCAGATACAGAAGAAGTCAAATTCCGCACCGCCCGTGCCGAGAGCATCAAGTCTGATTTCAAAATCGCCTTTTTCAAGTTTGCCGAGTTCAAAATATCTGATAACGGGGTCGTCTGTCGGTTCAAAATCAAGCTGAAGCTTGCCGTTCATCATGAAAGATGCGGTGTCTGCACCGTTGACAACATTTACACCGACCATTTTTCCCTGAATGTATTCAATCCCCGATGTTCTGTATCTGACGGCAAGAACGGCGTTTTCAAAATCATAATCATTCTTTATTGTGAGAGTAACGGTATCTCCTTTTTCACAGCCGAACGGAGGCAGATATCTGTGGGGCATATGCCATTTGCCAGCTCTGTCGCCGAGACCGAAACCGCCGACAAAACGGTTATCGGCAAACTCACCTTTCTTAAAGCCGTCTGCGTTTTCTTCGTCCCACGGACGGGTGACGGCATATGAATAGCTGTCATATTCAACGGCATTTTTATATGCACATTTTTCGGGAAGAGAAAGGGCACAGTAAGAAGGTGAAGGATATTCTATTGACTGAAAGAAATTGATAACGCAGTTCTGAATGATTTCGGAATTGTTGACTATACGGGTTCTGACAAGAGTGCTTTCTCCGTCGATTCTTGCATATGAAACCTCGGCATAAACCTTATCCTTCCATTCAAGGTCGTGACGGTAAGTGATGAGTGAATAATCGCTGCTGCATTTCCACGGATGACAGCCCGACGGCAGAGTTGCGTTGGGAACCCTTATGTCTCCGCCGAAAATTGCGGGAGCAACGGTAAAATCGAATCTGACTCCGTTTGCAAAATCGTGGTCCGCAATTCGTGAGAGACCCATGTATTTCTTGCCGTAAGGTCCCCATGCAGGGAAGCATTCTGAATAAAACATGTTTTCAAATCCTTTTAAATATTTTTAAAATCGGTAAATACGGCATGAAGCTTAGCACCTTCAATTGAAAGCTCAAGCCATGCACCCGTTTCTTCGTTTCGGGTTATAACAAAAACTCCTCTTTCGCCCGTTCCTTTGTATGTGCGTATTCCGTCGGAATATGTTGTCTGAATATCAATCCCGTCTTTTATAAGTGAAAGTGTTTCCGTCAGCAATGCACCGAAAGAAACCTGCGGAAAACGGTTGAGGTCTGTTTCGAATTTCAGCCCGTCATATGTAACGGTACACACTCCGCTTTTGTAATTAAGAGAAAGCGGACTGAGAATTTCGGGAGTGAGCATACGAAGCTCATATTCCTCAAATGATTTCTGAGTGAAAACAGCGGTCATTTCCGTGTTCGCATAAGAAATTCTGAGGTCTGAGCTGAAGGCTTGCGGGAGAGGGGGAGGTGCTTTGGGGTCGTATGCCTTTTGGTTTTCACATCCTGCCGCAAAAATCAGAAGCAATGCGGCAAAAACGGAAAAAGCCTTTTTCAAAAAATCACCTGCTATTCAAATTTTGAAAAAAGCTCGGGCAGATAGTCAAGCACATCGCTCGGGAGCATTCCTCTCATTGAGGTTTTCTGTGCAACGGCATCGGCGGCAAGACCGTGAAGGAAGACCGCACATACCGAAGCTTCAAACGGAGACATTCCCTGTGCAACAAATGAAACGGTCATTCCTGCAAGCAAATCTCCGCTTCCGCCTTTGGCGAGACCTGAATTTCCTGTTGTGTTGATATAAATTCCGCCTGCATCGGGGCTGCAGACAACAGTGTTTGCAGTTTTAAGAACAACGGTAACACCGTGCTTGACAGCGAAATCCCGTGCGATGCCTACGGGATCTGCGATGATTTCGGCAACGCTCTTTCCGCAAAGACGGCTCATTTCTCCCGGATGGGGAGTGAGAACAACAGGAGCCTGAGCTTCTTTCAATATATCTATATTAGTGCTCAGGGCATTTATTCCGTCTGCATCGATTATCATGGGAACTTTTATTTCTTTGATGAGATTCTGAACAAGCGTTGTTGTATCTTTGTTGAATCCGATTCCGCAGCCGATAAGCACGGAGTTCACTCTTTTTGCCGCTTCACT
>JAZOVN010000036.1:0-6889 GCA_045658725.1 Acutalibacteraceae bacterium
AACTTGTTTGTAACGAAAACGGATTTGATAATATAAATCATTCCGAAAAAGCAGTTTCCGTAACTCTCGGAGATTGGTCTTGCTTAATCGGAAATGCATATTCGGGCAGCTGTGTTTACGAAACAACTTTTAAAATTCCCGATGAAAAAGCAGGAAAAGAAGGCATAATTAATCTTGGTGATGTGCATTTCACGGCATCGGTTTATCTGAACAACAGGTTTCTGGGAGTTTCTCTGATGCCTCCGTACTGCCTTAAAATACCTGCAGACTTGCTTCAGACAGAAAATAATCTTAAAATAGTTGTTACCAACACATCGGCAAATTGGTACAGCCACACCGATTATTTTAAAAAATGGAGTATCAAAGAGCTTTCTCCTTATTTTGAAGCCGAGCTTGAATACGCAAAAGACTCTGTTTCAGGCGGACTGTACGGGCCTGTTGTTATTTATACTGAATAATATTAATCAGCTGCAAGAATCAACAATAAAACTGAATTTACTTAATATACAAATGGAGGATTGAGAAAAATGAAACCTGTTAATTTTTATCTTGTAACAGACACGCATTATTTTGAGAATGAGCTCGGTGCGGGAGGTCCTGCATTCGAAAAAAATATGCTTACCGAGCAATATTTCATGAAGGAAAGCAGTGCAATCGTCAAATCGGAATTTGACCGTATCATTGCTGACAAAGATACGGATATAGTCATAATTCCCGGCGATCTTTCCAAGAACGGCGAAAAAGAAAGCCACAAGAGTTTTATCAAAGAACTTTACAGACTCAAAGAAAACGGCAAAAAGGTTTATGTTATAACGGCAGGTCACGATTATAATGATTCGGCATATGTGTTAAAGGGCGACGGAAGGGTTCCTGTTGAAGGCACGGATTTTGATGATTTGTGCGAAATGTACCGTGATTTCGGCTACGGCGATGCTATAGCAATTGATGAGCCGACTCATTCATATATGGTGCAGATTACCGAAGGAGTGCGAATGCTCGCTATATGCTGTGACAGTAAGGGACAGCCGAAGGGTGCAATGGATGAAAGACACATGGCATGGGCAAAGGAACAGCTTGACAAAGCCAAAGCAGATAACTGCTCGGTTTTTGCAATATGCCATTATCCCATTATTCCTTCCGTTCCTGCATTTGATCTTGTCGGTGATGCGAAAATCAAGGAATGGAAAAAAGTCGCTTCGTTCCTTGCAGATAACGGAGTTGAACTTATATTGACAGGTCATATGCATATTCAGAGCATAAATGAGTTTTATTCCGAAAAAGGAAACAGACTGATTGATATCTGCACATCCTGTCTTGTCGGCAGTCCTGCAAAATACAGAAAAATCACAATAGACGAAAACTCGGTGCTTAAGGTAAAAACAATTGATGTCGGGGATTTCGGCTGGGATATGAACGGTCTTACCGCACAGGAATATTTCCACAATCATTTTGCTGAGGCTATTGTTAACCGTGTCCGCGGTGCACTCAATGGCGGTAAGGGCATCGTCAAACATCTGAAGGCATTCGGAAAAAAACGCTTTGAGAAAATCACCGTCGGAACCGTTGAACGCCTGCTCTTTTTAAAAAGGGATAAAGCTCTTAAGAACAAAAAAATAACAGAGCTTATCGGCGAGGTAGGTATCGGAATCTTCCTTGGAGACGGTGTTCACACCGAAGGCACACCCGTATATAACTTCATTTCGGGCATACTTAACAGATTTTCATTCGTACTTAAAAAGGTTGAGCCGAAGCTTTCGAAAGACGGCAACAAAGTTGATTTAAGAAGCATGCTTCTTAATACTATCGGCAACAACAAAGGATTTTCGGATAACAACGCTGAATTTACACTTAAATAAAAAACAGACCTCTCTGCAAAAACAGAGAGGTCTTATTGTTTGGTTTAGAGTGCTGTGTTTTCCTTGTGGCGTTCTTCACGCATTTTTTCAAGTTCACGGTACATCTGTTCTTTCTTTTCACCCTCAATATCGTAGGATGTTTTAAGAATGATGGATTTGAGAACATTGGAAAGAGCATAGCCGAATACAAGGAATGCAAGAATCCACAAGCAAGTTTTGAGATATGTAGGCTGAGCCTGCATTGTGGCAACAAGGTCGCCTTCAGCAGATGACTGATAACCTACCCATGCAATCATAAAGGGAATTGCAAGTTCTCTCAGATAGTTGAGACCGGTTGAAATCCAGCCGGGAACGATGCCCTGGATAGCTTCCATTCTTTCGCCGGTTTCCCATTCAAGATAATCGAAGAATTCAACATTAAAGTGTGAGTTTGAAAGCTCCTGAATGCCGATGCCGATACCGAAAATGAAATAGAAAAGATAGAAGAAAATGCTGTTCCAACCGCTGAAGAACATTATACCAAACTGAGCTTCAACAAAACAGATTCCGAAAAGAACGCCTGCCGAAATGAGCGAATAGGGTCCGCAGAATTTGAGAAGCTTTGTGGGTTCGTGTTTCTTTGAAAGCTTTGTTGCAATAACATTACCAACAACTGTTCCGATAGCGGTAGGCAATGTGAGAAGAAGGTTTTTGGATGAACCGACTGTGATTGCGGCAAGGAATGTTGACATTTTACCAAGCATTGCCAAAACATTTACCCATTGAATGCCGTGATAAGCGCGGTAGTTTTTGTATTTGAAAAGAGAAAATACGGCTTTTGTGACCTTGACCTTCTTTTTCTTGGGAAGTTCGATTCTTTCCTTGCAGAAAAGGCCGCACATAAGATTGCCGAAAAGTGTAACCGCACCCGCAACAATGCCGAGTGTCATATACATTTTGTTCTTGTCGTCGCTGAAAAGTCCGTAAACAAATGTGCCGAGATAAGCTGCGCCGTAGCCGATATAATATGACAGCTGCCAGATTGTTGCAACGGTTTTCTTTTCTTTGTGGTTGGGTGAAATTACCTGAACCAGGTTGTTGGAAGCGTTATTGAAAATGTTGAAAACAGTCTGACCGCAAGCGATACCGTATCTGAGCAGATTCATCTGCTGAATTGACCAGCCCTGCGGAACATAGAAATAAGAAACCGTGAGAACAAACATGGGAATAAGGCAGATAAAATACCAGTGGCGGTATCTGCCGAGAGGTGTTCTCCATTTTTGAATCACATATCCGCCGATGATGCCGAAAAGAATGCTGCAAACGGTTGTGAGAGTTGTCTGAACAGCAAGAATGCTTGCAATTTCTTCTGAATCAACTCCGACGGGACCGTAATAAAGTTCGTGAAGAAAGGCTGCAGCAAGAGAACCTGTAAGAGTTGTTCCGAACATACCGCCTGCTCGGGACAGCAAAATGCAAAAATACTCAAACTTTGAGATGAATTTGCCTTCGTTGTGAGAAAGAGCATTCTGCGGAATTTCCGTAGCCGATGTTTTTTTGCTTTTTAACATCATATCATCTCCAAAAATGTGTTTTAGAGAATATTAACATATTTTTTTGAATAAAGCAATATATTTAGTAAATAAATAACAAATCCATTGACAATTAAGCTGCCAATATTTTACAATAAAATTAACAAAACTACAGGAGAATTAACAATGAAGAAAAAAATCATAGGAATTATCGCAATAATTCTGGTTGCAATTTTTGTGGCAGGAATAATTTATTTTGAGATTGAACCCGCAAACACCAACATAAACTATGATGCCGCAGATGCACAGAAAGTGACAGACACAACAATAAGATTCAACACTGACGGCAAGCTGAAAATATTGCATATTGCAGACACGCATCTTAACTATGATAAGCATTTCGATGCATCGGTATGGGTAATCGCTGAAGCCTGCGATGTTGAAAAACCTGACCTTGTTGTTCTTACGGGTGATAATACACATCCCAACGAAGACCCCCAAAAAACAAAAAAGCTTATCAATTCCCTTATGAATATTTTCGAATCAAGAAATATTCCCGTTGCCGTTACCTTCGGAAATCACGATTCAGAGGCAGGTCCGATGTCAAGAAAAGATATTATGGATTATTATAATACCTTCTCTTGTGTAATAACTGCTGATGAATCCGTAAGCTTCAAAAACTGCGCAACATTCAATATTCCCGTTCTTACTTCTGACAGCGACAAGGTCGGATTCAATCTTTGGGTATTTGACTCAGGCGATTATGATGAGGATGATCCGAGACACTATGACAGAGTTCGTACCGAACAGATTGAGTGGTATAAGGAAACCTATGCAAAGCTTAAGTCTGATAACGGCGGAGAAAAAGTCAATTCAGTTGTTTTTCAGCATATAATTGTTCCCGAAATCTATGATGTACTTAAAAAGGTTGATTCAAAACAGCCTTATGCAATTGAGCATATTTATAATGAAGACGAATATTATGCCTTCGACCCCGAAAATGTGAACTACGGCACTCTCAACGAAAAGCCCTGCCCCGGATATTATAACGACGGTCAGTTTGATGCTTTGGTTGAAAACGGCGATGTGCTTGCGATGTTTACAGGTCACGACCACACAAATGCATTTGGCGTAAGGAAGCAGAATATTGATATCTATACTTCCCCCATGACCCGTTACAAAGGTCTGGCTTATACAACGCAGTACGGCTACCGTGTGGTTGAAATTGATGAAAATGATACTTCAACCTATGAAACAAGAGTTGAGCGTCTTTATGATGTTTTCGATTTTGATTATATAGAAACCGCAAAAGATAACGGCGACAAATATTCAAAGCGAATTGCTTTTGAGCTTGCAGTCAAGGGAAAAGTTCAGGAACTGTATCTGAAACTTTATCAATCTGTTGTTGAACTCGTAACAGGCAGACAGGTTACATATCCTCATTAAAACCTACGGATTACAATTTGTTAACGATTTTGACAAAAAACAGGCAAATAAAAAAACCAACACGGCGGGACGCAGGCATCCCGCCCTGCTTTTTCTGCTGCTTTGCAGGGTTCTGATTCCTTTCTGTAAAAGAATAATCAGCTTATTAAGTATACAAAATCATAAAATTCTTCTATTGACAAAAGAACTGTATCAATATAGAATAAATTATCGGTTTTTGCAAAAAAACTCTTATCTTTATTCATTTTTGCCTGGACTATTTATTTGAGGTGATAGTATGAAAAAAATTCTGTCTGTTCTTCTTTCAGTGTTACTCGTTTTCGGCATTGCTTCGCCTGCTCTGGCAGGTGTGGATGCCAACGAAAGCCACAGTCAGATTCCCGTTATCCGTATTTCGGGCGACGGTGAAGCTCTGTATAACCAGGAAGGCAATAAAATCTTCCACTACAAGGATGTAGCTAAACTTTTAAAGAGTGACGGTGAAAACGAATCAAAAAACAGTGAACTCTACAAGTCAATGGCTCAAACCCTTCTTCCTGCGCTTGCCAAAGGTCTTGCAACAGATAACTGGGATGACTTGTATGCAGGGCTTGAAACAGAAATAAGCAAGATTTTTGCAAACTCCCTTCTCGATGAGAACGGCAATGTTACCAACGGCTCCGGATTATCGCAAAGACGCAAAGATGAAATGGAAAACAAAAGAAATAACAGTCAGAAGGGTGCAAAGGGCTTTTTTGCATGGGAAGACTATTGGTTCCATTATGACTGGCGACTTGATCCGATGGAAACCGCCGATGAATTCCACTCCTTTGTTCAGGATATCAAAAGAACAACAGGCTGCGAAAAAGTCGGTGTAGCCGCAACCTGCCTCGGAACAAATATTGTTATGGCATATGTTGCTAAATACGGTGCCAAAGATATTCAGGGCATTGCTATGGACGGCAGCGTTGTTGGCGGTGCGGAAATTCTGAGTGATGTTATCTGTGCAAAATTTGATGTTGACCCCCCTGCCCTTATGAGAGTTCTCCGTGATGTTGAAGGTCTCGGAATGTTCAGCTTAGATGAATTCTTATCAGCTACGATTGATATGCTTGTTCAGACCGGTCTTTTGGAAGGAATTATCAGCACAACAGAAAACATCTTTTACGATAAACTCGTTGAAGGCGTAACCTCTGCTTTGGCACTCTCAACATTCTATACCTGGCCTAACTATTGGGCATGTGTTACACCCGAAGATTATGAATCTGCAAAATACTATGTATTCGGTGCAGAGGGCAGCGAAAAAAGAATAAAATATGCAGGACTCATTGAAAAGCTCGACCGCTACGACAGAGAAGTCCGTCAGCAGGTTCCCGAGCTTCTTCAAAAGATAAAAGATGACGGCGCAAATTTAGGCATAATTTCAAAATACGGATTCCAGATGATACCCATTACATCAACATCTGATGCAATTTCAGACCAGTTTGCTTCCGTTACGCGATCATCATTCGGAGCAACGACATCAAATGTTTATGAAACACTTTCAGATGAATACATTGCACAAAGAACAGCTGAGGGCAAAGGCAAATATATTTCTCCCGATAAACTGATTGATGCTTCCACCTGTCTTTATCCTGATTACACCTGGTTTATAAAAGGATCATCACACTCCAACTGGACAAGCTATGAGATAAAAATAATGTTTGAAGTTGCTTCGGCTGACCGACAGCTTACCGTTGACGATTTCCCGTATACACAGTTTATGGTCTATGACAAAGCTACCGATTTTCTTTCTCCCATGACCGAAGAAAACTGTAACACGGAAAATTGGGACGCCGCTCCCGAAATATATAAGCCTGATTCACTTGTCGACAGGATTAAGGTTGCATTCAATGCTATGATGGTCTGGACAAAGCTCCTCTTCAACTTTATCATTGAAAGCATAAAAAATGCATAACAGAATATGACGCAAAAAAGGAACACAATCATCAAATTGTGTTCCTTTTATTTGTTTTAAATTAAATAAGAATTAATTATAGTTTTTACCAGACAACATTAATTTTTAACCCATCAACCTCATAGCTTACATCATGAAGA
>JAZOVN010000037.1:0-3097 GCA_045658725.1 Acutalibacteraceae bacterium
CGCTTTACAGACTCCTCGTTCTTCTCGGCGTAATCAAATAACAAAGATTAAGGCTTGTATGATTTTTTTCATACAAGCCTTTCTTGAACCGTATTCACTTAAGGTTGAATTTTTCAATTTTCGGCTCCCTCTTGAGGGAGCTGTCACAGAGTGACTGAGGGAGTTCGGATTTTGCGTAAAAGCAAAATATCAGATTTTAAAAAGCAATAACCCCTCCGTCTTTTGCTTTGCAAAATCCACCTCCCCTGAAGGGGAGGCAAAATTATTTAATCTCAATAACCTTATAATCCTGTGCTTCGATTGCGTTTTTGAGAACCTCGTCTGCAAGAGGTGCATTGAGAGTTACAACCGCGGTATCATTTTCATGGCTTACATCTGCAATTTCTACCTCGGGAATTGCTTCAAGAGTTTTCTTGACTCTTGCCTCGCAATGTCCGCACATCATGCCTTCGATTTTCATTGTTTTTGTCATAGCTTTTTTCTCCTTTATTTTAACCTTTATTTTTCTGTCTTTTTTATCGCTGTGAATTTTAAAAAGATTGAGCCTGAGTGCATTTGAAACAACACAGAAGCTTGAAAGACTCATCGCCGCCGCTCCGAACATCGGGTTGAGTTCCCACCCGAAAAACGGAATAAAAAGTCCTGCCGCAAGCGGTATTCCGATTATATTATACATAAATGCCCAGAAAAGATTCTGATGAATGTTACGCAGCGTTGCACGGCTGAGTCTTATTGCCGCAGGCACATCGGAAAGTCTGCTTTTCATCAGCACTATATCCGCCGCATCTATTGCAATATCGGTACCTGCACCGATTGCGATTCCTGCATCTGCCCTTGTCAGTGCAGGCGCATCGTTGATACCGTCACCGACCATTGCAACCTTGCCCTGCTTCATAAGATTACGGATAACGCTCTCTTTTCCGTCAGGCAAGACTCCTGCGATAACTTCGTCAACACCTGCGGCTTTGCCGATTGCGTTTGCCGTTTTTTCATTATCCCCCGTAAGCATAACAACTCTTATCCCCATATTTTTAAGCTGTTTTACGGCTTCGGGGCTGTCTTCCTTTATTGTATCCGCAACTGCAATTATACCGATCAGTTTTCCGTTCTTTGCAAAGATAAGAGGAGTTTTTCCTTCTTGTGAAAGAGCGGATATTTTATTTTTTGCTTCATCATCAACCGCAGCTTCATTTTCAATGAATTTCAGGTTTCCGCCTGTTACCCGTTCATTTCCGACGGTTGCAACAAGACCGCTGCCTGAAACAGCCTGAAAATTTTCGCTTTCTTCAAAAGAAATATTATTCTCTTTCGCTTTTTCTGTTATCGCTTTTGCAAGCGGATGCTCGCTTTTCTTTTCAAGAGAATATGCAATTCCGAGAAGCTCATCTTCACCCAATCCGAAGGGAATGATATCCGTCACTTTCGGTGTGCCGTTTGTGATTGTTCCCGTTTTATCAAGCACAACCGTATTGACCTTGCCTGCCGTTTCAAGTGAAACCGCTGTTTTGAAGAGAATTCCGTTTTTGGCACCCACACCGCTTCCGACCATGATTGCAACGGGCGTTGCAAGACCGAGTGCACACGGACAGCTTATGACAAGCACGGAAATACCTCTTGCAAGAGCAAATCCGAATGTTTCGCCTGCGATAAGCCATATTATGAATGTCAGAACTGCAATTCCGATTACTGCAGGAACAAAAACTCCCGCAACCTTATCTGCCGCTTTTGCAATCGGTGCTTTTGTTGCGGCGGCATCGCTGACCATTCTGATTATCTGAGAAAGTGCGGTATCCTCTCCTACTCTGACCGCTTCGCATTTTAAATAGCCCGATTGATTCATCGTTGCGGCAGAAACGGAATCACCCTTGTTTTTATCAACAGGAACGCTCTCTCCCGTCAATGCGGATTCATCAACCGAGCTCACTCCGTCAACAACAATTCCGTCAACGGGAATGCTTTCTCCAGGTTTCACGGCAAAAATATCGCCTTTTTTTACCTGCGATACAGGAACTGTTATCTCTTTTCCGTTTTTTATGATCGTTGCCGTTTCGGGTGCAAGCTTCATAAGTCCTTTGAGTGCATCGGTGGTTTTTCCTTTTGAACGGGCTTCAAGCATTTTCCCGACGGTTATCAGCGTTAAAATCATTGCTGCCGATTCAAAATAGAAATCATGCATCAGATTCATTGCATCCACATGACTTTCTGCCGCCGTCATTTCAAACAAAGCATAAACACTCCACAAAAACGAAACACCCGAGCCGAGTGCAACAAGAGTATCCATATTCGGAGCACCGTGCACAACACTTTTGAAACCGCTGATAAAAAACTTCTGATTTATCACCATAATCACAGCCGTCAGCAAAAGCTGAATCAGACCGTTTGCAAGCGGATTTTCTTCAAAAAATGCAGGCAGCGGAAATCCCCACATCATATGACCCATTGAGAAATACATCAGCAAAGCAAGAAAGCCTACGGAAGCTGTCAGTCTTTTTTTCAGAACGGGAGTTTCTTTGTCTTTGAGAATTTCTTCGCGATTTTCTTTGTTTTTATTATTTTCATTATTATCCGATTTCAATGACGCACCGTAGCCTGCATTTTCAACCGCCGAAACAACATCGGCAGATGATGCTGTTCCCTCAATGCTCATTGAATTTGTTAGAAGACTGACAGAGCATGAACTGACTCCGCTGACCTTTGCAACCGCCTTTTCAATTCTTGCACTGCAGGCGGCACAGCTCATACCCGTTATACTATACTGCTCCATAAATTCACCTACTTCATCAGCTTCTGAAGCGTTGCAACAAGCTCATCAACAGTTTCATCTTTTCCTTCGCGGATGTCTGTGGCAACGCATGTTTTGATATGATTTGCAAGAAGCTCTTTATTAAAAGCGTTTATCGCCGCCGAAACCGCCGAGGATTGAACGAGAATATCGGTGCAATAAGCGTTTTTTTCAATCATACCTTTTATCCCTCTTATCTGCCCTTCGATTCTGTTTAATCTGTGAATAAGACTTTTATATTCTTCTTCGGAACGCTCCTTAGTTTTTTGGCAAACGCACTCATTATTCATTATTATCACCGACCTTTATTAAATT
>JAZOVN010000038.1:0-1940 GCA_045658725.1 Acutalibacteraceae bacterium
TCTCGGTAAAGAAACGGTAAATGACAATTATCATTATAATCAGGCCCATTGTGAGCCGAGAAAACAGCATGAGGCTGTCGGACACGCAGTCAGAGGTGTTTATCTTTACAGCGGAATGGCTGATGTTTCCAAACGGTTCAATGATGATGAGCTTTATAATGCTTGCTGCAATATTGCAGATAATATCATCAATAAAAAAATGTATATTACGGGAGGTATCGGTGCAACGGCAGACGGAGAAGCTTTTTCGTTCGACTATGATTTGCCGAATGATCTTGCATATGCTGAAACCTGTGCTTCGGTCGGATTTATCTTTTTTGCACGCAGAATGCTCGAAATCAGGCCTGATGCTGCAATTGCCGATGCTGCTGAACGGGCACTGTATAATACCGTTCTTTCAGGAATGTCGCGTGACGGCAAAAGCTTTTTCTATGCAAATCCTCTTGAAGTTCTTCCCGAAGCATCTTATAATGATTCAAGAAAACACCATGTTAAGCCCGTAAGACAGAAATGGTTCGGATGTGCGTGCTGTCCTCCAAATCTTGCAAGACTTATTTCATCAATAGGTGAATATTGCTACTCTTCAAACGAAAACTTGTTGTATATTCATCAATATATCGGCAGCAATGTTGATGATGATAAAGCTTATATAGATATTTCATCAACCTATACTGTTGACGGAAGAGTTAGTGTGAAAATAAAACCGAAAAAGAATTTCACTCTTGCAATGCGAATACCGTCATGGTGCAATGATTATAAATTTTCGATGCATTGCAGGGTGGAAAACGGTTATGCTTATTTTGAAATTCACGATGAATGTATCATTGAGGCAGAATTTGAAGTAAAAGCGAAAGTCATTAAATGTTCAAACCGTGTCAGAGCAAACACAGATAAAGTTGCTGTTACGAGAGGACCGTTTGTTTATTGTGCGGAAGAAGCTGATAATGGGAAAAATCTCCAGATGCTGATGATAAGCAGCAATCCTTGCTTCAATCTGTGCGGAGAAAATCTGATTGCTGACGGATACAGAGAAAAAGAGTGTGAAACGCTTTATTCCGAATGGAAAGAACCCGAAACAGCAAAGACAAAAATAAAATTAATTCCGTATTATCTTTGGGGTAATCGCGGTGAAAATGAAATGACAGTTTATTTAAGAATTAAAACTTGATTATTTAAAAGGAAGGAAATACATTATGTCTGTAATTAAAGTTAACAAAGCAAATTTTGAAGAAATCAAATCGAGTGAAAAGACCGTTCTTCTTGATTTTTATGCCGATTGGTGCGGCCCTTGCAGAATGGTTTCGCCTCTTGTTGATGAAATTGCTCAGGAAAATCCGCAGTATATTGTCGGTAAAATCAATGTTGATGACGATCCTGAACTTGCTCAGATTTTCGGCGTTTCAAGCATTCCGATGCTTGTTGTTATGAAAGACGGAAAGATTGCGGCTCAGGCTGTCGGTGCAAGACCCAAGCAGAATATTCTTGATATGCTTAAAGGAGTATAACTCACTTATGAACGAACTCTGCAGACTTTTTCAGACTGTCAAAGACGGTGATACGGTTGTTCTTGAAAATAAGATGTATCATGTCAGACAGGATGATTCGTTTGAGCTTGAAGGATATTATTGCACCAACACAGCGAAAAAGCACGAAAATCCGAACGGGTTAAGAAGAACTGCAATATTTCTTGAAAACAAAAGAAATGTGATTATTGAAGGTAACGGAGCCTGTGTTATGGTTCACGGAAAAATGACTCCGTTTCTTTTTGATAAGTGCAGTAATATTACCGTCAGAAATCTGACGGTTGATTACGCTTGCCCGACTATGTCCGAATTCAGGGTTGTTTCATATGAAAACGGTGAATACATAATTAAAATCAATCCTGAATGCCTTTTGAAAGTTGAGGATAACAGTCTTATATGGCATGGCGAAAACGGTTT
>JAZOVN010000039.1:0-1763 GCA_045658725.1 Acutalibacteraceae bacterium
AAGCAGGATGATGTTTATAATGATTTCCGTGAGCTTGAAAAAATATGGGATGAATATCATGTTTACCGCACGGGAGGAGAAAACAACTGATGAAAACAACTCTTCTTGTAATCGGCGGAGGTGCCGCAGGTCTTATGGCTGCAGGCACGGCGGCACACGAAGGCGTTGAAACTATTGTTCTTGAGAGAAATGAACGCCCTGCACGAAAGCTTATGATAACCGGTAAGGGAAGATGCAATGTTACCAATAATTGCAATTCTCTTCAGGAGCTTATTGCGAGTGTTCCGGGTAACGGAAGATTTCTTTACGGCGCTTTTTCAAGATATATGCCTTCGGATGTCATTGATTTTTTTGAAAATAACGGCGTTGAACTCAAAACAGAAAGGGGAAACAGAGTTTTTCCTGTTTCGGATGATGCCGTTGATATAGTTGATTCTCTTGTTGCTTATGCAAAAAAAAGAGCAAGGTTCATGCACGGAAGAGCCGTTGAACTTATGCATGACGGCGAAAAGGTTATCGGAGTCAGAACAGATGAAGGTGACGAGATATATGCCGAAAAAATAATTGTTGCAACCGGCGGTCTTTCATATCCGGGAACGGGTTCAACCGGTGACGGATATGAGCTTGCAAAGCAGGCAGGTCATAAGATAACAGACCTTGTTCCGTCGCTTGTACCGCTTGAAATCCACGAAGGTTTCTGCAGTGAGCTTATGGGTCTTTCTCTGCGTAATACCGCAATAAAGGTTGTTGATACCGAAAGCGGCAAAACGGTTTATACCGATTTCGGCGAAATGCTTTTCACTCATTTCGGTGTGTCGGGTCCCATGATACTCAGTGCATCTGCCCATATGCGTAATATGAAAAGCGGAAAATATAAGATTTATATTGATCTTAAGCCCGCACTTACCACCGAACAGCTTGATGCAAGAATTCTGCGTGATTTTTCTGAAAACACAAACAAGAATTTCATTAATGCACTTAATTCTCTGCTTCCGAAAAAGCTTGTTCCCGTAATCGTGAAGCTCAGCAGAATTCCTCTTTCAACAAAGGTCAATCAGATAACCAAAGAACAGAGAGCGGCTCTTGTTCAGCTTCTCAAAGGAATGTGTGTAACCGTAACGGGATTCAGACCGATTGCGGAAGCGATAATTACTTCGGGCGGTGTTGATATTTCACAGATAAGTCCCAAAACAATGGAGTCAAAGCTTATAAACGGTCTGTATTTTGCAGGCGAGGTTATTGATGTTGATGCATATACGGGCGGTTTTAATCTTCAGATAGCATTCTCAACAGGCAGACTTGCAGGACTCAGTGCTGCCGAAGAAATAAAAAATGAGCGTGGTGTATATTATGAATAACAATATTATAAATGTTGCCATCGACGGCCCTGCAGGTGCGGGAAAAAGCACTATTTCAAGAGCGGCAGCAAAGGCTGTAGGATTTATTTATGTTGATACCGGTGCACTTTACAGAGCGATAGGCGTAAATGCATTGAGAAAAGGTATTGACACAAAGGATAAGTCTGCTGTTGCGGCAACTCTCGGTGATATAAGTGTTGATCTCGTTTTTGAAAACGGAGAGCAGAAGGTACTTCTCAACGGCGATAATGTTTCAGCGGAAATCAGAACTCCGCCTGCATCAATGGCAGCTTCGGATGTTTCGGCTGTTCCCGAAGTCAGGGCATTTCTTTTTGACCTTCAGCGTGATATAGCAAAAAGAGACAACTGCATTATGGATGGCAGAGATATCGGTACCGTTGTTCT
>JAZOVN010000040.1:0-1505 GCA_045658725.1 Acutalibacteraceae bacterium
CGTCGATGGCAACAAGTCTTGAAAAAAGAACGATTCTTGACCTGATAACCTCAGCAGGTGCGGCACAAGCCTGCCCCATCGAGGAACCGCTTGCCGCTGCACTCGGAGCAGGTCTCGGAAGCAACAGACCTGTCGGTGCAATGATAGTTGATATCGGCGGCGGCACAACGGATATTGCAGTCATAACAATGGGATGTATTTCTGTTTCAAAATCCATAAAAGTTGCAGGTAATGCACTTGATGAAGCAATTGTCCGTCAGATAAGACGCGAAAGAGATGTAATTATCGGCGAAAAAACCGCGGAACAAATAAAAAAACAAATCGGCTGTTCTTATCTTCGCGAAGTTGAACTCGGAATGACCGTAAAAGGCAAGCATTTCATAACAAACCTTCCCGTAAGCATCGAAGTCAGTTCAACCGAAGCCTATCTTGCAATGAGACCTCATCTTGAAACAATAAGTGAAGCTGTCCGTTCTGTTCTTGAACTTACTCCGCCTGAGCTTTCCGCCGATATAATGGAAACAGGCATAAGACTTACGGGCGGCGGTGCACTTCTTCAGGGTATTGACAAAATGATTGAAAAGAAAACAGGCGTCAAAACAATAGTCTCCGATGATTCATTGAACTGCGTTGCTCTCGGCACGGGAGAAGCTCTCACTCACATGGATATTCTCAGCTATAACGGATATGTATTCAAGGCGAGAGATGAAATCGGAGGACTTGAACCCGAAAAAACCGAATAAACCAACCGAAACCGTCCAACAATGTTGTTATAACATAAAAGGACGGTTTTATTTATGAAAAGTAATAAGCTTGAAATTTCGCTGGCAATTGCCTTGATAGTATCAATCGTATTTTCAATTGTCGGATTTGATTATGAATGCAACAAAATCAGAAACAGTGTTCTGCGGCTTCATATCCTTGCAAATTCAGACAGCGAAGCAGATCAGCAGGTAAAGCTCATGGTGCGTGATGCACTCCTTGAAAGCGGAACAGATATTTTCTCGGGAAAAACAAGTGTATCAGATGCCGAAGCTCTTCTTATGTCAGAAAAAGATAAGTTAATTGAAACAGCAAACAAGGTGCTCAAAGAAAACGGATTTGAATATAAGGCAAAGATCGGTTTCACAGAAGAATACTTTACAACACGAACCTATGAAGATTACACTCTTCCCGCAGGAACATATAAAGCGATAAAAGTTATTCTCGGTGAAGGTGAGGGGCATAATTGGTGGTGTGTGATGTTTCCGCCGCTTTGCCTTCCGGCTGCAACGCAGAATACAGATGTTGATTTATACCTGACAAAAGAAAATGCACGAATAATCAAAAGTAAACCGGAATATGAAATAAGATTCAGAATCATAGAAATGATAGAAAATATAAAGTCTAAAATATATAATTAATTACAAAATATAAATGATGTATTAGCGTTTGTGCATTTTTTATAGATTTTATCGACCAAACTTATCAATAATGTGCATAACGGTAAAGTGTGAAAAAAATCA
>JAZOVN010000041.1:0-12207 GCA_045658725.1 Acutalibacteraceae bacterium
AAGGCTGTGGGGGTCGGATCCGATCCCCGCTTTGTCCATGAAGGCACCGGGGTCGCCTTCGTCGGCATTACAGATAAGATATTTCTTTTCGCTCCCACTCTGACGGGCGGCATTCCACTTGAACCAAGTGGGGAAGCCTGCACCGCCTCTGCCTGCAAGACCCGAAATCTTTATTTCTTCGATAACCTGCTCGGGAGTCATTGTTTTGAGAGCTTTTTCAAGAGCCTGATAACCGTCTGCTTCTCTGTAGTCATCAAGAGAAACGGGATCAATCAGACCGCAATGGCGAAGAGCAATTCTTGTCTGTCCTTCAAGGAAGCCTTCATCTTCTTCAGAAATAACAAGCTTTTCAACGCCCGAGAGGTCGCCGCTTCTTGCCGCATCAACAATTGCCTGAGCATCATCCGCGGTAACCTTAACAAGACGCTTTATAAGAATTTTCCCTTCATAGAGGTCAACAATGGGTTCAAGGAAACACATACCGATACAGCCCGTGCTGCCGAGAGTAAAGCTTTCGTTTTCAGTCATAAGAGCTTCAATCGCTTTATGAACCTTCGCTGCACCTGCCGCAATTCCGCAGGAGCCTTCGCCGATAACTATACGCATTATTTGCCCTCCTTTTCCTGAATGCTTTTGAGCACGGCAACCGCTGAATCGGGAGTAAGATTGCCGTAAGCTTCACCGTTTATCATAATAACGGGAGCAAGAGAGCAGCATCCGAGACACGCAACATTTTCAAGAGTGAAAAGACCGTCGGCGGTTGTTTCACCGTTACCGATTCCGAGATATTCCGAAATTGCCGCAGTTATTCTTTCGCTTCCGTTAACATGGCACGCAGTACCCTGACAAGCCATGATAAGATATTTTCCGATAGGAGTTAATCTGAACTGTGAATAGAAGGTTGCAACACCCATGACATCGGCAGGAGTTATGCCGACTCTTTCAGCGATGCAATACATAACATCCTTGGGAAGATAGCCATAGATGTTCTGAGCCTTCTGGAGAATTGTTATAAGATTGCTTGATGCTCCGCCGTATTCGTTGAGCACATCATCAAGCAATGAAAGGTCGCTTTTCGGACCCTGACAGTTACACTGACACATAGCTTTCGCCTCCTAAATTTGCTTTTTATATAACATTTAAAATATATCATAAAACCGCAGAATATTCAAGTATATATAAAGCTGTAAAATATGTAATAATATAAAAAATAAGCCTGCGATTTCTTCGCAGGCTTAAATCTTTGGTTTTTAGAAACCGAACCAGGCATTGAGGAATTCGTTGATTGATGCCCAGATGGGATTCCATACGGGTGCGATAGCTGTGAGAAGACCGGGAAGGAAATCAAGGTCGATTGCCTTGAGATCTACTTCTGAAAGAGTCTTGAAGAATGAGAGAATGAGATTCTGGATACCGGTGGTATCGATTGAGCCTAAAAATTCCATAGTTTTTTGTCCCCTTAAATTTATTCCCCTGAGATTTCAGGGCTATATACGGCTTATAAAAACCGTGTATTTATTATAATGCAAGTCGTCTCTGTTGTCAATACCCGAAAGTTTTAACAAATTTTAACAGAATTTTGAATTAAACGCAGTAATTCTGATATCTGTCAATCATAGCGACATCCGTAATAAGCTCAAAATAAAGCCCGTCTGCCCTGTATTCTTCAACATTTATAATACTGTCTTTGCGGAGAATTGCAGCCGCACCTCCGTCGGAATAGGGAATGAGCATCTTCGCCTTTGCTCTTGTGGGCGGAAGTGCCTTTGCAATTGCATCAAGCAGAGTGTCAAATCCCTTTTCTTCAAGAGCGGAAATCATAACGGAATTCTGCTCAAAAAGAATGTTTTCCTTCGCTTCGGGCAAATCGCACTTGTTGAAAACGGTGATAACAGGTTTACCTGAGCATCCCAGCTCTTCGAGAAGCTCTTTTGTGACCTCAATATGCTCGGAGCATTCGGGGTCAGAGGCGTCGCAGACATTGAGAATAACCTTTGCACACGCCGCCTCTTCAAGAGTTGATTTGAACGCCTCAACAAGATGATGCGGAAGTCTGCGGATAAATCCTACGGTATCAATCAGCATAACCTTTCTGCCGTCAGGCAAGGTCAATGCTCTCGAGGTCGGATCAAGAGTTGCAAAAAGCTTGTCCTGAGCAAGCACACCTGCCTGAGTGAGTGCATTCATGAGAGTTGATTTGCCTGCGTTGGTGTAGCCGACAATAACAACGGTTTCAACGCCGTCTTTCTCTCTTCTTGCTCTTGCAAGTCCTCTTCTTTTTTCGAGTGCCTCAAATTCTTCTTCAAGAGATTTTATTCTTCTTCTGATGTGGCGTTTGTCGGATTCAAGCTTTGTTTCACCGGGGCCTCTCGTACCGATACCTCCGCCGAGCCTTGAAAGCTTGATACCCTGACCCGTGAGCCTCGGAAGTGAATAACGGAGCTGCGCAAGCTCAACCTGAAGCTTACCTTCGTTGCTCCTTGCTCTTTCGGCAAAGATATCGAGAATAAGAGTTGTTCTGTCGATAACCCTTATTTTTGTTGCTTTTTCAACATTGCGAAGCTGAGCGGGAGAAAGCTCGCTGTCGGCAATAACGAGATCAATCTCATTGTTTTCACAGAATTCGGCAAGCTCTTCAAGTCTGCCGCTTCCGAGAAAGGTTGCATTATCGGGCTTATCCCTTTTCTGCCACAGCTTTCCGACAACCTCTGCACCCGCTGTTTTGGCAAGCTCTTCAAGCTCATCAAGAGAGGATTCGCAGTCATAATCACCCGTATCAACGGCAATGAGCACCGCTTTTTCGGGTTCTTGTTTGTTTTCGTAAAATTCCATAGGAACTCCTTTGGCAATTTAATAAAACGGGACGGCACGGAGGCCGTCCCCTTCGATTATAATCAGTTTTTAGCGATTGATTCTGCTTCGATGATTGCACCTTCACCTTCATAGGTAACGGTTACGCTGTCGCCCTTGTTGAGGATAACAACGCTTTCTTCATCTGCAGCAGCGATTGAGAAATAAGCTGCGTTTGAATCGAGCTTGATATAATAGTAGCTGTCACCGTCAATAACTGCGGTTCTGATATCCGCAACAATGCCGCTTGCGGTAAGAAGCTCTTTCGCAGGCTCATCGTTACCGTCGGGGTTTGCAGGCTCAATAACAACATCCTCGGGGTTGATATCAACCTTGATGCCGCTTTCTTCAAGAGCGGAAATATAGCTTGCAAGACACTTTGCAAGGTCTGTGCCTGTTGCACCCATCTTGTTGTTGTTATACTGTGCAACATTGATGAGAGCATACTGCTGAACGATATTATTTGAGGGATCTTTGAGCGACATGAAGTATGTGGGCTCGCCGCCGATGTTGAGAAGAAGCGGGAATGTTGCGGTATAGCCAAGGTCCTTTACTCGGCCTTCCGCAGTCTGCTGTGCCGAATACTCGGTACCGCCCGTAACTCTGTAATAAACAGATTCCTTTGTTCTCTGGTTAATGAGAATGAAGCCTGTGATTGACTGGTCGGAAGTAACAGAGGTAACACCTGTATACATCCATACATCATCGTCTTTTGCAAGATAGTTATAGTTTGCGGTTGTTGTGATAACACCCTTCTGACCGAGAACAGAGTTCCAGAAGCCGTTCTGATACTTACCGTAGTAATTATACTGCTGAACGAGAAGGTCAGAATCATAAATTCTGTCGAGCCACTGAAGTTCGGGATTGTTTTCGATTTCTTCGATTGTGTAGTATGCACTTTCACCGCTGTCGCTGTCTGCCTTGACAACAACTGCACCTATAACATCGGTACCGCCGAAAAGACCGATTGTCTTATCAAGGCGTGCACAAATCCAGTAGGGATTGCCTTCGTCGTCAATTTCAAATGTTGCTTCAGCAAACATGAATGTGGGATATTCAAAACGGAGATGACGCTTGAGAAGCTTGTTGAAATGCTCTGCAGGCGAAATCTTGATGCTGTTTTCAAGCTCAACAAACTGAGTTGATTCGTTTGCCATGTCAATAACAACATAGCCGGGGAAGCCGTTTCTTGTGTTGGTGAACCACTTGATTATGCTTGCATACTGAAGCGGTGCAACTCTGACGGGGGTATCCTTATAGTTGATCTGGGTATACTGAGGATAAACGGTGAACTGAGAAACATAACCCTTTTCTTCAAGAACACCGAGTGCTCTTGTTGCAAGCTGAGCAGCTGCATCCTCGTCAAGCTTGGGAATTGCGCTGAAGCTTTCGGCATTTTCTTCGGGAATATCCTTTGAGAAATCCGAATCGGTTCTTACCTCAATGATTTTGCTGTAGCTGTCTGCTCTGAAGAATTCGCATGATGCGAGATAGCCGATACCAACCGCAACAATAAGAATTCCGATGATAATACCGGGAACGATTGCTCTCTTCTTTACATAGGGAATGTATTCGGGCTTTGCAAGCACATTTGCAAAAAGTCCGTTGAACACAACATAAGAAGCGGCAACCATGCCGATGTAGATATAAAAATCATATGACTTGATGTTGAGTGCGGGCATCATGAAATAGAACGCACCCAGAGCGAAAACAACCGTGCAGAGAATGCTGAGCACGATTTTAAGAGCGGACTTTTCGGGAGGGATAACTATATCCTTCTTTCTGCCGCCGTCTTTTTTTGAAAAATCGACCTTAATGGGATCCATTTATTCATCTCCTTATTTTTCTTGCAAATATATTATCATACAGTATAACCTATTTAATAAAATAATACAAGTATTTTTTGTTAACAATGCGGTTTGACACAAGATTAATTTTTGTGGTATTATGACAATATACTGTTTAAAATAACTGAAGAGGTGGATTTCATATGTTTTCAGATTATATCGACACAATTTCGCTCGTTACAAAATGCGATGAAGAAGTCGGTCTTGCAATGCAGGCTGAGCTCGGCAGACAGAGAAGAAATCTTGAACTTATTGCATCCGAAAATATCGTTTCCCCCGCTGTTATGGCAGCAATGGGCAGCGTTCTGACCAACAAATACGCAGAAGGTTATCCCGGAAAGAGATATTACGGCGGCTGCGAATGCGTTGATGTTGTTGAAAACATTGCAATCGAGCGTGCAAAGAAGCTTTTCGGTGCTGAGGCAGCAAATGTTCAGCCCCATTCGGGTGCACAGGCAAACATGGCAGCTTATGCGGCAATTCTTGAGCCCGGTGATGTTGTTATGGGCATGAATCTTGCTCACGGCGGTCATCTTACCCACGGTTCACCCGTCAACGCAAGCGGAAAGCTCTATAAATTTGTTCCCTACGGCGTAAACGATGACGGATTCATTGATTATGACGAATTTGAAAAAACAGCAAGCGAAGTGAAGCCCAAGCTCATCGTTGCAGGTGCATCGGCATATCCCAGAATCATTGATTTTGAAAGAATCGGCAAGATTGCAAAGTCGGTCGGTGCATATTTCATGGTTGACATGGCACACATTGCAGGTCTTGTTGCCGCAGGACTTCATCCCTCACCCGTACCCCATGCCGACATCGTAACAACCACAACCCATAAAACCCTCAGAGGTCCCAGAGGCGGTCTTATTCTCTCAACCGCAGAGCTTGCACCCGCAATCAACAAGGCAATCTTCCCCGGCAATCAGGGCGGTCCTCTTATGCATGTCATCGCCGCAAAGGCAGTTTGCTTCGGTGAAGCACTTGACCCCTCATTCAGAACCTATCAGGAAAACATCATCAAGAATGCTGCCGCACTCGCAAACGGTCTTACCAAGAGAGGCATCAATCTTGTTTCGGGCGGTACGGATAACCACCTCATGCTCGTTGACCTTCGCTCAACAGGCATCACAGGCAAAGAACTTGAGCACAGACTTGATGAAGTTTATATCACAGCAAACAAAAACGCAATTCCTAACGACCCCGAAAAGCCTTTTGTAACAAGCGGTGTCCGTCTCGGCACAGCCGCAGTAACATCAAGAGGTCTTAACGAAGAGGATATGGATAAGATTGCGGAATTCATTTATCTTTGTGCAACAGACTTTGAAAACAGTGCAGAAAAAATCAAGGCAGGCGTTAACGAAATCTGTGAACGCTATCCCATTTATGAATAATTGATATCGACACAAAACCCTGACAGTTCACGCTATCAGGGTTTTTATTGTTTTCAGGCTGTAATAATCAATAAAAATATAGACATTGCCTTTCTCAAACGGACATACCGCAAGAATGCACAGCTTTTCCCTTCCGTTGATATCCGCAACACATACTGAAATTTTTTCGGGAGTAAGTCCGTATGGCAGAAAATCCGTAATATCGGGAATTCCGTTTGCCGTACCGACATCGGTGCGGTATCTTTCTAAAAATTCCGACGCATCAAAATAAGTTATTTTTCCGTTAACAAGACTGATTTCAATTTCGGTTTTAGCCGTCATAAGCAAAACACCTCTTATTTCAGGCACAAAAACAAAAAACGCGGTGAATTCGCCGATGTTTTCATAAACCGTTTTCATATCATCAAAGCCGCAGGTTTTCAGAAAGCCTGCGGCTTTTTTAAGTGCATCTGCTGAAGAATAAACCGCCGTTCCGAACGGCTGAGGATTTATAATACCGTATATTATGCCGCCTGCTTTGCTGATATCAACACGGGTATCTCCGCAGGTAAACGAATAAGAATCCGTTCTGCCGCCGTTTTCCGCAATTCTCCATGTTGAAGGCTGAATACCTGTAACATCGCCCGCTTTCTGCATGGCATATTCAGCGGAAACAGTATCTTTTCCCGCAAGAAAAGCATAATTCTTCACGTCTGTTGCGGCAGGTGCGATAATTTCAAAAATTTCATCCTCTTTACCGTTATAAAAATCAAGTTCATCCTCAAAACAGGGCACTTCGGGCTTTTGATAAATGCTTTTATATTCTGTCATCGAATATTCTCCGTTCACAACCGCATTTGTCAGGTCGCTGAGGTGATAATAAATCTCTTGAGCATAATCCGAAAGCTTTACCGCCGAGCGTCGGCTTTCCTCGTTACCCAAAAAATCTTCGGCGAAATCATACAGTCCGCTGAAAAATCGGTTGAGATTATATGATTTTTCGCTGTCAAAACATCCGAGACTGCTTATCGCACCAACCGCTCTTGTGCTGACATATGCAGAGCTGTCCGTAAGCGAATCATCCGATGAAACCGCCATAAGACGGAGTCCGCTGCTGATTTCTCTTGAATACTCCGTAAGTGATGCAAGACCTTCGAGCCGCACCCTTTCAAGAGTGCTTTCATAATCCGATTTTGCTCTTGCGGTAAAAACTCCCGATGCGGCAAAAATAACACAAAGTGCAATGAGATATGATATTATCCTAATGAATTTTCTTCTTTTCAGAATCAAAAAAATCACCCTGCCTTCACTATAAAAGTGTGCAGAGTGATTTGATTTATGCAACTTTAGTTCAAATTTCAGAATTCGGTTATTTCCGCAAAATTTCCTTTGACTGCGGGAATTGCATCGATATTAATTTCCTCCGTTGCTCCCGTTTTGTCACACCAATAAACAGCAACTATATTGCCGTTATCATAATATTTATATTCCGTATAATTGCCTTCGCAATTGTATTCTTCAGATAAAAATTCGTCTTTTATCCAAATCTTTTTTACAAGGACACCGTCTTCGTATTCATAAACAGCTTCCTGCTCATTATAGCCGTAAATCTCTTTGATGAGATTTCCGCTTTCATCATATATATATTCAGTACTGCCGGGACCACCAGGATAGTCCTCACGAATCAGTTTTCCGTTTTTATCATATGTTGATGTGCTTTCGCCAACACTTCCGTCATTTGAAACATTTCTGAAATTAATTTCGGTACCTTCTCCTGTTTCTTTATAATGAAGTTCCTCGGAATAAGTGTAAACGATTTCTCCTTGCACTTTTTCATGAAAAACTTTTTTTATAAGCTTTCCGTTTTCATATTCATACTCGCAGTAATCCGTAAGTTCATTTTCGGGCAGGTTATATGTGGAAGTCTTTGCAAGTTTTCCATCTGCATTATATTCATAAGTAACTCTCTCATATACTTCATAATCTGCATCATCATAATGAGCATATGAGATTTCTACTATTCTGTTTTCGTTATCATATAAATAATAAGCATCAGAATCACCATACGGTCTGTTTTTTTCTGAAACAATAAGACCCTTATCATTGAATTCAAAAACAGCTTTTTCTTCGCCATATTCAACTTCAACAGTTCTTGCAAGGCTTTCCTTAACGGGCTCCTGCGTTGAAAGTTCTGTTGTTTCTACAGTTTCGGATAAAGACTGCGTTGTTTCGGGTTCTGACTGGATTTTACCGCATCCGCCTGAGCAAATCACACTGCAAAGCAGAATTAAGCTGATTAATTTTCTTGATACTTTCATTTTCCTAACCCCTTTGTATTTTTTCTTACCTAAAAGATATCGCAAGGCAAAGCAATTGTCAACAGATTTAATAAATTCATAATAAATCATTAAGAATTTTTTATTTTGAGTTTATGCCGCATAAATACATTTGTCGGATTAAGTCAGGTTTCCATAAGAAAAACCATCAAAAAAACGGGCAGTCAATGACCACCCGTTTGATACTTAACGTGTTTTATTTAACAAGCAGGCTTTCACCTGTCATCTGAGCAGGCTGTTCGATGCCCATAATGTCAAGCATTGTGGGAGCGATATCGCAAAGCTTGCCGCCGTTTTCCTTAAGCTTGCAATCGTAACCGACAACAACGAAAGGAACGGGATTTGTTGTGTGAGCGGTGAAGGGTGAACCGTCGGGCTCATACATCTTGTCTGCATTACCGTGGTCAGCTGTGATAAGCATTACGCCGCCCTTTGCGGAAACTGCATCGCAGATTTTGCCTACGCAGGTATCGACAGCTTCAACCGCTGCAACAGCAGCCTCGAATACGCCTGTGTGACCGACCATATCGCAGTTTGCATAGTTGAGAACAATTGCATCATACATATCTGCTTCAATTTTCTCAAGAAGAGTATCTGTAACAATATACGCACTCATTTCAGGCTGCATATCATAGGTTGCAACATTGGGAGAATCAATAAGAATTCTGTCTTCGCCCTCATAAACAGTTTCTTCACCACCGTTGAGGAAGAATGTAACATGTGCATACTTTGTAAACTCAGCAATTCTGAGCTGTTTCATGCCCTGCTTGCTGAAAACCTCACCGATGGGCATATCAATTCTCTGGGGTTTATAAGCAACCTCAACATTGGGCATTTCAGCCTCATACTGTGTCATGCAGACATAGAAAAGGTCAAGTTTCTTCTCTCTTATAAAGCCGTCAAAAGCAGGGTCAACAAAAGCTCTTGTGATTTCTCTTGCTCTGTCGGGACGGAAGTTGAAGAAGATAACACTGTCGCCGTCTTTTACAGCTTCAGCCTTTTCGCTTACGCAGGGAACAATAAACTCATCAGTAATTCCGTCTGCATATGACTTTTCAGCCATTTCGCAAGCACAGGTAAACTTGGGACCTTCAAGCTTTGTCATTGCAACATAAGTCTTTTCAACTCTGTCGAATTTTCTTTCTCTGTCCATTGCATAATATCTGCCTTCAACGGTAGCAATTTCGCCAACACCGATTTCAGTACACTTTTTGTAAAGTTCTGCAAGGAAATCCTTGCCCGATGTGGGGGAAACATCTCTTCCGTCCATAAGGCAGTGAATGAAAACTTTTTCAACTCCACTACGCTTTGCAAGCTCAAGAAGTCCGTAAAGATGAGTGTTGTGGCTGTGAACACCGCCGTCTGAAAGAAGACCCATAAGGTGAAGTGCGGAATTATTCTTTTTGCAGTTTTCCATTGCACCGACAAGAGCTTCATTCTCAAAGAAATCGCCGTCATTGATTGACTTTGTGATTCTTGTAAGCTCCTGATAAACAACACGACCTGCACCGATATTTGTATGACCAACCTCGCTGTTACCCATCTGACCGTCGGGAAGACCTACATCCATGCCCGATGCACCGATATATGTCATGGGGTTTTCAGCCATGATTTTATCAAGATTGGGAGTTTTTGCAGCAACAATTGCATTACCGTAATCGCTGTCGTTTCTGCCGAAACCGTCCATAATGCAAAGAAGAACGGGTTTTTTGCTCATAATAAACAATCCTTTCAAAAATATAGGGGTCGAAGCCGACCCCTATCGAACATTTTTATTTTGAAGCTGCTGCAACGATAGCTGCAAACTTTTCTGCAACAAGTGATGCACCGCCTATAAGACCGCCGTCAACATCATACTGAGCAAGAAGCTCTGCTGCGTTTGCATCGTTCATTGAACCGCCGTACTGAACAACAAACTTATCAGCTGCATCCTTTGTGTAAAGCTCAGCAATAAGAGCACGGATAACAGCACAAACTTCGTTTGCCTGCTCGGGAGTAGCGGTAAGACCTGTGCCGATAGCCCATACGGGTTCGTAAGCGATGATGATATTTGCAAGTTCAGCCTCTGAAACACCTGAAAGAGCAACCTTTGTCTGAAGTCTTACAACCTCTGCAGTGATGCCGAGTTCTCTTTCCTTGAGAACTTCGCCAACGCAAAGGATAACCTTAAGACCTGCGTTGAGAGCAGCTCTTACACGGTCACGGACTGTTTCGTCTGTTTCACCGAAATACTGTCTTCTTTCTGAGTGACCGATGATAACATAGGGAACGCCTGCAGCCTTGAGCATTTCAGCTGAAACTTCACCTGTGAAAGCACCTTTTTCTGCCCAGTGGCAGTTTTCAGCACCGATCATGATGTTTGAGCCAGCTGCAGCTTCCATTGCTGCATAAAGGTCGATATAGGGAGCGCAGATAACAACATCACAGTCTGCATCTGCAACGAGGGGCTTCATAGCTTCGATGAGAGCCTTTGTCTGCTCGGGAGTGTTATTCATTTTCCAGTTACCTGCAATAACAGGTCTGCGGAGTGATTTATCCATTCTTATTACATCCTTTCGTCTTTTTTTAAAACCCATTTCAACGGATTTTCGTCAATGTATTGCCATGTTTCGTCATAATCAGCCTGACCGCGGATGATGTGGTCAATATAGCCTTTTTGCCATATGCTGAACCCTGTTTGTTTGCTGACAGAACCTTTAAATTGCTGAACTATCCTCGATATCGTAGGGGCGACCTTGGGTCGCCCGAATTCATCGGACACAATTGATATGAGCATATGGATATGGTTCGGCATGACAACATATTTGTCAACTTTTACCGCATCATAAATATTCTCAATTTTCCGTATTTCGCGTTCAACAATTTCACCGTATTCCGATAACACATAATCATTTTGCGGGCGACCTGAGGTCGCCCCTACGGTGTTCCAGAAAAGCTTTTCTTTGTCTTTGGTGCAAATTGTTATATGATATGAACCAACTGAAGAATAATCATATCCCTTCAAACGGATTGATTTGCGTTTCGGCAATACATCATTACTATTCATACAAAAATTTATTGATTAATGATAACAGAAATTTTGATGAGATTTGGCTTTCGCAGTGAGCGTAGCATATCAGGATATGTGAGCGAAAGAGAAAGTCAAATATCGCAAAATTTATTTATCATTAACTGCTTCGATGCCGGGAAGAGCCTTACCCTCAAGGAATTCGAGTGATGCGCCGCCGCCTGTTGAGATGTGAGTCATCTTGTCGCCGAAGCCGAGAGTGTTGACTGCAGCTGCTGAGTCGCCGCCGCCGATGATTGTAACTGCTTCTGTTTCAGCAAGAGCCTTTGCAACTGCGATTGTACCTGCTGCAAGAGTGGGATTCTCGAAAACGCCCATGGGTCCGTTCCATACAACGGTCTTTGCACTCTTTACTGCATCTGCATAAAGTTCTGCAGTCTTGGGTCCGATATCAAGACCTTCAACATCTGCGGGAATTGCATCTGCTGCATAAACTGCTGTTTCGATTTCAGCATCGATGGGGTTGGGGAAGCCTGCTGCTGTAACAACATCAACGGGAAGAAGAATCTTAACGCCCTTTGCTTCAGCCTTTGCAAGCATATCCTTGCAGTAATCAATCTTTGATTCGTCAAGGAGTGAGTTACCTACGCCATAGCCCTGTGGTGCAAGGAAGGTGTAAGCCATGCCGCCGCCAATGATGAGTGTATCTGCCTTGTTGAGAAGGTTTTCGATAACGTTGAGCTTATCAGCAACCTTTGCACCACCGAGGATTGTTACGAAGGGTCTTTCGGGAT
>JAZOVN010000042.1:0-17234 GCA_045658725.1 Acutalibacteraceae bacterium
CTGGAAAGTACTTATCAGACCCAATCAGATAGAAAACGAAGACTTCTAGAATGACCTTTGCAGAAAGCTTTCTGAAATAACGGGTATTTCTCTTGAGGATATTAAAGCCAAGGCTGATAAAAATAGTTATAACTACCTTACAATAAAGCGTAAGGTTGAATTTGAGGAAAAGGAAAAGATATCGGAGCTTCTTAACGGATATTATTCCTATACGGTTATAGAGGAAAACGATGACGGAACCCTCGAAAATGTCAAAAAGCGTATTTATTACAGTTCGGCAATCGGTATTGAACCCGATGTGAAGCGTTATTATCCTTACGGCACTCTTGCTTCAAATGTTATCGGTTTTACCGGAACGGATGACGAAGGAACACTCGGAGTTGAGCTTAAATATGACAGCGTGCTTACGGGCACTCCCGGCAGAATAATCACCGCTCAGAACGGCAAGAGCGATGTTATGAGTCAGGAATTTGAAACGGTTTATGATGCCGTTCAGGGAACGGGGCTTGTGCTCACAATTGACGAGGTAATCCAGCGTTATCTTGAAGATTCGCTTGAGCAGGTCTATGTTGATTCAAAGGGCGTAGGCGCTCACGGCGTTGTTATGGATGTCAATACGGGAGCGATTCTTGCAATGGCTTCTATGCAGAATTTCGACCTTAACGAACCCAGACAGCTCACCGAAGCGGAAACAAAGCAGCTTGAAGAAGAATATCCCGATGAAACAGAGCGTTCCGAAGCAAAATATAATCTTCTTTATTCTCGCTGGAGAAATTTCCTTGTCAGCGATACCTATGAGCCTGGCTCGGTTTTCAAAATTGTTACCGCTGCTGCGGCACTTGAAGAAAATGCGGTTTCAGCAGATATGTCATATACCTGCTCGGGTAAAATTCAGGTATCCGACAGAACGATAAAATGCCATAAGAGAGACGGCCACGGAACACAGAATCTCAAGCAGGGTCTTATGAATTCATGTAACCCGCTGTTTATTACAGTCGGTCAGAAGCTCGGCATTGAAAAGTTTTATGAATATTTCGAAGCTTACGGATTTACCGAAAAAACGGGAGTTGACCTTCCTGCAGAGAATACCCCCGTTGCAGGTGTAAACTACCATGCACTTGAAGATATGAGAATAGTTGAGCTTTCGAGCTCTTCATTCGGTCAGTCATTCCAGGTAACGCCTATTCAGATGGTAACCGCAATCAGTGCAATCGCAAACGGCGGCAATCTCATGACTCCCTATGTTGTTCAGAAACAGCTTGATGAAAACGGCAATGTTATAAACGAAACTCAGCCGATTGTCAGACGACAGGTTGTTTCAAAGCAGACAGCCGCAACCGTAGCGGATATGATGGAAGCTGTTGTTACCACGGGTACCGGTAAAAACGCATATGTTGCAGGTTACAGAGTGGCAGGTAAAACGGGTACATCACAGAAGCTCGGCAAGAAGGGCGAATATGTTGCTTCCTTCGGCTGTTTCGCACCTGCGGATGATCCCGAAATTGCGGTTCTTATTCTTGTTGACGAACCTGTAGGGCAGATTAACGGCGGTCAGATTTGTACTCCCGTTGCGGCTCAGGTTGTTGAAAAAACGCTTGAATATATGGGCGTTGAACGCAGATACAATGAAAAGGAGCTTGAGCTTCTTGATACCAATGCCCCCAATCTTGTAGGAAGCTCCGTTGGCGATGCAAAAGCAATGCTTGTCGGCGAAGGCTTTGAAGTCAAGGTTGTCGGCGAAGGCGAAACTGTTCTCAGCCAGATGCCTGCCTATAATCAGGCTATGCCTCAGAATGGAGTTGTAGTGCTTTACACGGAAGCAGAGGCGGAAAGACTGACGGTTACCGTTCCCGATTTAAGACAGATGACGGTTTCTCAGGCAAATAAATATGCTCTCTCGGCAGGGCTTAACATTAAAATTTCGGGCAATGCTCTTAATGCGGGCGAGCTTACCTCATATGACCAGAGCATAGAGCCCGGTGAGGAAGTTGAATACGGCAAAACGATAACGGTTTATTTCAAATCCAATGTCGGTGTCGATGATTACGCAGGATAATTCTTTTTGCTATTATTACGGAGGACAAAAGATGGTGCTTGATGCAATTATAAAGGAACTCGGAATAACCGGGGACTTTGAAAATAAAGAGGTTACTTTTATAACCGATAATTCCGCAAAGGTCTGTGAAGGATGCATTTTTATCTGCATTGAAGGCAGACGCTTTGACGGACACACAAAGGCGGCTGAAGCCCTTGAAAAGGGAGCAGCGGCGGTTGTTGTGCAGAAGGATCTGGGTCTCAAAAATCAGATTCTTGTTGAAAACACGAGAAGTGCATATGCAAAAATCTGTGCCGCTTTTTACGGACATCCCGAAAGAAAACTTAAAATAATCGGTGTTACGGGCACAAACGGAAAAACAACATCCTGCTTTATTATTAAGTCAGTGCTTGATAAACTCGGCCACAAAACAGGTCTTATCGGTACGGTTAAAAACATCGTGGGCGATAAGGAATATCCTGCGGTGCTGACAACTCCCGATTGCTATGAGCTTTTCGGTCTTTTCAATGAAATGGCGGAATGCGGATGCGAATACTGCGTTATGGAGGTTTCGTCTCAGGCACTTGACCAGAGAAGAGTTGACGGTGTTCATTTTGATGCCGCAATCTTCACCAACCTTACAAGAGACCACCTTGATTATCACGGTACTTTTGAAAACTATAAAGCCGCAAAGCGAATGCTTTTTGAAAATTCCGATGTTGCGATTCTCAATGTTGACGATGAAGCGGCATGGGAAATGGTTGAAGGCACAAATTGCAGGGCTGTTACCTGCTCGGTCGAAAACAACAATTGCGATTATTCCGCAAAAAATATCAGAATTGCGGCATCGGGTGTTAAATATGAGCTTGTAAGCAATGCCAATATCGGCAGAGTGAAATTCCGCGTGCCCGGAAAATTTTCTGTTTATAATTCAATGGGTGCGGCGGTATGCCTTGTTGAAATGGGCATGGATTTCAGAGAAGTGCTTGATGCTCTTGCGGAATGCATGGGTATCCCCGGCAGAATGGAAATTGTTCCCACCGAAACACCTTATACGGTAATAATTGACTATGCACACACCCCCGACGGACTTGAAAATGTGCTCAACTGCGTTCGTGAAATAACCGAAGGCAGAGTTATAACCGTTTTCGGTTGCGGCGGTGACAGAGATAAAACAAAGCGACCCATTATGGGTGATATTGCAACAAAGCTTTCGGATATTGCGGTTATAACCTCCGATAATCCCAGAAGCGAAGACCCCGAATCGATTATCGAAGATATCACGGCAGGCATCGGAAAGCACGGTGCAAAGGTTATTGTTGACAGTGACCGCACGGGTGCAATAAGAAAAGCTCTTGAATCGGCAAGGGAAGGGGATATAGTTATCCTCGCAGGTAAAGGTCAGGAAACCTATCAGATTCTTGCAAGCGGGAAAATCCATTATGACGAAAGAGAAGTTGTTGCTCAAATACTTTCAGATAAGGTCGGAGAGAATAAATGATTCCAATGACATTCAGGGAAACCGCGGCAGCGGTAAAATCCTCAACCGTGCTTGAAGGCAGCTATGAATGCATCTGCACCGATACAAGAAAAATAACTCAGGGCTGTTTGTTTATTGCCATTAAGGGCGAGAATTTTGACGGTCATGATTTTGCAAAAAAAGCTGTTGAAAGCGGTGCAAGTGCCGTTATCTGCGAAAAGGACTGCGGACTCGGTGACAAGCAGATTCTTGTTAAAAACACCCGTCTTGCACTTCTTGACCTTGCAGGTCACTACAGAAGCAAGTTCAATATTCCCGTTATCGGAATCACGGGAAGTGTAGGAAAAACAACAACCAAGGAAATGACCCACGCGGTTATGTCCTCAAAATATAACACCCTCAAAAACGAAGGAAATCTCAACAACGAAATCGGTGTTCCGCTTACTCTTTTCAGGCTTGATGAAACTCATGAAGCTGCAGTTATCGAAATGGGCATGAGCGGATTTGATGAAATATCGAGAATGACGAAGGCTGTAAAGCCAGATGTTGCAATTATCAGCAATATCGGTGTTTCGCACATTGAAAAGCTCGGTTCAAGAGAAGGTATTCTCAAAGCGAAGCTTGAAATTCTTCACGGAATGAAGGCAGATGCACCCGTTATTCTCAACGGCGATGACGATATGCTTGTTACCGTCAAAGCTGATGAACATCCCGTAATTTATTACGGAATTGAAAATGTTAATTCATTTTTTAAGGCATTCGATATAACCTCCAAAGAAAGCGAAACCGAGGTGTCGGTCGGTTTCGCAGGCGGTTCGGGCAGGGTGAGCCTGCCCTTCCCGGGCCGTCATAATGTCTATAATGCTCTGGCTGCCGTTGCGGCAGGAATGCAGTTCGGGATAAGTGTTCAGCAGGGTCTTGACGCTCTGAAAAACTATGTTCCTGCAGGAATGCGTCAGAGAATCAATAAAAAATGCGGAATAACCTTTATCGAGGATTGCTACAATGCAAGCCCCGATTCGCAGGCGGCGGCGCTTGCCGTGCTTGCAGGTCTTAATGCAGAAAGAACCGTTGCGGTTATCGGTGATATGCTTGAACTCGGTGAGGTGAGCAGGGATGCTCATTACGGAGTCGGCACAAAGGCGGCTGAAAATAAAATTGATGCTGTTTTTACTTACGGAGAGCGTGCTGTTGAAACCGCAAAAGGAGCAAAAGACGGCGGTGTTGAGCTTGTCAGAAGCTTCAGCGATAAGCAGGAGCTTTCAAAAGAGCTTTCTGACTTCATCAGAGAAGGGGATGCCGTTCTTTTCAAAGCAAGCAGAGGAATGAAGCTTGAGGATGTTATTTATTCCGTTTACGAAGCTCTGAACTGAGAAAGGAAATATCGGATATGAATACCGCAGCAGCAATTCTGACCGCAGGCATTGCAGGTCTTGTTATAACAGGCGTTCTCGGATTTGTTATGATTCCGTGGCTCCGCAAGCTTAAATTCGGTCAGACTATTCTTGATATCGGTCCGAAATGGCATATCGGAAAACAGGGCACACCCACCATGGGCGGACTGATGTTTATTATCGGTACTGTTGCGGCAATTCTTCTGACAGTTATAACGGATAAGCTCATGGGCGGCGATATAACCGCCGCAGGAAGTCTTATTCCTTCAGAAATGTATACGAAGCTGTGGAGCGGAATTCTTATGGCTCTCGGCTTCGGTTTTATCGGCTTTATTGATGATTACATCAAAGCCGTGAAACACCGCAATTTAGGGCTGACAATAAAGCAGAAAACGCTTTTACAGCTTCTTGTGTGCGTTGCTTATCTCACAAGTCTTTATATGGGGATGCAGGGCATGCCGCATATGTTCGTTCCGTTTGTCGGAACGCTTGAAACCGGATTTTTTTATTGGATTTTCGGAATAGTTGTTATTTACGCAAGTGTAAACGCCGTCAATTTTACCGACGGTATTGACGGGCTTTGCGGCAGTGTAACTCTTATTGCCGCTGTGTCAATCGGAGTTATCGCCGCTTTAAAAGGTCTTTTCGGCTTCTCAATGGCATCTGCCGCTCTTGCAGGTGCATGCCTCGGATTTGTTCTGTGGAACAAAAATCCCGCAAAGGTATTTATGGGCGATACGGGTTCGATGTTTCTGGGCGGAATGGTTGTTGCCCTTTGCTATGCAATCGGCTGCCCTGTTATTCTTCTGCTTGTCGGAATAGTTTATGTTATCGAAGGTCTTTCCGATGTGCTTCAGATTGTTTATTACCGTGTTTCGGGCGGCAAAAGAATATTTAAAATGGCACCGATTCATCATCATTTTGAAATGTGCGGCTGGAGTGAAAAGAAAATCACTCTGGTTTTTTCGGCAGTCAATATCCTCGGCGGAGTTGCTGCCGCTGCCGTTATGTATTACGGCGGATATATAGTTTAAAAGAATAAAAAGGAGTGAGAATAAGGCTTGAAAAAAGAATTGCTTGCCCATTTCGGGATATTTTATCTTATCCGTGATTTGTTTACGGGCAGAAAAAAGATTAAGGACTGCTTTTCTGCAGCCCCTTTTGATATAACTTTTTTAACTCTTGTTATTGCGCTTCTTGCGGTCGGAATAGTAATGATGTTTTCCGCAAGCTATGTCAATGCATGGTATGATTCAAGCGTGACGGTTGATAATGACCCGTATTACTATGTTAAGAATCAGATTAAATTTGCCGTTCTCGGATTGGCTCTGATGTTTCTCGTTTCATTTGTCAGACCTGATGTTTTCAGAGATGCATCAACCGTTATAATGATATTTGCATTCCTGCTTCTTGTGTATGTTCTCATTGACCCTTATGTTATACCGGGTAAGGAACAGTTCAAAAGATGGATGTGGGTGCCGGGTCTCGGTTCATTCCAACCGTCTGAAATAGCAAAGCTTGCGGTGGTCATGTTCCTTGCGTTCAGCATGGAAAGATATCATAAGCTTGTTGAAAAGCATTGGTGGATGCTTCTTCCTTACATGGCATTTGTTCTTGTTTTCTGTGCACTTGTTTATGCGGAAAATCATGTTTCGGGAACTCTTCTTATTCTCGGAATCGGCGTTGCAACAATATATTTCGGCGGAGTAAAAATTCACCCTGCATTTTATGTGATTATAGGCATCGGAATTTTCGTTGCTGTAATATGGTTTGTTATGAATGCTGACAGACTTCTTGAAGGCTATGCAAGCGAAAGAGTCAAAATCTGGCTCAAGCTTCTCACGGGAGAAGAACTTACCCGTGAAGAAACAAGAGGCTCAGGCTGGCAGAGTCAGCAGTCTCTTTATGCAATCGGTTCGGGCGGACTTTTCGGTCTCGGATTCGGTAATTCAAAGCAGAAGCATATGTATCTCCCCGAACCCCAGAACGATTTCGTTTTTGCGGTTGTCTGTGAAGAGCTCGGCTTCTTCCGTGCATTAATCATAATTGCGCTTTTCATCCTTCTTGTTGCAAGAGGATTTATAATCGGTCTCAGAGCAAGAACAAGATATGAAGCGATGCTTGCAATGGGTATCAGCTTTCAGGTCGGTCTGCAGGCGGCTCTGAATATTGCGGTTGTAACGGCAACCGTTCCCAATACGGGTATCAGCCTTCCTTTCTTCAGCTACGGCGGCACATCACTTGTTATGCTGCTTCTGGAAATGGGAATAGTTCTTTCAATATCAAGAAACAGCGAAAGGAAGAAGAAAAATGTTTGATAACAAAAAAATCCTTATTGCCGCAGGCGGTACGGGCGGTCATATCAATCCCGCACTCGGTACGGCAGGTTTTATAAAAGAAAAGCATCCCACAGCAGAAATCGCTTTTGTCGGAACAGCAGATAAAATGGAAGCAAAGCTTGTTCCTCAGGCAGGCTACGAGCTTAAAACAATCGAAATCAGCGGCTTCTGGAGAAGCTTTTCGGGTGAAGCAATAAAGCATAATATCAATACCGTCAAAAAGCTTCTGCGTTCATCCTCGCAGATTAAAAAGATAATCAAAGAATTCAAGCCTGACCTTGTTATCGGCTACGGCGGATATGTCAGCGGACCCGTTCTCAGAATTGCGGCAAAAATGGGTATCCCTACCGCGATCCATGAACAGAATGCTTATCCGGGCGTTGCCAATAAGGCGGTTGCAGGCAAGGTTGACAGAGTAATGCTCACGGCAAAGCAGGCGGAGCAGTATATGAAGCCGAAAAATCCCTGCGTTGTAACAGGTCTTCCCATAAGAGGGGATATCCTTAAAGGTGACCGAGATTTTGCAAGGGCAGAGCTTGAGGTCGGTAACAAGCCGCTTATAATTTCAATGGGTGGCAGCCTCGGTGCAAAACCCGTCAATGATGCGGTTATGGGACTTATTATCAATAAGTATAAAGATAACGATTGTGTGTTCCTTCATGCAACAGGAAAAAATGCGGAAGGCTTCAGAGCAGAACTTGAAAAAAGCGGCGTTGATCTCAAATCAAATCCTCATGTGAGAATTGTTGAATATATCGATATTCCCAAGTGCCTTGCGGCGGCTGACCTTGTTGTCTGCCGTTCGGGTGCAAGCACTCTCAGCGAGCTTCAGGCACTCGGCAAGCCTTCGATACTTATCCCGTCACCCTATGTAACAGAAAATCATCAGTTCCACAATGCGATGGCACTTGTGGAGAACGGTGCGGCTGAAATTCTTGAAGAAAAAGATCTTACCGCAGATGCACTCACGGAGCGTGTGAACGGACTTCTTAAAGATAAGAAAAAGCTTGAAGAAATCGGCGTGAACGCCAAGAAAATGGCTGTTATTGATGCAACAGACAGAATTTACGATACCCTTTGTGAAATAATGAAATAAAATTCACACAGTCAGCTCTTATTGAATAGTATGGAACAGAGCGTTCGATGCGTTCAAAGGAGCGTGGATTATGGAAAAACTGATAATCAGCGGCGGCAAAGCTCTTGACGGCAGAATTAACCTTCAGGGCTCAAAAAACAGTGCATTGCCCATACTTGCGGCAACGCTTGCAGTTGGCGGCACAAGTGTGATACATAATTGCCCCGTGCTGACGGATATAACGGCGGCTCTGAAAATTCTTGAGCATACGGGCTGTAAGATAAAGAGAGAAGGGCATACTGTTACTGTTGATGCTTCCGCTGCGTGCAGATATGATATTCCCGAGTGCATGATGCGTGAAATGCGCTCTTCGATTATTTTTCTCGGAGCGTTGATTTCAAGATTCGGCATGGCAAGGCTGACACCTCCGGGCGGCTGTGAAATAGGATTGCGACCGATTGACCTTCATCTGTCATCGCTTCGGCGGATGGGTGTTGATATATCAGAAAACGGCGGAGTTCTTGAATGCAGAGCAAAAAAAGGTGTTTGTGCGCAGCACATCGTGCTCGCATTTCCGAGCGTCGGTGCAACCGAAAATATCATGCTTGCTTCACTTCGTGTAAGAGGTGAAACGGTGATTACCAATGCCGCAAGAGAACCTGAAATAAAAGACCTTGCGGATTTTCTTAATAAATGCGGTGCAAAGATAAGCGGTGCAGGTCAGAGTGTTATCAGAATCAACGGCATTGAGCGGATGAATTCATCCGAACATACGGTTATTCCCGACCGTATTGTTGCTTCAACATATATGGCTTGTGCGGCATGCACGGGAGGAAAAATTGCAATTAACGGTGTTTGCAAAGAGCACCTTTTGCCCGTGATAACCGTGTTTGAAGCGTCGGGATGCAGAGTATCGGTGAAGAACAGTGAGCTTATTATCGGTGCACCCGAAAAGCTTCAGAGAATTAAAAATCTGCGTACTATGCCCTATCCCGGTTTCCCGACTGATTCGCAGGCGATGATTACCGCAATGCTTGCAACAGCTCACGGAACAAGCGTTATTACCGAAAAGATTTTTGAAAACCGCTTCAGACATGTTCCCGAACTTGTGAAAATGGGTGCGGATATACGGGTTGAAGACGGCTGTATCGCAGTTGTTGAGGGCGTGAAACGCCTGAAAGGAGCAAGGGTTTCGGCATGCGACCTTCGCGGCGGAAGTGCTCTTGCAGTTGCCGCTCTCGGAGCAGACGGCGAAAGTATTATAGAGAATATTCATCACATCGACAGAGGGTGCGAAGCGATTGAAAAAAGTTTTTCTCTGCTCGGTGCGGATATAAAGAGATTGAAGAATCAGTAAAAACGGTGGAATGAAGATGGACAGAGAAAGATATCAGGGGCAGGGCAGACAGCTCACTCCCGAAGAGCGTGCACTCAGAGTCAAAAAACTCAAAAGAAAAAGAAACTTCAGAATTGCAATTGTTGTAACGGGCTTTATTCTTGCGATAAGCCTTATTGTTACTCCCATTATAGTTTTTGCGGCTTTCAGGGTCAGAACATTTGATGTTGAGGGCGATGCACCTTACACCATTGAAGAGGTTGTTGCCGCAAGCGGTATTGTAGAAGGCAAAAGCCTTATTCTTGCCGATATTGCACAGGCGAAAGAAAACATCGAAAAAACGCTTCCGTATACCGATGATGTCAGAATAACAAGAAAGCTTCCGAGCAGTATTGTTATCCGTGTCGGTTCAACCGAAAAGGCATATGCTCTTGCTCTTTCAAACGGAACATATGCAATGCTTGACGGTGATATGAAGGTGCTTGAATATGCTCCCGAAGTACCCGAGGGAATAACGGTTATAAAAGGTGCGGTTCCCGTTAAATCAGATATCGGTGAAGTGCTTGCGTTCATCAATGAGGATACGGGTGATGATGAGAATGCTGAAACGGGTGACAGAACCCTTTCGCTTATTCTTGAAATCACCAAAGCTGTGGCAGATAACGAAATAAAAGATATCGACCTTCTTGATGTTTCGTCAAGAAGCGGAATCTATCTCATTTATCAGGGCAGAATAGTTCTCAATCTCGGTGACAGCAGCGAAATTCCCGCAAAGCTTTCGCTCGGTCAGCGTGTTATCAATGAAGAAAATGCAATTTCACTCACACAGTCGGGCACGGTTAATCTTACCGTTCCCAAGAAGGCATATTTCAATCCTTCTGACCCCGACGATATAAAAGAACTTGTTATTTTCAACGGCGGAGAATGGGAAGAGGAAAAACCTGAATCAACCGAGAAAAACGAAGAAACAACCGCAGAAAACAATGAAGAATAACTGATTTTTACCCGAGATTTTGCCTTATATGGCAGAATTTCGGGTAATTTATATATAAATTGTAAAAAAACCTGCAATTTCAGGATGTTTTTTTAATTTGTTCTTGTTTTTTTTATAAATGTATGGTAATATAATTCTGTTTAATACTAATTTTTTACGGTATAATAAATCCAACAGGGGGTAAAACCACATGGCATTTGAAATTGATAATGATTTTGAGAGTGCGGTACAGATAAAGGTTATCGGTGTCGGCGGCGGCGGCGGAAACGCAGTTAACCGCATGATTACTCAGGGTGTTCTCGGTGCAGAATTCATCGCAGTTAACACAGATAAGCAGGTTCTCGTTCACTCAAAAGCTACCCACAAAATCCAGATCGGTGAAAAGTCAACTCACGGTCAGGGTGCAGGCGGTAAGCCCGAAATCGGTGCAAAGTCCGCAGAAGAAAGCAGAGACGCCATTGCTGATGCTCTCAAGGGCACAGATATGGTATTCATAACAACAGGTATGGGCGGCGGCACAGGCACAGGTGCGGCTCCCGTTATTGCTCAGGTTGCAAAAGACATGGGCTGCCTCACCATCGGCGTTGTAACAAAGCCCTTCAAGTTTGAAGGCCGCAGAAGAATGGTTCAGGCACAGGAAGGTATCGCAAAGCTCGCAGAGCATGTTGACAGCCTTATCGTTATTCCCAACGACAGACTCCGTGCACTTGACGAAAGAAAGAAGACTATTGCAGAAGCATTTGCAGAAGCTGACGAAGTTCTTCTTCAGGGTGTCAAGAGCATTTCAGAGCTTATCAAGGTTCCCGGCTTCATCAACCTCGACTTCGCAGATGTTACAAGCGTCATGAAGGATGCAGGTTACGCTCACATGGGCGTTGGCAGAGCAAAGGGCAAGGATAAGGCAGAAACAGCAGCAAACGCAGCCGTTTCAAGTCCTCTTCTTGAAACATCAATCGCAGGTGCAAAGGGTGTTATCATCAGCATCACCGCATCAGACGATGTTGACCTTGAAGATGTTGAAAATGCAGCAGAAATCATCACCGCTCAGGCACATGAGGATGCAAACATCACATGGGGTATCGCATTCGATCCCGACCTTGACGATGAAATGGTTATTACTGTTATTGCAACAGGCTTCGATTCAAAGAAGGCAGAGCCTGCAAAGCCCGCAGTTCCCGTTCAGACCAATCCCTTCCTTGCAGCAGTTAAGCCTGCAGCACCCGCAGCTACTCCTGCAGCACCCGCTGCTCCCGCTGCAAAGCCTGCAGCACCCGCAGCACCTTCAGCACCCGCAGGCGCTCCCACAATCCCCAACTTTGGTTCATCAAATAACAACAGCTCAAATGAAGTTTCGAGCGTTTCAAACACCGCTCCCAAGTCAGACAACGGCTTTGAAGATGACCAGTTCTATATCATGATCAATGATATCATCAAGGGTAAAGAATAATTAAAGTTAACCCCCGAAACATCAGTTTCGGGGGTTTTTGACTGTCGATAAAGTCGCTGAACCATAAACGAAATAAATGTAGGGGTGTAGGCGACCCGACGGCCTGCAAAAGCAGTAGAAAAAGTAGGGCGGGATGCCTACATCCCGCCGTGTTGGTTTTTGTTTATTTGCCGTTTTTTCGCTTTTCGATGTATCTTTATACACCTTCAAGCGAAGAAAACGACATTCAGCTTCCTTTCTCAACAGCCACCATCTTGCCAAAAAACTTGTTTTGGCAAGATGTACCCCCGAAACATCAGTTTCGGGGGTTTTGTTATATCCTTTTGATTTCTGTTACGGTTAACAAATTGCTTACAACCGTAAATCTCACATCAAATCCTGCAAATTCTATGCCGTAGATTCTTTCGGGATTATCCTGATAACCCGGTCTCGGATCCTGGGCAAGAACAGCCTTCAATGCCGCCTGCTTTTCGGGCGGTATTATTTTTATGATTTCTTCGGGGATTTCAACCGAAAGTCTGCCGCTTTTTTCGTCAAGAGCAAAGCCGTTGCTTGCATCGGGATGTGAGTCAACATAGGGAAGATAGGGCTTTATGTCATAAATCGGAGTGCCGTCAAGCAAATCCGCACCCGAAACACGGATAACACAGCCGTATTTTTCCGTTTTGTCAATTCCGAGGAGCTTTACGCATGAAAGTCCGATGGGGTTGGGTCTGAAGGGTGAGCGGGTTGCAAAAACGCCCATTCTTTTGTTGCCTCCAAGCCTCGGAGGGCGAACGGTGGGAGTCCATTCTTTGTCAATGCACTCCGAAAACTGCCACAGAAGCCAGAGATGAGTGTATTCATCAAGACCTCTGAGTGCATCGGGATTACGGTATTCGGGTTCAAATATTATTGTTGCTTCAAGCTCGTCAACAAGTCCGCTTTGACGGGGAATGCCGAATTTTGTTGAAAAATCCGTGCGGATGTGAGCGATTATATTAAGTTCGGTTTTCATTTCAGTTCTCCGCTTTTGCATTCTGATGAGGTACATTCTTCTCGATCATAGCCATAAGTTCATCAAGAGTAACAAGAACAATGTCATCATCAAGCTGACTTACGAAATATGCAAGATTTTCTATGCTGACTGTCCAGGGGTGAATGTTGATAACGCTGTAGCCGTTGATTGAATTCATATCAGCAGGGTAGCTGTTAACAATTTCCGCCTGACTGTCAAGCCATTCGTTTGTCATCGTTGCACCTTCACCGTCAGGGTGCCAGAGGGAAAGACGGTAGGTGATGAAGGGTTTATCGTTAACAAACCAAATTCTGCCCTCACCGCCTGCGTATCTGTCGGGGTCAAGGCTTACAACACCGCCCTTGATATTATTATATCTTGCGTAATATTCAAGTCTGTCGGTGAGAACTTTTTCTTCATATTCATTTTCGGGAGTGCCGTCAAGAATCTGAACATATTCAAGCATGCTTCGCTTCATTGAAATTGCCGTGAGGTCTGTGAATCCTGCAAGAGCCTTGAACGGATATTCGGTGGGATGAATATAGCCTGCACCCGAAACGCCTGCGATAAAATAATCGTTTTCGGATGAATCGGAATAAACCTGATTAACCGTTGCAGACGAAAATTCCTGAAGCAGGGGAGGGAATGACCAGGTTACGGGAAATTGATTTTTAAGAGCCTGCTTCTGATAAAACTCTGCATAGCCGTTCTGAATCCACTGAATGTTGTCGCCGTCACTCATAACAAGACCTCAGTAATGCTTTGTATCATCGGTGTAATCCTTTGCAACACGCTTCTGCTGAGGAATTTCACATTCAAACGATGAAAGATAGCTGAGATTGTGGCTGTGGTCTGAGGGGATGGCAATATTGCCGTTTTCGGATGCCTGTCTGACAAACGCTACCTCATATTTAACCCAGCCGAGAACGGGAACATTGTCACCTGCATATTGCATGACTCTGCCTCTGAGAAGATTTGTGTCCTCGTCATCATCAATATAGAATGTATAGAATCCCTGCTGAATTGCAAGGTCACGCAGACCTTCGGCAGAATATCTGAGGCTCATAACCGCACCGTAATTGAATTCTTCCTTGTGCTTTTCAAAGAAGTTCCACTGGAACATCAGATTGTAGGTGTCATCGGAAAAATCTTCTTTCAGAGTAAGACCTGCATCAATCGCAAGCTGTTCAAGGTTTTCGGGAACGGGAAGCCATCCGTAGAGAGCGGCAAGGTTGGTTGCGGCGTTAAGTCCTTCAGCCTTTTCGCTTGCTCTGTAAAGAACATAACCCGAATCGGATATATATTCCCTGAATTTGTTGAGAAGCGAAGGAAGAGTCCACGGATTTCCGTTTTCATCGTTGAAAACAACCTCGATTCCGCTTTCGGAAACCTTATCAAGATATTTGTTGCAATAAGTGTTGTTGCGGATGAAAATACACGGCTTGGTTTTGGCAACGATGCCCTGAAGAGCGATTGCCGTGTGCTTTGCACCGTCTTCTTTTAAAGCGGAAACATCAATAACATAAAGCTTGTCACCGAGTTCGTGTTTCTGACATATTGATGCAATTTGTTCAAGCTCCGCATCGCTTTTCGGTGCGGGTAATTCCGGAGTAAAAATGCTCAGAAAAAATAATGCAATTGAAATAAAAAATGCTGTTATTGATTTCACAGAAAAATTCTCCTTTTCAGATTTACAAATATATAATATTATAACAAATGTTAGCATTACCTTCAAGTGCTTCAGAAAAAACAAGAAATTCATTGAACCTTTAAGCTTCAATGAATTTAAAGTCAGAATATAATTTATTTCATTGAAAAAAGCACTTCCAAAAGGAAGTGCTTTTTCTGGAGCTGCTAGGCGGAATTGAACCGCCGACCTCATCCTTACCAAGGATGCGCTCTACCGCCTGAGCCATAGCAGCAAAAATATTAATGGCGACCCGGAACGGGCTCGAACCGTCGACCTCCAGCGTGACAGGCTGGCGTTCTAACCAACTGAACTACCGGGCCATAATAGTACGCTCGTATCGAACGGGTATTATATTACCACAATATTTTTCTTTTTTCAAGTCTTTTTTGAAAAAAATTTATTATTTTTAAAATTTACTCAAATTTCTCACAGGCGGTTGAAATTACATAATCATTTTTCATTTCGATAAGCTTTTTGAAATGATCCTGCTGAGTGTGAGAGGGAAGACAATCGGCACTTTCCCATTTTTCAATCAGCAAAACAATATCTTTATCGGGCGATTCAAAGAAATCATAGGCGATGCAGCCGTTTTCCTGCTGAGTTGCCTGAGGAATTCCGAGAGCATAGATTTTTTCGATGAATTCATGTTTTTTGCCGGGCTTCATTTCGTAGTAAAGATTCATTGTAATCATTTTATTATCTCCTTATCAACTGCTTTTTCAACAAGCTCTGCAAAAAGAGCGCATGACCAGCTGAACCAGCTTCTTGTGAATGTGTCGGGATTATTTGCATCAAAACCTTCGTGCATATAGCCTGTGCCGCCGTCGGTAGTTTCAAGCATATGAAGAATGCTTCTGATTTCGTCGGGGTCTGTGGCAGTCAGACCCTGCATCGAAAGGGCGATGTGCCAGATATATCCTTCGGGAGTGTGAGGGCTTCCGACGCCTTTCGCAAACTTACCTTCATAATAATAGGGATTATCCTTGCTGAGGATAAAGCTGCGTGTACGCAGATATGTTTCATCGTCATATGCACAGAAACCGAGATAGGGTGCGGAAAGAAGGCTCGGTACATTTGCATCGTCAAAAAGGAAGTAATCGCCCTTGCCGTTTACCTCGCAGGCATAGATTCTGCCGTGGGTTTCATGCTCAACAACTGCAAATTCATCAATGCCTTTTTTGATTTCCGATTTGAGAACAGCACATTTTTCAATGAGCTCTTTTTCTTCGGGATATGCGGATTTCAGCATCTCGTCAAGATATCCGAGAGCAACAACCGCAAACATATTTGATGCAACAAGATAACCGTATCTGCATGCATCGTCGCTCGGTCTGAAGCCCGACCATGTCATGCCCGTATATTCAACAGGTTCGCCCATGCCGTCATTATGGAGTGTATCCTGATAAGGACAGTTGTTTCTTGTAAATCTGTATGGCGATTTTTCGGAATGATGCTGCTCTGTTTTCCAAAGGTCAACCGTAGTTTTTGTGCTTTCAATAAAATCATCGCCGAGAATCGAATTATCTCCCGTTGCTTTCCAATAAAGATAAGCAAGACGGATGGGGTAGCAGAGAGAGTCAATCTCATATTTTCTTTCCCATACGATGGGATGGTTTTCGGGATAATCGTCGAATTCTCTGTGGTCGTTTGGTTCTTTTTTATATGCGTTTGCGTAAGGCTCAAGCGAAATATACATTCTCTGCCTTCTGATAACGCCTTTTATTATATTTTTGATATCCTCGTTATCCTTTGCAAGAGGGATGTAGTGCGAAACCTCTGCAGTGGAATCGCGGAGCCACATTGCGGGAATGTCACCCGTGAGAACGAAAACCGAGCCGTCATCCATCATTTCGGTGGCGGTTTCAAGGGTGTTGGGATAGCAGTTGCGGTAAAGCTTTGCAAGCTTCGGACTGTATTTTTCGATAACGGAGCAATATTCATCCATTCTTTTTTCAACGCATGAGGGAAGCTTCATAGGTTTTATTCCTTTCACATACAGACAATATTTACTGCCCGTACAATAATTGTTATATTTAATGATATAATCAATATATAAATATGTCAACAATTAATTAACTTTTTATGACATCTGTTTACATCGTGAGCATAAAATGGTAAAATAATAACAGTAAAATTTTCGGAGATGAGAAAATGGAGAAATACGGTCTTGTTCTTGCGGGCGGAGGCGGAAAAGGAGCCTATCAGCTCGGAGCATGGAAGGCGATGCGTGAACTCGGAATTGAATTTTCTGTTGTGGCGGGTGTTTCTGTCGGCTCAATCAACGGAGCGTTTATAGTTTCAGATTGCTTTGATGAAGCGGTTGAATTCTGGCAGAGTGCTTCGGTTGACAGGGGAGTCAATATCACTCAGGAGCTTAAAGACCCCGAAAAACTTTTCAGCTTTAAAAATTTCCCTGCACTTTTCAAAGAAATTATCAAAAACGGCGG
>JAZOVN010000043.1:0-16299 GCA_045658725.1 Acutalibacteraceae bacterium
AAACCGCTCACTCTCAGACAGACCGGAAACGGTGTTGAATTCATCGGCACGAGCGAAGAGGATTTTGAAAAAATCTGGATTCCCTATTTCGACCTTGACCGCAATTATGATGCTCTGTGTGAGCGTTTCAGATGCGACAGTCAGCTTGAAAAAGCTGTTGACGAATGCTACGGAATAAGACTTCTCCGCCAAGAGCCGTGGGAGGCTCTCTGCTCGTTTATTATTTCGCAAAACAATAATATTCCACGCATAAAAGGCATTGTTGACCGTCTCTGCCGTCTTCTCGGTGAGCATCTGGGCGGTGACGATTATTCCTTCCCTTCTCCCGAAAAGGTTGCGGCGGCAGGAATTGAAGGTCTTGCACCGATAAGAGCAGGCTTCCGTGCAAAATATATAATTGATGCCGCACAAAAGGTTGCGGGCGGCGAAATTGATTTTGAAAAAATCCTGCTTGACGAAACAAGCCTTGACGAGGGCAGGGATGAACTCATAAAAATCAAGGGCGTGGGAGAAAAGGTTGCACAGTGCACCCTGCTTTACGGCTGCGGAAAGGTTGATGCCTTCCCGATTGATGTGTGGGTAAAACGCATTCTTGCCGAAGATTATCCCGACGGACTTCCCGAATGCATAAACGGAGTCAGAGGCATTGCCCAGCAATACCTCTTCCATTGGAAAAGAACTAAATAACAGCATACAAAAAACCACCGTGGATTGATTTCCACGGTGGTTTATTATTACTGGTCGTTTCTTCTGGGTGCTCTGCCGCCTCTGTCGCCCTTGAAATCTCTTCTGGGCTTTCTAGGAGCATCCGATACTGTGTTTTCGGGAACAAGTCCTTCAACCTCGATAAGTGCCTCACGGCGTGAGAAGTTGAGTCTGCCCTGGTCATCCTTGGGAAGAACCTTAACGATAACTTCGTCGCCGACTGTAACAGCATCTTCAACCTTCTCTGTTCTCTTTACATCGAGCTGGCTGATGTGAACCATGCCTTCCTTGCCGGGAGCAATTTCAACGAATGCACCGAAGCTCATAAGACGGGTTACGATGCCCTTATAAATTGCACCGACCTCGGGATCGTTTGCAATTGTTTCAACGATTGAGATTGCTCTTCTTGCATCGTCGATATCTGTTGATGAAACGAAGATGTTACCGTCTTCCTGAACATCAATCTTACAGTTGCATTCAGCACAGATCTTCTGAATAACCTTGCCCTGCTTACCGATAACATCGCCGATCTTTTCGGGATCAATCTTTGTTGTGAGCATCTTGGGTGCCCACTTTGAAAGCTCTGCTCTGGGCTCTGAGATAACGGGAAGCATGATTTCATCAAGGATATAGCATCTTGCTGTGTAGGTCTTATCAAGAGCTTCTCTGATGATAGCGGGAGTAAGACCGTGAACCTTGAGGTCCATCTGGATTGATGTGATACCCTTCTTTGTACCTGCAACCTTGAAGTCCATATCGCCGAAGAAGTCTTCAAGACCCTGGATATCAACCATTGTCATGAAGCGGTCGCCTTCGGTGATAAGACCGCATGAAATACCTGCAACGGGAGCCTTGATGGGAACACCTGCTGCCATAAGTGAAAGTGTTGAACCGCAAACGGAGCCCTGTGAGGTTGAGCCGTTTGATGAAAGAACTTCGGAAACAACACGGATTGTGTAGGGGAATTCTTCAACTGAGGGAAGAACGGGGATGAGTGAACGCTCTGCAAGTGCACCGTGACCGATTTCTCTTCTGCCGGGGCCTCTTGAGGGCTTTGTTTCACCAACCGAATATGAGGGGAAGTTGTAGTGGTGCATATATCTCTTGGATTCTTCTTCATCAAGACCGTCAAGAAGCTGAGCATCGCTCATGGGTCCGAGAGTTGTTATTGAAAGCACCTGAGTCTGACCTCTGGTGAACATACCTGAGCCGTGAACTCTGTCAAGAAGGTCTACCTCTGCGTTAAGAGGACGGATTTCGTTGATACCTCTGCCGTCAACACGCTTGCCGTCATCAAGAAGCCAGCGGCGGACAACATACTTCTGAACCTTGTAGAGGCATTCTTCAATCTTGACTTCCATTTCGGGATAGATTTCATCGAATTTCTCATGAACCTTCTCGTAAACGGGCTTAAGACGCTCGTCACGGATTCTCTTATCGTCTGTATCAAGAGCAAAACGGATATCTTCGATTGCGAAATCCTTGATTGCTTCGTACATTTCGGGATCGGGATCGTTTGAGGGGAAATCAACCTTTTCCTTGCCGCATTCAGCCTTGATCTGATTGATGAACTCAACGATTCTCTGATTTTCTTTGTGTGCAAACATGATACCGTCATACATATCATCGTTTGATACTTCGTTTGCACCTGCTTCGATCATAGCAACAAGCTCGCTTGTTGAAGCAACGGTAACATACATATCACTCTTTGCTCTCTGCTCAAGAGTGGGGTTGATAACATACTGACCGTCAACAAGACCTACAACAACGCTAGAAACAGGGCCGTCCCAGGGGATTTCTGAAATTGAGATTGCGATTGAAACACCGAGCATTGCAGCGATTTCGGGCTGGCAATCGGGGTCAACTGACATAACGGTTGCAACAACGCCAACATCGTTTCTCATATCCTTGGGGAAAAGAGGACGGATAGGTCTGTCGATAACGCGTGATGCAAGGGTAGCCTTTTCGCTTGCCTTGCCTTCACGGCGCTGGAATGAGCCGGGGATTCTGCCGACTGCATAGAGTTTCTCTTCGTAGTCAACCGAAAGAGGGAAGAAGTCAACTCCCTCTCTGGGCTTTGCTGCCATGGTAGCTGAGCAGAGCACATTGGTTTCGCCGTAGCGAACGAGACATGCGCCGCCTGCAAGCTGAGCCATTTTGCCTACTTCAACAACAAAAGGTCTGCCTGCAATTTCTGTTTCGTACTTTTTGAAAGCTTCAAAAAACATAATTTTACCTCTCTGTATTTTTATATTTCTACAGGCGGCAGGCTTGGGTTTAGCAATAAATCCAACATTTATTTAATGAATAATGAAAAGTGAAGAATGAAAAATCAAGGATAGGCTCCGCCTATGACCGATTTAAAACGGGTGCGGGTGAAAACCGCCCGAAATTATTCATTATTCATTTTTAGTTTTTCATTCATTAAAATTTAAATGCTCGATTTACCGCTAAAACCGGGGAAATCAGCCGCCTGAAAGATGCGTTTTCGATGCCGCTTTAAAGTTTTAACGGATTAGCGTTTTAACAGATTAATCCGTCTTTTAAAACGACACAAAGCAGGCAAGAGATTTGTTCCTGCCTGCTTTACTGTTGAAATTATTTACGGATACCGAGTCTTGCAATGATTGAACGGTAACGCTCAATGTCAACCTTCTGAAGGTATGCAAGAAGGTTTCTTCTGTGACCAACCATCATAAGAAGGCCTCTTCTTGAGTGGTGGTCCTTCTTGTGAACCTTGAGATGCTCGGTGAGGTCGTTGATTCTCTTTGTGAGAACAGCGATCTGAACTTCGGGTGAACCTGTGTCGCCCTCGTGAAGAGCATATTCCTGCATGATTGCGGTCTTTTCTGCCTGTGTCATTTTCTTTCACCTCATTTAATTATTTGCCACGGAACCCAGAATGCGGCAGGTGATCACCTCGTTGAGGTTTACTCCGCAACCCGAGAATCGGGCATGTGCAAAAGGGATTATATCACAACAATCCCAAAAAGTAAAGCCCTTTTTTAAATTTATTTTATACCCGATTTTTTTCATCGGCATAGAATGGATTGAGGGTATTTATCCTCATCAAAAACAAGGCGGCTGCCGTTAAACGGTGGTGTCGGCAAAATCCGCATCCATGGGGAGCCGGGTAACAAATGACAGCCGCCATCACATAGATTAATTCGCAATGAAGGACGGGTTTCGCCCGTACCCATTTATATAATAGTTCATAGGCGGAGCCTATCCTTTAATTACGCATTACGAATTAAGAATTACAAATTAATTTTCTCCGACTTTATTCAATGCTTTCAGGGGATCAACGGTTTCGCCGTCGATAAGGATTTCAAGATGAAGATGGTCGGGATCGCTGATTTCAACGGGAATATGACCGAGAGAGCCTATTTTATCATACTTTTTGACTTCGCTTCCTTCGGGCAGACAGCTTCCGCTTTTGAGACCGCAGTATCTCGCTGTCATGCCGTTACCATGATCAATTTCAACAACCGTACCCCAGAAGCTGTCATCATAAACGGCTGTCACCTTTCCGTCGGCAACCGCAACAACCTTATTCCCTGCACTTCCGCCGAAATCAACGCCGCTGTGCACTCTCCAGTCGCCCATGGTTTTTGACTGCACCATCTCGCCGTTGCTGAAATCCTTGATAATATCCGTACCCATCGGAAGGGCAAAATCACCCGAATACGGCTTGTTTTCTTCGATTTTTTCCGTTGTTTCGGGAACGGTATAAATTCTTTCATCTGCAATACCGCTGATGCCGATATTCGCATTATCCGTCAGCGGTTCTTCATTTTCAATGCTCCATTGAACGGTTACACGGCTGAAATCTTCTGTTCCGCCGCTTTCGTTACGGCTTGTAAGTCCCACAACCGAGCCGATACCGACCGCAATAAGACAAACAAACAGGGCAAGATAGATGTTAGGGTATTTTTTAAGCTTCTTTTTCAAAAATAAAACCTCTTTTCAAATGAATAATGAAAAGTGAAAAATGAAAAATCAAGGATAGGCTCTGCCTATGACCGATTTAAAACGGGTGCGGGCAACGCCCGCCCGAAATTCTTCATTATTCATTTTTAATTCTTCATTATTAAATCTCACCCTTATTTTTGCCGCTTCGGGGGATTATTATTCCAATCAGGGCATAAATCCGAAAAAAACTGCAATATAAATGAAAAAAATTAAAAATTTCTCTTGATAGTTACGATAATTTCTGTAATAATAATAGGGTATAATTATTTTTATAGAGGTGTATGTTTTGGATAATAAAAAATTAGCGGAACTTCTCTTTCCTCACATTGACAAAACTCCCGATTACTATGAGGAGCAATATCCCGAAAGAGGGCTTCCCGAAGGTGCAAGAGTAACAAGATTTGCTCCGTCACCCACAGGCTATCTTCATATCGGCGGACTTTTCAGTGCACTTGTTGATGTGCTCACCGCTCAGACAACAAACGGTGTTTCCTTCCTCAGAATCGAGGACACAGATAAAAAGCGTGAAATTGACGACGGTGTTTCCGCAATCGTAAACGGCTTTGATTATTTCGGCGTTGAATTCACCGAAGGCGTAACAGGCTTCGGCACCGAAAAGGGTGCATACGGACCTTATACCCAGAGCAAGCGTGCCGAAATTTATCAGACAGTTGCAAAGAGCCTTGTTGAAAAAGGACTTGCATATCCCTGCTTCTGCACGGCAGACGAGCTTTCCGAGCTTCGCAAGGAACAGGAACAGGGCGATGCTCTTATCTGGGGTTATTTCGGAAAATGGGCAAAGTGCCGTGACCTCAGCCTTGAAGAAATCGAAAAGAATCTTGCAGAAGGCAAGCAATGGGTACTCCGTCTGCGTTCATCGGGAAGCGACGGAAAAATAGTCTTTGATGATGTTATCAGAGGCAAAATCGAAATGCCCGAAAACATAATCGATGAAGTTCTTCTCAAATCCGACGGAATTCCCACCTATCATTTCGCTCACGCCTGCGATGACCATTTTATGAGAACAACTCATGTTATCAGAGGCGAAGAATGGATTTCATCCGTTCCCAAGCACATCGAGCTTTTCAGAGCCTGCGGATTCAAGCTTCCCAAATATGCTCACACTCCTCAGGTGCTCAAGATAGACGAAGAAACTGGCGACAAACGCAAGCTTTCAAAGAGAAAAGACCCCGAAGCTGCCGTCAGCTATTTCTTTGAGCAGGGCTTCCCGAAGGAAAGCGTGCTCGAATATCTTCTCACCCTTCTCAACTCAAACTTTGAAGACTGGAGAAGAGCAAATCCGAAGGAAGATATCTCAAAATTCCCCTTCAATCTCAAAAAGATGAGCTCAAGCGGTTGCCTTTTTGACCTCATCAAGCTCAACGATGTAAGCAAAAATGTTATTTCCGTTATGTCTGCCGCTCAGGTTTATGAAAACATTGCGGAATGGGCAAAGGTATACGACCCCGATTTCTTCAATCTTTTCACGGCAGATCCCGGATTCTCAACTGCGGCTGTCAACATCGACAGAGAAAATCCCAAGCCCAGAAAAGACATTGCAAAATGGAATGAGGTCAAGGATTATTTCTCATATCTTTATAACGAGCTTTACACTCCCGATTACACAATGCCCGAAAACATCTCAAAAGAGGATGCTTCGGCAATAATCGAAAAATATCTCGGCGAATTTTCGCTTGCTGACGATAAAGATCAATGGTTTGCAAGAATCAAGGATATGTGCGAGCCTCTCGGCTTCACCCCGAATGTCAAGGAATACAAGAAAAATCCCGAAGCCTTCAAGGGTCATGTCGGCGATGTTTCAACCGTAATACGAATCGCTCTCACTTCAAGAAAAAATACTCCCGACCTTTATTCAATCATGAATCTTCTCGGTGAGGATGAAATAAAATCAAGACTTGAGAAAACACTCGAAAACCTCAGCTAAAGAAAGGAAGTATCCGCAATGGACGAACTCAATACCACATCAAATTTTATACATGATTTTATAGACGAAGACCTTAAAAACGGCGTCAATTCACGCATCCAGACCCGTTTCCCGCCCGAACCCAACGGCTATCTTCACATCGGTCATGCAAAGGCTATCTGCATCGACTTCAGCACAGCCGAAAAATACGGCGGTGAATGCAATCTCCGTCTTGATGACACCAACCCTTCAAAAGAAGATGTTGAATATGTTGATGCAATAAAGACCGATATCGAATGGCTCGGCTTCAAGTGGAACAAGGTGCTCTATGCATCGAGCTATTTTGACTTCATTTATGAATGTGCAATCAAGCTCATCAAAAACGGCAAGGCTTACGTCTGCGACCTCTCGGCTGACGAAATCAGAGAATACAGAGGAACCCTTACAGAGCCAGGCAAAAACAGCCCCTACCGTGACCGTTCGGTTGAAGAAAACCTTGATCTTTTCGCAAGAATGACAGCAGGCGAATTTGCAGACGGCGAAAAAACCCTCCGTGCAAAGATCGATATGTCTTCACCCAACATCAACATGCGTGACCCCGTTATCTACAGAATCGCTCATGTCACCCATCATCAGACAGGCGACAAGTGGTGCGTATATCCCATGTATGACTTCGCACATCCCCTTTCAGACGCAAGAGAAGGCGTTACCTATTCTCTCTGCTCTCTCGAATTTGAAAATCACAGACCTCTTTATGACTGGTTTATCAAGGAAATCGGCTTTGAAGAGCCTCCCAGACAGATTAAATTTGCCCGTCTTAACCTCAACTACTGTGTAACCAGCAAGAGATATAACCTTGCAATGGTTCAGAACGGCACCGTTGACGGCTGGGATGACCCCAGAATGATTACTCTCAGCGGTATGAGAAGAAGAGGCTATCCTGCAGCAGCGGTTCGTGAGTTCATCAACCGTATCGGTGTTTCAAAGGCAGACAGCGTTGTTGACTACGGTCTTCTTGAAGCTTGCGTAAGAGATAATCTTAATGAAAACGCTCCCCGTGCAATGGCTGTTCTCCGTCCTCTCAAGGTTGTTATCGACAACTATCCCGAAGGTCAGTCAGAGGCAATTGAAGTTGAAATCAATCCTCTCAAGCCCGAACTCGGCACAAGAACCGTTCATTTCACAAGAGAAATTTTCGTTGAGCGTGACGACTTTATGGTTGAACCTCCGAAAAAATATTTCAGACTCTTCCCCGGTAACGAAGTCCGTCTCAAGAGTGCATATCTCGTAACCTGCAACAGCTGGGAAACAGACGAAAACGGCGAAATCACCTGCCTCCACTGCACTTACGACCCCGAAACCAGAGGCGGCGACGCTCCCGACGGAAGAAAAGTCAAGGGCACAATTCATTGGGTCAGCGCTACAGACAGCACTCCCTGCGAAATCCGCCTTTATGACCGCCTTTTCAGTGCCGAAAACCCCATGGCAGACGGAAAAGAGAATTATCTTAATTTCCTCAATCCCTCTTCTCTTGAAGTTCTTGAAGGCTGCCTTGTTGAAGGCGGCATCGGCAACGCAAAGCAGGGCGACACCTTCCAGTTTATGAGACAGGGCTACTTCTGCGTTGATAAGTCTTCAAGCGATGAAAAGCTTGTTTTCAACAGAACAGTTGACCTCAAGTCTTCATGGAAATAAGAAAGGAAGTTTAACATGAACGCTTTATACAGAATAGTTAACGCACTTCTTGCTGCGGTAATTTTTCCCATAATCCTTCTTATGGATTTCATCTATTTCCGCATCGGAACAACCGTTGTTGATGCAGGTCTTCACGAAACTCTCAGCGTCAAGGATCTCATTGATATCGTAAGAGGTGAACATACCTTTTCTTACATCTTTGACATGGCTAAAGACTCCGATTTCTCATGGCCCAAAGCCTTTGATATTATCAACGCAAGACTTATCACCTCTGGCGTATGCCTCGCTCTCGTAATTGTTATTGCTCTTTTCATCATTATCTGGTCCTGCTGCAGCAACAAAAGAATTCCCGTTCTTGCTGCAAGCGGTGCAGGTCTTGTGAGCACAATAATCATGACCGCTTGCTTCAGCTCTGCTTCTTCCGTTATCACAAACGGCATTATCAGTGTTTCCGATATTCTTGATTCAGGCATGCTCGTTTCTCTTATCGGTAACCTTGTTAAAATTGAAGCAATCTCTCTTGCAGGCTTCCAGAACGGTCTTATTTTCACATTCGTTTTCCTCATCATCTGGACCGGTGCTTATTATCTCATCGAAATCGGCGAACCCAAAGAAGAAGAAAAAATCAAAAAGTAAAACAGGAGCGGTTTTATGAAAAAAATAATCGCATTGATATCGGCTTTGCTTATGGTTTTATCTCTCGCCTCATGTGCTGAGCCTACCAAACCCGGCGAATTCGAGCAGGGTCCGGTTGAAACCGCTCAGGGAAAAATCATTGCAGGTCTCGGAATCACCCAAAAAGACAGCCGTATTGTTGCTTTCCTCGGCACAAACGAATATCTGAGATATGTTGTGTGTTTCTATGAAAACGGCATCAAAACAGATGAAGTTACCCATATGTTCTACACAAGCGACATTGCGTTTGAAAAGGCAAAGGAAAGCTTTGAGGGCAATAAGAATGTTACCGAAATCACAGACGAAAGCAGATATATTGCTTACTGGTCGGGTGTCGGTCTTTACGGAACATACGAAGAAGACCTTAAGCTGATTGAAAAAGAATACATGATTAAATGAATAATACCGCTTCTTTTGTGCAAGATAATTGCAAAAACAAAAGGAGCGGTATTTTTATGAAAAAAATATCAATCGCAGTTCTTGCCGTCACTCTTGCTGCCCTTTGCCTTTTTGCAGGCTGTAACGGTGCCGAAGGTGGAAAGATAACCGACAATATGCAGAATCTCGACGAAGCCATGACGGAAGCAAAGGATATGATGACCGACATCTCCGAATTCTTCACAAATCCGATGAATGACACTTCCGATACCTCGCATATCACAACCCCCGCAACAAATACAAACACAATCACGGATAATGTTACGGCATAAGCAAAAGACAGCAAACCTCTCTGCCAAGGTTTGCTGTCTTTGGTTTTTGAATAGCTTGCCGTCATCGCTCCTTCCGGGAAAAAATATCTATAATATCTCCTCAAATTACGGAAACCGTCTGCTTCCGTATACAACGGTTATATTATACTGCCTTTGATCCCGTACTTCAATATGTGACAGCTGGTTTTCATGCAAAATTATTTTGTCACTGCAAGAAAAATGTATTTTTATGCAAAATCACTTCACGGTTTAAGTATTCCGATTTCGATTGAGGTGTTGATAATTCCTTCAACAATCGGCCAGAGGGCAGGAGTTGTTGTGCGGATGATATCCATGCGTTTATATATCTGCGGTGCATGAACATCTCCCTCTTTCCATGTGTGTCCGTTTGTCAGATAGTTATTGATAAGAGGCTGAATGCGGTCGATTGCGTTGGCATACTTTGACTCCGCCGTTTCCTTTGCCTCAAATTCATCCCACAGAGCACGGATTTCCGCTCCCTGCACGGGGTCAAGAATGCCGAAAAGCTTGTTTGCCGATTCGATTTCACGCTGAAGCTTATCTTCATTTCCCTTCACATCATAGGCAAAGGTATCGCCTGCATAAACTTCAATAAGGTCATGAACAAGGGCGATTTTAAGCACTCTTTCAATGTTGACCTTTTCCGTGCTGTACTCTTCAAAAAGCATGGCAAGCATTGCAAGATTCCATGAATGCTCCGCATCGTTTTCACGCCTTGAGCCGTCGATAATGAGATTTCTGCGGAAAATATTTTTCATTTCGTCAATAACGATTGCAAATTTTATCTGCTTGTGCAGTTTTTCATCTTTTATGAAGCTGAATTTATCCATCATATAAAGTCTCCTTATAACACAATCAAAAACGGGCGTCCAAAGGACGCCCCTGTATCAATTACGCATTACGAATTACGAATTCATAATTATTATATCGTTCTTACTCTGATTGCGCCTTCAACACCGCTTGCATCAAATGCCTTATCGGTATCAATAACGGTATAGCCCATATCCTTCTTGTTTGCGGTGAATATTGAAGTCACGCTTGCACCCGCTGCCTTTGCGGCTGCTTCTGCCTTGATCGCAAAATCATCTGCATTTTCCTTGTGGATAAAGCAGGTACGCACTGCATAGCTTTCTGCAAGACAAGTGTTGGGAAGGTTGACGGAATTTTTGATTTCGCCTCTGAGAAGATAAGCCGAAACCTCGTCAGCCGCCATCATAGCACAGTTTTCTTCGCTCTCGGGGGTTGATGCACCGAGGTGAGGAATAGCTGTTACGCCTTCTGCACCGAGCTGCTCATCGGTCGGGAAATCGGTAACATATGCACCTGCTTTTCCGCTTGCGAGAGCATCAATGATATCCTTTGAAGCAACAAGCTCGCCTCTTGCAAAGTTGAGGATTCTTACGCCGTCTTTCATCTTTGCGATTGTTTCTGCGTTAATCATACCTCTTGTGCCGTCGTTGAGAGGAGCATGGAGGGTGATATAATCGCTCTGTGCAAAAATTTCGTCAAGCTCAACAAGCTTTATATCTGTTTTGCCTGCTGCGAAGGGGTCATATGCGATAACGGTCATGCCGAGTGCCTGTGCACTCTGTGCAACAAGTGCACCGATTGCACCGAGACCGACAATACCGAGAGTTTTGCCGAGAATTTCGGGACCTGCAAAATTGCTCTTGCCTTTTTCAACGAGCTTGCCGACATTGTCGCCCTCGCCTTTGAGAGTTTTGCACCAGTCAAGTGAAGCGGCAACCTTTCTTGAAGCAAGGAAAAGCGAGCAGATAACAAGCTCCTTAACAGCATTTGCGTTTGCACCGGGAGTGTTGAAAACAACAACGCCCTTATCGCTGCAAGCAGGAATGGGGATATTGTTGACACCTGCACCTGCTCTTGCGATTGCAAGAGTGCTTTCGCTGAGCTCCATTTCATGCATTGAAGCAGAGCGGACAAGGATTGCATCAGGATTTTCAACTGCATCCGCACAAGCAAATTTTGTTGCATCAAGACGGTCAAGACCGTTTTTGGAGATTTTATTTAATAATAAAATGTTGAACATTATAATCTGTCCTTTCAAGGATTAACGGCGGGAGCAAGCCCCCGCCCTACATTAATTTTGATTGAAAACTCAGTTTTTCTTTTCGAATTCTGCCATGAAGTCAACAAGCTTTTCAACGCCTTCGATGGGCATTGCATTATAGATTGAAGCTCTCATGCCGCCGACTGAGCGGTGACCCTTGAGGTTAACAAAGCCTGCTTCTGTTGCTTCCTTGACAAATTTTGCGTTGAGCTCGTCGCTCTCTGTTACGAAAGTAACATTCATCATTGAACGGTCGCTCTTCTTGACGGGGTTATTGAACATCTTGCTGTTATCAATGAAATCATAAAGAATTGAGCACTTCTTTTCGTTATGAAGCTTCATTGCTTCAAGACCGCCGAGAGTCTTTATCCATTCAAGAACAAGCTTGCACATATAAATGGAATAGCAGGGCGGAGTGTTATACATTGAATCGTTATCTGCAAGAGTTTTATAGTCAAGCATAGTGGGAGTATAATCTCTTGCGTTGCCGAGAAGGTCTTCACGGACGATAACAACTGTCAGACCTGCGGGAGCAACATTCTTCTGTGCACCGCCGTAGATAACGCCGTATTTTGAAACATCCATGGGCTCCGAAAGGAAGCATGACGATACATCCGCAACAAGAGGAACATTGCCTGTGTCGGGAAGCTCGGCAAAACGGGTGCCGTAGATTGTGTTATTCTGGCAGATGTAGAAATAGTCTGCATCGGGAGTGAAGTTTGCCTTGTCAAGCTCGGGAATGCAAGCAAAATTCTGCTCCTTTGATGAGCCGACAACCTTGATATCGCCGTATTTGCAGGCTTCTTTGTAAGCCTTTGTTGAGAACTGACCCGAAAGAACATAGTCTGCCTTGCCGCTTCCGTTGAGGAAGTTGAGGGGGATAGCCGCAAACTGAGTTGATGCACCGCCCTGACAGAAGATAACCTTATAGTTATCGGGAATATTCATTACCTCTTTAAAAAGGTCGCGGGCACCGAAAATGATTTCTTCATACACCTTTGATCGGTGGCTCATTTCGAGAACGGACTGTCCGCTGCCCTTATAATCGAGCATTTCTGCCGCTGCTCTGTTGAGAACGCTTTCGGGGAGCATTGAAGGACCCGCTGAAAAATTATAGACTCTTGCCATTATTATCATCCCTTTTCGGAAAATTTGTTTTATAGTTATTCGTGCGGACGATTTGTGAACCGCCCCTACAAATATATTATTCTTCTGTTGCGCTGATTGCGATTCCGAGGTCATCAAGCTGAATTCCGTCAACGGTTGCAGGGCATTCCGTCATGGGTTCGCTTGCATTCTGAACCTTGGGATATGCAATAACATCACGGAGAGATTCGCTTCCGAGCATCTGCATAACAAGTCGGTCAAGACCGATACCCATACCGCCGTGGGGAGGTGCACCGTATTTGAATGCATCAAGAAGATAGCCGAACTTATTGTGTGCCTCTTCATCCGAAAGACCGAGAAGCGAGAAGATTCTTGCCTGAAGGTCGGGGTTGGTTATTCTGATTGAACCCGAGCAAAGCTCAACACCGTTGAGAACAAGGTCATATGCCTTTGCACGGACGGAACCCTTATCGGTTTCAAGATAATCAAGGCATTCATCCATGGGTGATGTGAACGGATGATGCATTGCAACATACTGCTGGCTGTCCTCATCCCAATCAAAGAAGGGGAATTCGGTGATCCAAAGAAGATTATATTGCTTTTCAGGAATAATGTCAAGTTTTTTCGCAACAGCCTGACGAAGTGCACCGAGAACAGAAAGAACTGTTGAATTCTTGCCGTCACCGATGATAAGAACAACATCGCCTGCCTTTGCATCAGCCTTTTCAAGAAGAGCATTCATTTCGTCTTCTGTAAGGAACTTTGCAAATGAAGATGCAACTGTGCCGTCTTCTGCGATTCTTGCCCATGCAAGACCCTTTGCACCGATGCCTCTTACCATTTCTGTGAGCTTATCAACTTCTTTTCTTGTGAGAATATTGAAAGCATTCTTTGCGGTGATACCTCTTACGCTGCCGCCTGCTTCAAGAGCACCCGTGAAAACACCGAAGCCGCAGTTTTTAACGGTTTCGCTCAGGTCATAGATTTCCATGCCGTAACGGGTGTCGGGCTTATCGCTGCCGTAGCGTTCCATTGCTTCTTTATAAGTAAGTCTGGGAAGGGGAAGCTGAATATCAACTCCGAGAGCTTCTTTGAAAACTCTTGCCATGTAGCCTTCGCCGATTGCAAGAACATCTTCCATATCAACAAACGACATTTCAAGGTCAATCTGAGTGAATTCGGGCTGACGGTCAGCACGAAGGTCCTCATCACGGAAGCAGCGTGCAATCTGCATATATCTGTCGAAGCCCGCAACCATTGAAAGCTGCTTGTAAAGCTGGGGCGACTGGGGAAGAGCATAGAACTTGCCCTTGTGGATACGGCTGGGAACAAGATAGTCTCTTGCACCTTCGGGAGTTGATTTTATAAGAATGGGAGTTTCGATTTCGATGAAGCCGTTTTCATCAAAATAGTCTCTTGTAATCTTTGTGATTTTGTGGCGGAGAAGAATATTCTTCTGAAGGTCAGGTCTGCGAAGGTCAAGATAGCGGTACTTGAGTCTTGTAAGCTCCGCTGTCTGACAGTCTTCGATGATTTCAAAGGGAGGTGTTTCACTCTTTGCAAGAATGCGGAGATCCGTTACCTCAATTTCGATTTCGCCCGTGGGGATTTCGGTGTTCTTTGCGGAACGCTCTCTTACAACGCCCTGAGCCATGAGAACATATTCGCTTCTTGCTGAAGCTGCTTTTTCAAAAATTTCTTTTGCGGTTGATTCATCAAACGCAAGCTGAACAATGCCTTCTCTGTCACGAAGGTCAATGAAAATAAGTGCGCCGAGGTCTCTCTGACGCTGAACCCAGCCTGCAACGGTTACGGTTTTGCCTGCATCCGAAAGACGAAGGTCACCGCAGTAGTGAGTTCTTTTAAGTCCTGTCATAAAATCCATAATTTATTTTACCTCTTTATCCGAATAATCAAAAATTCAATAAGCCTGAAAGATCAATGCTGTCAACAAGGTTAAGCGATTCGCCGAGGGCTGCGGTTTCCTGTCTTACGAGGAATTCCATAAAGCTGTCTGCAAATTCGTTGAGCTCCATTTCGGTGCTCTCGCCGTTTTCCATGTTCTTTACCTTTGCCTTGCCCTGTGCAATTTCGTCGTCACCGAGCACCATGGTGTATTTAGCGCCGATTTTGTCGGCATACTTCATCTGTGCCTTGAGCGAACGGCCGACTACATCGGTCTGTGCACCCATACCGCCTGCACGCAGGTCAGCAACGATTGCCGCTGCTTCATACGAAGCATTTTCGCCCATGGGAGCAATATAAAGATCGCATCCCGAGGGTTTGGGAAGCTCAATACCCTGAGCTTCAAGAAGCATGAGCAGTCTGCCCGTACCCATACCGAAGCCGAGCGAAGGAACATGTGCTCCGCCAAGCTCTTCAACAAGTCCGTCATAACGGCCGCCGCCGCAGACTGTTCCCTGCGCACCGATCTGTGTTGAAACAAACTCAAAAACGGTGCGTGTATAATAGTCAAGTCCTCTTACGATACGGGGATTGACAACATATTCAATGTTCATTTTGTCGAGATATTTTTTAACGCTCTCAAAGTGTGCCGAGCAATCGTCGCAGATATAATCGAGAATTGCAGGAGCATCCTTTGCGATTTCCGAGCAAACGGGGCTCTTGCAGTCAAGAATTCTCATGGGATTCTTTTCAAGTCTGCCGAGACAGGTTCCGCAAAGCTCATCCTTCTTTGACTCAAAATATTCTTTGAGTGCGTTATGATATTTCTTGCGGCATTCGGGACAGCCGATTGAATTGAGCTGAAGCTCGAGTCCCTCAACACCGAGGAATGCAAAAATTTCGTTGGCAAGCGAGATTACCTCTGCATCTGCGGCAGGTGCACCTGCACCGAGCATTTCAACGCCGAACTGCTGGAATTCTCTCCATCTGCCTGCCTGAGGCTTTTCATAGCGGTAGCAGTTGATAAGATAGCAGAATTTCTGAGGAAGAGCTTCATTGAAAAGTCCGTGTTCAAGAAAAGCTCTTACCGCACCTGCAGTGCCTTCGGGACGGAGAGTTATTGAACGGCCGCCCTTATCGTCGAAGGTATACATTTCTTTCTGAACAACATCGGTGGTTTCGCCGACGCCTCTCTGGAAAAGCTCCGTATGCTCAAAAACAGGTGTTCTGATTTCACGGAAGCCGAATTTTCTTGCAATATCAATTACCGTTTGTTCAATGAACTGGTTTTTATATACTTCATCGGGCAGTATATCCTGTGTGCCCTTGATAGCTTTTGTTACAAGTGCCATTTTTATCATCCTTAACTGAATAATTTACCTGAATATATGCTAAATGAAAAATTAAAGGTCGCTCCGGATTATAATCGGGTGTGGGCAGAGCCCACCCGAAATTATTCACTATTCATTTTTAATTCTTCATTTATAAAAATACAGGGTCGTCACGCAAAGACG
>JAZOVN010000044.1:0-1818 GCA_045658725.1 Acutalibacteraceae bacterium
TAAAGATTTCCGGCATATTTGCTGAGGCTCATTTTGTTGCCGTTAACTGAATTTCCGAAACTGTTGAAAATGTCAAACGGCAAAATTCCGACTTCGTCAGTAAGATATTCAAGAGTAAGCAAAAAACGACCGCTGTTATAAAGTCTGTCAACTGCATCTTCGCAGTTTTTCAGCATTATAATTTCATCTGGTGAGAGCCATGGAGTTGATGTTACTTCATACGGCGGATTTTGGTTAAAGGTACACGGATATTTATTCTGATTTTCACGCATATCGGCTCCGTAAAGAAGCTTGAGAAAACCCATCTGAAGCATATGTGCTTTAAGCGAATATCCGATGTTAAAACTGTTTATGAAGCTTTCAAGGTTTTCGCCCGTAAGTCCCGCAATAAGATCAATATGAATGTGCATATTTTCAAAGCTTATCAGTTTTTTGATGTTATCAATAAGCTTTACGGTGTTTGTTTTTCTGTTTATTAATTTTAAAGTTTCTTCATTGAAAGACTGCATTCCGATTTCAAGCTGAACAGCACCGTGTGGCATTGATGATAAAATATCAAGAGTGCTATCTTTTAAAATATCACCTGCAATTTCAAAATGAAAACAAACATTATCGGGAATTTCTTTTCCGTAGTTTTCTTTGATAAACAGCAGGATTTCATTTGCTCTGTCTGCATTTGCATTAAAAGTGCGGTCAATAAATTTGACTGTCTGAGTACCGCTGCAAGAAAGATTGATGATATCTTTTTTGACTCTTTCTATATCAAAAAAACGCAGGGATGAACATCTTCCCGAAAGACAGAATGCACAGCGGTAAGGACAGCCTCTTGCCGTTTCGATATAAGAAATTCTTCCGTTGAGATTTCTGAAAAAATCCTCACAGAAAGGCGAGGGGGGATCGTCGGAATATTCATTCGGCGGATTTGATATTATATCACCGTTATCTCTGAATGTCAGTCCTGAAATCAGATTTAAATCATTGTTGATATTATCAAGAAAATCAGGAAAAACCCATTCAGCTTCACCCGAAAGAACAAAATCGATATATTCATATTTTTCCAGTATATCTTTGAAACGGTATTCAACCTCAGGTCCGCCGAGAACGATTTTACAATCATGATGTTCTTTGATGAATTGGCAAACCTCAAGTGTTTTTGTGATATTCCAGATGTAACATGAAAAAGCAACAATATCAGGTTTTTCGTCAATGATTTTTCCCGCAAAGGAATCGGTATCACCGTTTATCGTGCTTTCTATTACCGAAATATCATATTTATTATCTGAAAATTCGCGTACACCTGCAAGTAAACACCACGGAGAGAGGGAAGCGTGAACATATTTTGAGTTAAGGCAAGAAATAATTACTTTTATTTTATCAGAATTCATTATAAAAAACGGTTTCTTCAATCGGTCTGTAAATATTATGTCTTTCGTTTGGAACAGCATCGTCTGCAGGGTAACCCATAACAAGAAGTGCCACGGGTTCATAGTTTTCGGGAACAGCAAATTCTTTCTTTATTTTTAAAGGATTGAAATGCATAACCCATGTTGAACCTATGCCGAGTTCCGATGCTTCAAGCATCATGTGAGTTGTAACAATGCTTGCGTCAACAATACCGCTTTGATTTCCGTCGTAGGGTCTTGTCCAGCATTCTTCTTTGTTGTAACAGATAAGCATTGCACAAGTAGCATCAAAATGACATCTTGTGCATTCTTTGAGTTTTGCAAGTGCAGATTCGCTGTTGATTACAAGAATTCTCTGGGGCTGATAATTACATCCCGTGGGTGCAATATGTCCTGCTTCAAGAATTTTTTCGAT
>JAZOVN010000045.1:0-2500 GCA_045658725.1 Acutalibacteraceae bacterium
GTAAGGGGTAAAAACCCCTAAATTGTGGATTTGTACGTTCAAATCCATTGCTCGCTAAGACAAATGCCATTTTAATTCAGTATTTATTATTCCATAATCTTACGAAATCGTAAGATTGTTTGTGTTGAAATGAGAACGGAAAACTTATATAATGAAAATGTATTCAAGTAACTGACACAGGCAGGTGAAATTATGAAACAGAGAATATTGCTCGTTGAGGATGATTCGTTTTTGCGTGACGGATTGACTGAGGTTTTGCAGGGAGAAGGTTATGAGGTTATCAGTGCGGATAACTGTATGAAAGCCCGTGAGCTGATGAAGTTTTTCTCTTTCAATTTAATTATGTTTGATGTTATGCTTCCCGACGGCAACGGTCTTGAACTTTGCACCGAGCTTCGTGCGGCAGGCAACAATGTTCCTGTTCTGTTTCTGACTGCCTGCGACGATGAGATTCAGATTGTGCGTGGACTTGATGCAGGTGCGGATGATTACGTCACAAAACCGTTCAAGCTCCGTGAACTTCTTTCAAGAATCCGTGCATTGCTCCGAAGAACATCGGCTGTCACGGTTTACAATAGTGATGATATAACAATCGACACTCTCAATATGTCTGTCAGAAAAAACGGAGAAAATATTTTTGTTACGCCAACGGAATTTCAGATTCTTTCAGTGCTTATCCGCAACAGCGGAATTATCGTTACCCGTTCACAGCTTTTGCAGAACATCTGGGACAGCGACGGAAACTACATTGATGACAACACTCTTTCTGTTCATATGAGCCGTCTGCGTGACAAAATCGGAAGCGGACATATCGCTACTGTTAGAGGTATCGGATACAGATGGGAGGATTCAAAATGATTCCTTTCTTAATTTGTATAACTGTTGTTTTTGTTGTTGCAACAATCATTTTTATCATATTGAACGCAAGAAAAAACAAACAGATAAATAATCTCAAAGAGAATATCGAAAGCTTCATTGAAGGCGGAGAAAAGGCTGAATACAGCACAGCCGACAGCAATTTTGCACGCCTTCAGAATGCTGTTGCCGAGCTTGAAAATTTGTTGCTTCTTGAAAAAAGCAACTCGGCATCGCAGGCAAAAAGCAACGCAGATTTTGTTGCAGATATTACACAGCAGCTTAAAACTCCGCTTGCAGGACTTCGTCTTTACTGTGAAATGGAGCAGAGTTCAACACCTACTCCCTACACAGAAAAAGAGCTTCAGCTTATTGCAAAAATGGAGAGCCTTGTCTTCAATCTTTTAAAGCTTGAGAAAATCAAAAGTGATGCTTATACAATGGATTTCACAGAACACAGTCTTGATGAAATCATTGGTGAAATTATCGGTAATTTCAAACCGATGTTTCCCGAAAAAAAGTTTGTTTTAAACGGCACGGCAGATTTTCGGTTTGACAAGGAATGGATGATTGAGGCAATCGGAAATATCATCAAAAATGCGTGTGAACATACCGATGATAACGGAATAATTACTGTTTTCGTTTCAAAAAATGAAAGCTCTGTCACGCTTGTTATTGAAGATAACGGCGGCGGAGTACCGAAAGAACAACTCCCGCTTTTGTTCAACCGTTTTTACCGTGCGGATAATGCCGCACCCGAAAGTGCAGGTATAGGTCTTGCGATTTCCAAGGCGATTTTTGAAAAACATCACGCAACCGTTACCGCCGAAAACGGCAAAGACGGCTTGAAGATTACAGCGTGTTTTCCGTTGATAAACGCAAATTTGAAAATGTAAAGTCCGAAGATTTTCTTCGGATTTTTTCTTATCTTACGAAATTGTAAGGTTATTGTCACGATTTTGAAAGAATAGTGGTTTATAATGAACTCATCAAAGATGCAAAGGAGCGATTTTATGAATATCATCGAATGCGTAGATTTAAGAAAAGAATATTTAAGCGGCGAAAATATTGTTAATGCAGTTGACGGAATAACCGTTGCTTTTGAGCAGGGCGAATTCTGTGCAATAACAGGTCCCAGCGGCTCTGGCAAATCAACACTTCTCCATGTTCTGAGCAGTCTTGAAAACCCTACAAGCGGAGATGTTATCTATAACGGCAAAAAGCTTTCGGGTTATAACGATAATCAGCTTTCTGTTCTTCGCCGCAGACGATTCGGTTTTGTTTTTCAGGCATATAACCTTGTTCAGGAACTTACGGGATATGAAAATATTGTTCTGCCCGTTATGCTCGATAAGAAAAAGGTTGACGAGGCATATATCAATAAGGTTATTGATGTTCTCGGAATTGGAGACAGACTTGAACATCTTCCGTCAGCACTTTCGGGCGGTCAGCAACAGAGAATCGCCATTGCCCGTGCACTTGCTAACAAGCCTTCAATTCTTTTCGCCGACGAACCTACAGGTAATCTTGACGGTAAAAGCGGACGAGAGGTTCTTTCGCTTCTTAAATATGTCAGCAAAGAATTCGGGATCACACTTATTCTTGTAACCCACGACCTCAATGTTGCAGAGCAAGCGGAGAGAAT
>JAZOVN010000046.1:0-3089 GCA_045658725.1 Acutalibacteraceae bacterium
GGAAGATCATTCCATTTTCGCAATATCATAAACAACTTCCTTAAATGTATTTTTTGACAATCTCTGCAAAGTTTTCGCAGACAGTTTTTACATCGTCATCCGAAAGCTTTGTGTGCAGGGGAAGGGTGATTTCGTTTTCGTAAAAGGTGTATGCATTGGGAAAATCCGCAATGTTCCAGCCAAGATTTTTATATGCAGTCATCATGGGGAGCGGTTTATAGTGCACATTGCAGGCAATTCCTCTTTCTGCCATTTCGGTTATGATTTCATTCCTTTTTTCTTCGTTTATATCGGGAATTCTTGTTATGTAGAGATGACCCGAACCCGAATGATTTTCGCCGTAATGGTCAAGATGAATTATTCCGAGCGAATCACACATTCCGTTATATTTCTCAATGATTTCTTTTCTTCTTTCAAGAAGAGAGGGATATCTTTCAAGCTGTCTGAGACCGATTGCAGCAGTGATATCCGTCATGTTGCACTTGTACCACGGACCGACGATATCGTACTCCCATGCACCCACCTTCGTTTTGGCAAGCGCGTCTTTTGACTGACCGTGAAGGCTGTAAAGCATGTAAAGATTATAAAGTTCATCGTTACTTATTCCTTCAATGGTTTTCCAGGTTGCCGCACCGCCTTCTGCGGTTGTGAGGTTTTTTACTGCGTGGAAAGAGAATGAGGTGAAATCCGCAATCTGACCTGCATTCTTTCCGTTTCTTGTTGCACCAAGTGCATGAGCACAGTCGGCAACAACGGCAATTCTGCCAAGTGCAGTCTGGATTCTGCCCGAAGGAGTAAATAGGTGTTTTTTATTTTCGATTGCGGCAAAAATCCTGTCATAATCACAGATGATACCTGCAAGGTCAACTGGAATAATTGCTTTTGTTTTTTCGGTTATCGCAGCCTCCATAAGGTCATAGTCCATTTCAAATGAGTCGGGCTTGCTGTCGATAAATATCACTTTTGCACCGACATGGATTGCAGCCGATGCGGATGCGGTGTATGTATACGCGGGAACAATAACTTCATCACCTTCGCCTATTCCAAGAATGCGAAGATTCATTTCAAGTGCAGCGGTTGCCGAATTAAGGCAGGCGACCTTTTCTGTGCCGCAGTATTCGGCAAGTTTGCGTTCAAATTCTTTTGTTCTCGGGCCTGTGGTTATCCAGCCCGAACGCAGTGCATTGCAAACTTCTTCTATTTCTGCCTCCGTAATATCGGGAGGGCTGAAATATATATTTTCCATGTGTTATTAACCTCTTTCACTTTTTTCGGTCTTATAAGTGGGGACCATCTCTTTTACTTTCTCTTTTACCGTGTTGCTATTTTCATAAGCCGCAATCATAAGTTCTTCAAGCTGCTTCTGGAATAAGTCGATATCAAACTGAATGGGATTACCGATATGAATAAGCTTGTTGGCAGTGGTTTTGAGCCCTTCCTCCGCCATCAACTTTTCTTCATAGAGCTTTTCACCCGGTCTTAAGCCCGTGTATTCAATTCTGATATCAATATCGGGTTTGAGTCCCGAAAGTTTGATAAGATTTCGTGCGAGAGTATCAATTTTTACGGGTGAACCCATATCGAGAACGAAGATTTCGCCGCCTTTGGCATCTGCACCTGCGAGAAGAACGAGCGATACCGCTTCGGGGATTGTCATGAAATAGCGGATGATTTCGGGATGGGTAACCGTTACAGGACCGCCATTTTTAATCTGTTTTTTGAACAAAGGAACAACAGAACCGTTAGATCCGAGCACATTTCCGAATCTTACCGCAACAAATTCCGTTCTTACATTTTCGGGAACACGGCAAGAACAAGCATTGCCGTCGTCTTCGGAATGGGTGAACATTCTGGGGATCTCACTCTGGCGGTTTTCTTTGATTTTCTGATCGAATGCCTGAACAACCATTTCGCAAAGACGCTTGCTTGCTCCCATAATATTGGTGGGGTTAACCGCCTTATCTGTGCTGATGAGCACGAATCTGTCACAATTATTTACCATTGCAGCATAAGCTGTTTTATATGTACCGATAACATTGTTTTTGATTGCTTCGCAGGGGCTGTCTTCCATAAGGGGAACATGCTTGTGGGCCGCCGCATGATAAACGATATCGGGCTTGAATTCTTTGAAAATAAAGTCAAGTCTTCTTGAATCGCGTACCGAGCCGATAAGCACTTCAAGATTGAGTTCGGGATATTTATCACTGAGTTCCTGCTGGATTGCGTATGCGTTGTTTTCGTAAATATCAAAAATAATGAGCATTCGGGGATTGTGAGCCGCAACCTGACGGCAAAGCTCACTTCCGATTGATCCGCCGCCGCCCGTAATAAGGATGGTCTTACCTTCAATGAGGTCATAAACCTCTTTCATATCGGTGCTGATAGGGTCTCTTCCGAGAAGATCCTCAACCGAAACATCCTTGAGGGCACTTGCGGTGATACCGCTGTTGACATACTGATAGAAATCGGGCAGAGTTTTTGTTTCGCATCCTGTTTCTTTGCAGATTTCAATAATTTCTCTTATTGATTCTTTTGATGCACTGGGCATCGCGATATATATTCTGTCAACTTTATATTTTTCAACGCTTCCGAAGATATCTCCGCGTCCGCCTACAATCTGAACACCGTCAAAATATCTGTTCTGCTTGTTGGGGTCGTCGTCAATAAGGCAAACAACGCGGTCCGTGTTTGCGCGTGTTTTCTGAATGTTTTCAAGAAGCATTCTTCCAGCGTCGCCTGCACCGATAATCATAACTTTGTGATATTTCTGAGTTTCGGTATCCGTGCCGAAAACCTGAGGCAAAGCTATGAAGATTCTGTATGAAAATCTTGATGCGAGAAGCAAAAGCACCTGGAAGCATGAACCCCAAAGGTAATAGGATATCGGCATTTTTCCGAAGATAACGGTTATGAGAACTATGTGAATCACTGAAGCAGCGATACTGCCCAATGCAGTTCTCATAAGTTCACGCAGACTTACATATTCCCAGATGCTGTGATACATACGTGCAAAGAAGAAAATAGCAAGGCTGATAACCGTATAGATAGGTATGAAATACACATACGGGTCAAGAAATTCAACAGGGATT